>VGHX01000068.1 GCA_016868055.1 Betaproteobacteria bacterium
GTCCAGCGCGCGATAACTGCTTTTTTGATGACGGGTCCGAATATGGGTAGCTTGAGCAGAAGCCGATCAGTCGCGGCCTGCATTGATGGCGAGCGACGCCAACTCCGAACAAACAAGAAGCCGCCGACGATCGTCGATCCAAATACCATCGGCCAATAACTGACAAATCGATCAGAGAGCCAGATCACAAACAAGGTCGGCAGAGGTAGTTCTGCGCCAAAGCTCTCGAACACGCTTTTGAATGACGGGACCACCCAGATCATGATGACTGCGGTCACGATCACCGCAACTGCCAGCACAGCAGCAGGATAGAACAAGGCCGATTTGATTTTGCCTTTGAGCGCCAATGTTTTTTCTTTGTAGGTGGCGAGTCGTGCCAGTAGCTCTTCCAGAATACCGGCTTGCTCTCCGGCGGCGACCAGGTTGCAGAACAGCTTGTCGAAGTACTGCGGGTAGCGCTTGAATGCTTGCGACAAACTGGTGCCGGTTTCGACATCGGCACGTATATCGAGCAGTAGCCGGGTGACCGCCGGGTTGGCATGCCCGCGCGCTACGATGTCAAACGACTGCAGCAAAGGCACGCCGGCTTTCATCATGGTCGCCAGCTGACGAGTGAACACGCACAGATCCTTCTCATTAATCTTGCGGCTCCTTGGCAGCTGTTTTTTCTTCAGGCGGGTGACTTGAATACCCTGCCGACGCAGCTGCAGCTTGGCAGCAGGCGCGTTATCGGCGCGGATCTCGCCGCTGGTTGCTCGTTGCAAGCGATCCAGGCCTTGCCAGCTGAAGGTGTGCTCGACGACGCGTGATTTTTTCGTGATACTGGTTGCGGGTTCAGGCATTGGTACACCCTAAGATTTCATCCAAACTCGTTAAGCCCTGCTTTACTTTGATCAGCCCGGCCTAACGCAAGCTTCGTACGCCTTCACGTTTCGCTTGCGCCTCAATCTCCAAAGCCGTGCCTTGTGCCAGGATGATTGCCTCGATCGCCTCTGAAATTGGCATGACCTGATACACGCCGACCCGGCCTTTATAGCCACTACCGCTGCATCGCTCGCAGCCCACTGCGCGGTACGGGGTCCAGCCACTAAGATCGTTTTCCATGAAGCCGGCAGCGAGAAACGCATCTACGGCCATCGGCTCCGGTTGCTTGCAGCTGCATAGTCGTCGCGCCAGCCGCTGCGCCGTAATTAATGTCACTGCCGAGGCGATATTGAATGGGGCCACGCCCATGTTCAGCAGCCGGGTCAAAGTGGAGGGCGCATCATTGGTATGCAGCGTCGAGAACACCATGTGGCCGGTTTGCGCCGCCTTGATGGCGATATCAGCAGTTTCCAGATCACGGATCTCGCCCACCATCACGATATCCGGGTCTTGACGCAGAAAAGCGCGTAGTGCTACCGGAAATGTCAGCCCTGCGCGGTCGTTAATGTTGACCTGGTTAATCCCCGGCAGATTGATTTCCGCTGGATCCTCAGCGGTAGCGATATTGATACCCGGCTTATTCAAGATATTCAGGCAGGTGTAAAGCGACACTGTTTTGCCTGAGCCGGTAGGGCCCGTGACCAGCACCATGCCATAGGGTCGTTGAATCGCGTCGACCAGCAGCGCTTTCTGGTCAGGTTCGTAGCCTAAGGCGTCAATACCGAGCTGCGCCTGGCTACCGTCCAGAATACGCATGACGATTTTTTCACCGAACAGGGTCGGTAGCGTCGATACGCGAAAATCAATGCTGCGGGTACCCGATACCGAGAGCTTCATGCGACCGTCTTGCGGTACGCGCTTCTCGGAAATATCCAAGCGCGAGATCACCTTGATACGTGAGGCGAGTTTTTCTTTGATCGCCAGCGGTGGCTGATAGATCTCGCGCAGTACGCCATCGATACGAAACCGAATCCGGTAGAACTTTTCGAACGGTTCAAAGTGCAGATCCGAGGCGCCCATGTTGATCGCATCGGTCAGAATTTTTTGCAAAAACCGAACTACCGGTGCGTCATCAATTTCGCTGGCAGCGGTGTCAGCGTGGTTACCCTCCTCAACCAGCGCCACGCTATCGAGATCATCACCGATCAACTCTGAAAGATTCTGCTCGGCGCTTTGCGACAGCTTGGAGATCAGCTCGGTCAGCTGCGGCACCGCGACCACGACGGGGTCAACCGACAAGCCTGTGCGAAATTTCACCTGATCCAGTGCCAGTGTCTGAGTAGGATCAGCGATCGCGACAGAGACTTTATTGGCGCGCTTGGCAAGCACCACGACGCGCTGTGACTGCATGAGCCGGTCATCAATCACTTGCCTGGGTAGCGCCTGCACATCAACCGCGCCAAGATCAAGCAGCGGGCAGCCAAAGTGCGTCGCGCAAAACAAGGCAATGCTGTTGGCGTCTAATTCACCACCGCGAATGACGGCGTCGATGAACGGTATCCGCTCTTCACTGGCGGTTCGCTGAATCGTGTCGATCTGCTGTTGGCTAAGCTTACCGGCTTGCAGCAAGGCGCGCGGTAAACCCGACGATGAAGATGATGCTGGGGTAGAAGCAGGGCGCATGATGCATGTGCGAGAGAGTCGCGCGAATCATGCGTGAAGCGATACGCTTCAGGGTGAATATCGGTGGCTGTAGCAATACCTCATGCCGCGATCAGACCTCGGTACCGGCGATTTCGATGTAATTTGACAACAGCGCGGTGCGCCACAACCAACGCTGTTCTAGCGAGGCTGGTACAGCTTCACCATCTTGATTACTTGCTCTTGTACCTGAACGATCTCGATCACACAGCGCGAGATTTTCAGGCACACGGGCGCCTCCGGGATCTCTCGCAGCAGTTCAAGTAACAGGCCGTTCAGCGTTTTTGGACCATCCACCGGCAGGTCGAGGCTGAGCCGCTTGTTCACGTCGCGCAAAGAGACCGACCCTTCCAGCAAGCACTCGCCATTTTTATCCCAATCAAATTGGTCAGCACGTGTCGCGCCGGGTGTTGAGGTGGTGAACTCGCCCACCATCTCTTCGATAATATCGTCCAGCGTGACCAGCCCCTGCACCTCGCCGTATTCATCAACGATCACGGCCAGCCGCTCTTGATTTTCTTGAAAGTACTGTAGCTGCGTAAAAAGATCAGTCTCTGGCGGGATGTAATAAGGCGGTGTCAACAGCTCGCGAAAATGATCAACCGTGAGCTCATCAACCTGATTCAGCAGCGCCATCGCTTTGCGCACATGCAGTATGCCGGCGATCTTGTTGATTTCGCCGTCGTGCACCAACAGCTTGTTGTGGTAGCAGGTTGTTAGCTGATGCTTGACTTCCTCGACCGGCACTGAAAGATTCAGCGCTTCAATTTGCGATCGCGGCGTCATCACATCTTCGACAGTGACGCGTTCAAGATCAAACAAATTCAGCAAAATACTTTTATGTTTAACCGGAATGAAGTTTCCGCTCTCTACCACCATCGAGCGTAACTCGTCCGGCGACAGGCGCAGATCACGCACGCCGGTGCCAGTAGGGATGCGTAGCATCGACAGCAGCCCGCGCACGAATAGATTCACAAACCAGATTGCGGGTCTGCCGATAAAAATCAGTGCCTTGATAGGATACGACGCGGGTAATGCAATGCGCTCGGGGTAGGTGGCGCCGATGACCTTGGGTGTAATCTCGGCAAATACGATCAAGAAAAATGCGACGATCGCAGTCGCAATTGTGATGACTTCTTGATTATTTCCAAACGCCGAAATAGCAATCGAGGTAACGAGCGCGGTGATTAGCGCATTGATCAAGGTGTTGGCGATCAGGATCAGCGACAGCATCCGATCGGTATGATCCAGCAACCACAGCGTGGTCTGAGCTAGTCGTGATCCGCGACGCGCAAGGTGTTTGATCCGATGCCGGTTCAACGCCATCAAGGCAGTTTCCGAGATCGAAAAAAAAGCCGAGGAGCAGACTAACGCGACCAGCGAGACAATCTGCACCCACAGTGGGATAGCATCCATCAGCGTGACGCTTCAGGTTTCATTGGCGATGTTAATCGAGCGTCAGTGGCGGGTAATTCAAGCCGTCGTACGCAGCGGCGCTTGCGCGAGGAAACGCTTGGCCAGTTGTACCCAGTAACTGGCGCCGACCGGCAGCAGATCATCGTTGAAGTCATAGCTGGGATTGTGCAGATTACACGGGCCCAGACCATGACCGCTGTCGCGGTGAGTGCCATCGCCATTACCGATGAATACATAGCAGCCGGGCTTTTCCAGCAACATAAACGCGAAATCCTCAGAGCCCATGGTGGGTTCAATATCCGGCTTGGTGCCATCACTACCAACAACGTCATGCATGACGCTTAGCGCGAATTCGGTCTCTGGCCGGTGATTAATCAGCGGCGGATAATTTCTGGTAAACGAAAACTCAACGCTGGCGCCAAATGCGGCTGCAGTATGAGAAGCAATCTCGCGCATTCTTTGCTCCATCAGATCAAGCACCGGCAGGGTGAAGGTACGCACCGTACCGATCATCAATGCGGCATCAGGCACGATATTGGTCGCGCTTCCGGTGTGAATCTGCGTAATCGATAAAACGGCGGAGTCTAGCGGGCTGACGTTGCGAGACACGATGGTTTGCCAGCTTTGCGCGATCTGCACCGCGACCATCACCGGATCAACCGCACGGTGCGGCTGCGCCGCATGCGATCCCTTGCCGTGAATCGTCAGCTCGAATTCATTAGACGACGCCATCATCGGGCCTGCCACCACACCCATGGTGCCGGCTGGCATACCCGGCCAATTATGCATACCGAACACCGCCTCCATCGGACACTGCTCGAACAGCCCGTCATCCATCATCGCTTTCGCACCACCACGCCCTTCTTCTGCCGGCTGGAAGATGACATATACCGTGCCATCGAAGTCGCGATGCTGCGAAAGATAATGCGCAGCACCTAGCAGCATGGCGGTGTGGCCATCATGACCGCACGCATGCATTTTGCCGTCGACGGTCGATCGATGCGCGAACTGATTATGTTCTTGCAAAGGCAGTGCATCCATGTCGGCGCGTAATCCAACGGCGCGCGACGATGTGCCGGAACGTATGACGCCCACCACGCCGGTACCACCGAGTCCGCGAATCACGGGTATGCCCCACGCCTCTAATTGCTGCGCAACCAGTTGCGCGGTGTGTGTTTCCTCGTACGCCAGCTCGGGATGCGCGTGAATAGTGCGCCGAATTTGCTTGAGCTCGTCGTGAAATTTCAGAATGGGGTCGATTAGCTTCATGGCAGTCGTTAAATAAGCGTCAGGGGTTGAGTGATGTGTAATATTACCCTCAGCTTCTATCGGCCGTGCTTGTTCAATCGATAACCTTATTTCCAGCCAGTCTATGTCAACCCATACTGTTCGCTTGGCGTGTCCGCATGATTGCCCGGACACCTGCGCCATGCTGGTCACTGTTGAGGGCGATAAGGCGATTGCGATACGGGGCGACCCCGATCACCCTAATACCGCCGGGGTGTTGTGTACCAAGGTGTCGCGCTATCTCGAGCGCACCTACCATCCCGAGCGGCTGCTTTATCCGATGCGGCGAACCGGACCAAAGGGTAGCGGGCAGTTCGAGCGTATTAGCTGGGATCAGGCGCTTGCCACCATTGCCGACCGATTACGGGCCGAGGTAGCCAAAGACTCGCGTGCTGTTTTGCCGTATAGCTATGCGGGCACCATGGGCGTTGTGCAAGGTGAATCCATGGCGATGCGGTTCTTTAACCGGCTCGGTGCCTCCAAGCTTGATCGCACGATCTGCTCGTCTGCGGGTAGCGTCGGTTATCGCTACACCATCGGCGCCAAAATAGGCACCGACACCGAGCAGTTTGAGCATGCGAAGCTGATTCTTATCTGGGGTGGTAACCCGATCGCGTCGAACTTGCATTTTTGGATGCGCGCGCAAGAGGCAAAGCGGCGCGGCGCGGTGCTGGTTGCGATTGATCCGCACCGTTCGTTAACTGCCGAAAAATGTCAGCATCATATTGCGCTGTTGCCGGGCACCGATAGCGCGCTCGCGCTGGGTGTCATGCATGTGCTGATCCGTGATGATTTAATTGATCACGACTATATTGCGCGCTATACCCTCGGCTTTGAGCAGCTGAAACAGCGCGTCGCTGAGTGGGACCCGGATCGTGTGGCGCGTATCTGCGGTATTGCTGTCGATCAGGTCGAGCTACTGGCGCAGCTCTATGGCAAGACAGCGCAACAAGGAGAGCCGGTTGCGATCCGGCTCAACTACGGCGTGCAGCGCTGCCACGGCGGCGGTATGGCGGTTCGCAATATCACCTGCCTGCCAGCGCTGGTGGGTGCATGGCGACACGCGGCCGGTGGTGTGCTGCTCTCCTCAGGCGATAGCTTCCCCAAGCAGCAAGCGTTACTCGAGCGCCCCGATATCATGCCGGTAGACTTGGCGCGCCCGCCGCGTACCATCAACATGAGCACCATCGGCGATGATCTGTTACGTCCCAGCTCGGAGGCGTTTGGGCCGCAAATATCGACGGTGATTGTGTATAACGCCAATCCGGTTGCAGTGGCGCCGCAATCCGCCAAGGTTGCAGAAGGGTTCGCGCGTGAAGATCTGTTCACGGTTGTGCTCGAACACTTCAAAACAGATACTGCTGATTACGCAGATATCGTGCTGCCCGCGACAACCCAGCTAGAGCATGTTGATGTGCACGCGACTTACGGGCACCTGTACATTGTGGCCAACAATGCGGCGCTCGCGCCACTGGGCGAGTCGAAGCCGAACAGCGAGATTTTTCGATTACTCGCCGCGCGCATGGGATACACCGACCCTTGCTTTGCCGATACCGATGATGACCTTGCCGCCCAAGCATTCAACCCGGATAGCGACACTGCGCCTGATTATGACTGGTCGCGCGTCAAACAGGCCGGATGGATCAAGCTGACTATGCCACCTGCACCGTTTGCCCAAGGAGGTTTCCCAACCCCATCCGGCAAGTGCGAGTTCTATTCGGAAAAAATGCAGCAGGATGGTTTGGACCCATTACCCAGCTACATCGCGCCTTATGAGTCTGCGGTGTCTGCGCCTGAATTGGCGGCGACCTACCCCTTGGCCATGATCTCGCCGCCGCAGAGAAATTTTCTGAACACCAGTTTTGTTAATGTTAAAAGTTTGCGTGATACCGAAGGCGAGCCGCATCTGGAGATAAATCCGATGGATGCTCGCTCACGCGGTATCCACAACGGTGATCTGGTCCGCGCATTTAATCAGCGCGGTGTGATGCAATTCAAGGCCCGTGTGACTGACGCAGCACGCCAAGGCTTGGTCGTGGCCCCATCCATTTGGTGGAAAAAACTCGCGCCCGACCAAAAAAATGCCAATGAGCTTACCAACCAGCGGCTCACCGATATGGGCCGTGCCCCCACTTTTTATGATGTATTGGTCGATGTAGAAAAAGCCAATACCCCGGCGGCATCGCCCGATTGATACAGAGATCAAGCAGACAAGCTTGCAATATTCAGCTACGATCGGCGCAATCAACAGCAAAATGATTGATGGTGATTATTCCCGCACCGTCAATCCCGGGCATCCGGCGCTGAATACCTGACCGATTAACAAGAAAATCAGGGTGGCTTATGGAGAAAATCTGGATTCGTTCCTACCCCGCGGGCGTACCACCTGAGATCGATTACACCCGCTACCGTTCATTAGTGCAGCTAATGGACGAGGCCTTTACGCAATACGCCAGCCGTAAAGCCTATGCCTGTATGGGCAAGTTCATCACCTATGCCGAGGTCGACAGCCTTTCGAAGCAGCTGGGTGCGTGGCTGCAGTCGCAGGGTTGGCAGCGCGGCGCCAGAGTGGCGATCATGATGCCGAATGTGCTGCAGTACCCGATCGCGCTCGCTGCTGTGCTGCGCGCTGGCTATATTGTGGTGAATGTCAATCCGCTTTACACACCGCGCGAGTTGGAGCATCAGCTAAATGACTCGGGTGCCGAAGCGATCATTATTCTGGAAAACTTCGCACATACGCTCGAAAAAGTCATTGCACGAACCCGTGTCAAGACGGTGGTGCTGGCCAGCATGGGTGAAATGCTGGGCGCCGCCAAAGGCATGTTGGTGAACTTTGTTGTGCGTAACGTGAAAAAAATGGTGCCGGATTTCTCGTTGCCGGGTGCGGTGCGATTTACCGCTGCCCTGCGCGAGGGCGCTTCGATGCGCCTGCAGCCGGTATCACTGGGTCATGACGATATCGCCTTTCTGCAGTACACCGGCGGCACCACGGGTTTATCCAAGGGCGCGATGCTGAGTCATCGCAACGTGATTGCCAACTTACTGCAAAATGAGGCTTGGTTACAGCCGGCGATGGATAAGCCGCCGAAAGTAGAGTCATTGATATTCGTCTGTGCATTACCGCTCTACCATATCTTCGCGCTGACAGTATGCTGCCTGATGGGTACGCGTGTCGGTGGCATGAATATCCTGATCCCGAATCCGCGGGATATACCCGGCCTGGTGAAAGAGCTTAGCAAGCATCGTTTTAATATGCTGCCCGCGGTCAATACCTTGTATAACGCCTTACTGAATAACCCGGAATTTGTGAAACTGGATTTTTCCTCATTAAAGCTTTGCAATGGCGGCGGTATGGCTGTGCAAAAAGCGGTGAATGATCGCTGGCGTGCCGTCACAGGCAAAAGCATTATCGAGGGCTATGGTTTGTCCGAGACGGCGCCGGTGGCTACCGCTAATCCTGCTGATGCGGATGAATTTACCGGAACAATTGGCTTGCCCATACCCTCGACAGATATCGCTATCCTTGATGACGCCGGTAACGAGCTACCCATGGGGCAGCCCGGTGAGATTGCGATTCGTGGTCCGCAAGTGATGGAAGGGTATTGGGAAAAGCCGGAAGAGACGGCGCGTGTCATGACCCGCGAAGGGTATTTTCGGTCGGGCGATATCGGCATCATGGACGAGCATGGCTATGTCACCATTGTCGATCGCAAGAAAGACATGGTTTTGGTGAGTGGTTTTAACGTCTACCCGAATGAGGTGGAAGGCATTGTCGCCATGCATCCCGGTGTGTTGGAATGCGCAGTGATTGGTGTGCCTGATGAGCAAACGGGCGAGGCGGTGAAATTATTTGTGGTCAAGCGCGATGCGTCGCTTACGGCTGACCAAATTATGGCGTTTTGTCAGACGCAATTAACTGCGTATAAACGGCCCAAACAGATCGAGTTTCGCAGCGATTTACCGAAAACAAATGTTGGCAAAATATTGCGCCGAGAATTACGCGACTCGATAACCTGAAGCGAGCTCCAGTCAAGCAGACCCAGCATAACCGAGCCACCGCCCGTGGCCAACCCTGATGCAGCATCGCTCATTTAGTCAATCTATCGCACCAGCAAACCAGTCCACCCGCAATGACTGGGCCACCCTGAAAACTTTGCTGCCCTACCTTTGGGAGTGGAAGTGGCGCGTGGTATTCGCCATGGCCTGCCTGGTCATGGCAAAAATGGCCAACGTCGGCATACCCATGGTCTTGAAAGAGATCGTCGATAGCCTGACAATTTCTGCGCAATCTGCCAACGCACTCCTTGTGCTACCTGTGGCGCTACTGGTCGGGTATGGCCTTCTGCGGCTGTCGACCACAGCATTTACTGAACTGCGTGAATTCTTTTTCGCGCGCGTGACACAGCGCGCAGTGCGCAATATCGCGCTCAAGGTGTTTCGGCATCTGCATGCACTGTCGTTGCGGTTTCATCTCAACCGCCAGACCGGTGGCGTTACGCGTGATATCGAGCGCGGCACACGCGGTATCTCGACACTCATTTCGTACACACTGTTTTCGATACTGCCGACCCTGGTTGAGATTTCGCTGGTGCTGGCTTATCTGTCGTTACAGTACGACGTATGGTTTTCTGTCATCACGATTACCGCCTTAAGCATTTACATTGTCTTCACGGTTGTAGTCACTGAGTGGCGCACGCATTTTCGGCGCACCATGAATGACCTGGATTCAAAAGCCAATGTGCGTGCGATTGACTCTTTGCTCAACTATGAGACGGTCAAATATTTTGGTAATGAAGAGTATGAAGCGCGGCGCTACGATGAAGGTCTGCAGCGCTTCGAACGAGCAGCGGTGCAGTCTCAAAACTCATTATCACTACTGAATACCGGCCAATCACTCATTATCGCTACCGCAGTCACACTCATTTTGTGGCGTGCGACATTGGGGGTCATTGCCGGAACCATGACTCTGGGCGACCTGGTCTTGGTCAATGCGTTCATGATTCAGCTTTATATTCCGCTTAATTTTCTGGGCGTGATTTACCGCGAGTTGAAACAGAGTCTGGCAGATATCGAGCGAATGTTCGCCCTGCTCGATGAAAATCGCGAGGTAGCCGATTCGCCCACAGCAGCTGCGCTGCAAGTGGATCGTGCTGAGCTGCAGTTTCAGCATGTCGACTTCAGCTATGAGGCAAAGCGGCAGATTTTGTTTGACGTTGACTTTCACGTGGCCGCAGGTACCACCACCGCAGTGGTCGGGCATAGCGGCTCCGGGAAATCGACACTCGCGCGATTGCTATTCCGATTTTATGATGTTGATCGCGGCGGTATTCTGATCGATGGCCAAGATATTCGTGAGGTTACACAGTCGTCGCTCAGGCAAGCGATTGGTATCGTCCCGCAGGACACCGTGCTATTCAACGACACGATTGCCTACAACATTGCGTATGGCAAGCCGGGTGCTGAACAAGCCGAGATTGAAGCAGCTGCCCGGGCGGCGTACATTCATGACTTTATATTGAGCCTGCCCGATGGCTACCAGACTATGGTCGGCGAGCGTGGCTTGAAGCTATCAGGCGGAGAGAAGCAGCGCGTCGCCATCGCACGCACCTTACTCAAAAACCCGAAGATTTTGGTGTTTGATGAAGCGACATCGGCGCTAGATTCTCAGGCAGAGCAGGCAATACAAAAGCAATTAAAAGACATTGCCCGGAACCGCACAACGCTCGTGATCGCCCACCGTTTATCTACCATCGCCGATGCGCAACAAATTCTTGTGATGTCGCAGGGTCGAATTGTAGAGCGGGGTACGCATGCCGAATTATTAGCAGCGCGCGGTATGTACGCCGACATGTGGGAGCGGCAGCAGGCGCGTGGCAGCGAAGAGCACCAAGCACCAACAACGCCGATACTCGCGGCCGCGCGCCCTTGAGCGCTGCTTTGTGAAGTGATCGATCAACTGATCGGCAAACCAGCGCTCCGGTAGAATCAGTGTACATCTATCATTGAAACCAGACATGACCAGACCGATCACCTTAACCCTGACCCGCCCTGACGACTGGCATGTTCATTTACGTGATGGCATAGTCCTGCAAGATGTTGTTCCGCACACCGCCGCGCAGTTTGCGCGTGCGATCGTGATGCCGAACCTGAAGCCACCGGTAGTGACCATAGCGATGGCAGCGGCTTACCGCGAGCGCATTATTGCGGCGATACCTGCGACGATGCGCTTTGAGCCATTAATGACGTTGTATCTGACTGATAACACATCGCCGGATGAAATTCGGCGCGCTGTCGATAGTGGTTTCGTCCATGGTGTCAAGCTCTACCCTGCGGGAGCTACGACTAATTCGGATGCCGGCGTCACCGATATACAGCGCTGCATGCGTACCTTGGAAGCTATGCAAGATACCGGATTGCCGCTGCTGATTCATGGCGAGGTAACCGAACACAGCGTTGATATATTCGATCGTGAGGCGGTGTTTATTGATCGCATCCTGCAGCCCCTCAGAAAATCACTGCCTGCATTGCGAGTGGTGTTCGAGCATATCACCACAAAAGACGCCGCTGATTATGTGCGTGATGCGGAGGGTGATATGGCGGCAACGATTACGGCGCACCACTTGATGTACAACCGTAATGCGATTTTCCAAGGCGGTATACGGCCGCACTACTACTGCCTGCCGGTGCTGAAGCGTGAGCCGCATCGACAGGCATTGGTAGCGGCAGCCATTTCGGGTAATCCGCGTTTCTTTCTCGGCACCGACTCAGCGCCTCATCCCAAAGGTTTAAAAGAGCATGCCTGTGGCTGCGCCGGTTGCTACACCGCGTTGCATGCGATGGAGTTATACGCCGAAGTATTCGAACAGGCGGCTGCATTGGATAAGCTGGAAGGCTTCGCCAGTTTTTTTGGTGCGGATTTTTATCGTCTACCCAGAAATACCACGCAGGGCACGCTCCAGCAACATGAATGGGTGATTCCTTCCGAGTTGACGCTGGGTGATACAGCCCTGGTGCCGCTCGATGCTGGCCGCATACTGCGCTGGAAGTTTAGCGGATAGTTTTGTGGCGGATAGCATTGCAGCGGATAGCTTTGAAGCAGATGTATTTGTGGCTGATAGATTTGTGGCGAGTGGTTGTGCCCTGGATCGCTTTGAAGCGGATGTACTTTTAGCAGATAAGTTTGCTGTTATAGATGCGTTGGCACAATGCCCTTGAGATTACTGGCGCTGTGCCATTGCCTCAAACGCACACTCAAAAGCCTTTTTGTATGCCTACCATGAAGGCGTCGGAGGTACCGCTTTGTGTCAAGCTGCTATTGCCTGCAGCATCGTTATTGCCGGAGTACGACGAGGGTATGCCGTCCGTCGCATGGTTATAGGCAGCGTATAGCTTAGTGTTTTTAGAGAGCGCGTACATCGCTGAAAGGTTGATGATTTCAGGGCTACCGATGCTGTTGTTATGGGCGTAGTTGATGCCCAGCCGGGTTGATGGCATGACCTCCATCTCGGCTCCTACGATGATCGTATTGCTACTGTCGCCGACGTACGGATCAAAATGCACATAGTTAGCAGCTAGATTTACCGGCCCAAGTGGGAAGCTGGTCCCGATCAGGTACTGACGGTACTGTGCGTCGCGATCCGACGCTGCCGCTACCAGTTTCACAGTGCCAAAGTGGTAGCCGATATTGCCTGCCATGAAGCGGTTCTCTCCGTTCGCGCCGGGTACGCCGCCAAACGAATACATGATGCTTGCGTTCAGTCCGCCCAAGCTATCGCCAGGCAGGCTGTAGGTCAGTGAATTCGGTATGAAGAAACCGCCGGTGGTGCCGAATGCCGGATCTGCATCGGTACCGCCTGTGTACGCGGGTATGGTTCCGCTCGTTACTTTGCCATCACGATGCATCAGCAGTGCGGGTACGTAAAAGTTGTTACCCGCTAGCCCCAATGTTGAGGTGTAGGCCGCGATAAACGGCGATAGATTCAGGCCGGCTGAGATCGAACCAAACGGGCCACCGATACCCACATTTGCCATCCTGCTGAAGATACCTCCGGTGCCGCCATTGGCGATTGCGCCCGTCGCGGAACTAAAGCCACCTTCCAGATGGGCATGGGCTTGTAATCCATTACCTAAATCTTCAGTAACACGAAATCCCCACACCGAAGGTGCCCAGTTACCCTCGCCAAGACTCCACCGTCTCTCAGAGCTTGGACCGATACCACTGGCTGTCACCACTGATGCATCAATATTGCCGTAGATATTGATTGCGGAATCCGCTAGTACCGAGCCGCTGCACAGAAGTGCAAGCGCCGACGCCATTGCTGGCGCAAGACATTGTTTGTTCATCGCTAATCTCCAGTGGTCGACAAAACGTCCACCAGTCTGGTGCGATCAGGATTTTGTGTGACGTGCAGGCGCAATCACCGATTGACATCGGCTTGCGCAGAGACAATCAGCGCGGGGCGCTCGCTAACAAAGGGATAAGAAAGGGACACTCACTTTGTTTTGCCTTATCAAGAAGAACGAAGGCCAGCTGAAAAAACAAAGTGAGTGTCCCTTTGTTATCAGCTGTTGTGTGCCAGAACGCTGCGGTCACAGCGCGAGCTTATTTTTCAACCCGTACACAGAGCAAGTAGCAGTGAAAACAGAAGCTAACTTGGTCGCGCAAAGTTGAGCGCACAGCTTATAGCACCATAGTTTGCCGCTGCCCAACCACTGCGTTGCCACATCGTCAGCGTAAAAATATTGACGCTTTCACTACAAATGCACCATCACATTACGCCCACGTGTAGCACACCGCAAAGTTAGCTACACGAGCACTGGAGCAAGTGGACTACGAGTGGAAGGCTGGTAGGCAATACTTGTGGCAGCGTAGTGGAACGACGAACAAGCTTAGCTATGAGTGACAGCAGGATAAGGAATGGTCGGGGTGAGAGGATTCGAACCTCCGGTCTCTACGTCCCGAACGTAGCGCTTTACCAGACTAAGCTACACCCCGATTCACGTTGTTAGCGTAGAAAACTGTCGCGGTAAGCACCGCGTTTTGCCAATCACGAAGCCCGTCAGTATATCAAACCGTTTTCTGCAGCGACAATCAGTTCAGCAAAGGAAAACGCATTTATCGGTTGATACCGAGGCTGCCGGGCTGCGCTTGCAGAACTTTGGCTTCGCCTCT
>VGHX01000069.1 GCA_016868055.1 Betaproteobacteria bacterium
CCGAGTCAATCAAACGCCCAAGCCACAAGCCTAAGCCACAAGCCTAAGCCACAAGCCTAGGCCACAGGTCTAATAAACACGCCTGTGCAGGCAGCGCCGCACTGAGCCGCGAACGTCTGGCCATTGCGCATCATTGCTCCCTTCTAAAACCCCCTATAATCGTGGGTTTTTGAAAATCGCAGGGAGAGACTTGTGCCGATCTACGCCTACCGCTGCGAAGCCTGCGGCTTCGCGAAAGACGCGCTGCAGAAAATCTCTGACGCGCCGCTCACTGATTGCCCCGCCTGTGGCGAGGCAAAATTCAAAAAGCAACTCACCGCCGCCGGCTTTCAGTTGAAAGGCACTGGCTGGTACGTGACTGATTTTCGGAATGGCTCGAGTGGCGGCAAACCCGGCACCGCTGATGCGAATAAGGCTGCCGGCGCAAGCGCAGGCGGCGATGCTGCCGGCAGTGCCGCCGGAACCGGCGCGGGGGATAGTGCAAGTGGCTCGACGAGCAGTGCCAGTGCCGGCAGCAACAGCAGCAACAGCAACAGCAACAGCAACGCCGGTAATACAGCAACAAGCTCATCGGGTGCGGCTGGCAGCGGCGACAGTGCGGGCACCAAGTCGGCCTCGGCCGCTTAAGCGAGTAAGGCATGCGCAAATACTTCATTACCGGCTTGCTGGTGCTGGTGCCCCTGGTGATTACCCTGTGGGTGCTGAACCTGATCGTCGGCACACTCGACGGTTCGCTGGTGCTACTACCTCCGGAATGGCGACCCGAGTCCTTGTTCGGTTTCCATTTGCCGGGCTTCGGTACGCTAGTGACGCTGCTAATTGTTTTCGTGACCGGGCTGGTGACGCAAAACATTATCGGCAATCGGGTACTGCGGTTATGGGAATTGCTGCTGCAGCGCATACCGGTGGTGAACTCGATCTACTCGAGCGTGAAGCAGGTGTCCGATACTCTGCTGTCATCGAGTGGCAACGCGTTTCGCAAGGCACTGCTGGTGCAGTACCCGCGCGAAGGCGTCTGGACCATTGCCTTTCAAACCGGCGTGCCCGGCGGCGACGTGAAAAACCACCTGATGGGTGATTACGTCAGTGTCTATGTACCGACCACGCCCAACCCGACCTCGGGATTTTTCCTGATGCTGCCGAAATCCGATGTCATCGAGCTTGAGATGAGCGTCGACGAAGCACTGAAGTACATCGTATCGATGGGCGTAGTTGCGCCACCCGATAAAAAACTCACCACGGCATCAACTCCGAAGAGCCACTAACACTCCTGATCTGTCGAGATTTATTCATGTCTATGCGTACACATTACTGCGGCCTGAGCTCCGAGGCGCAGATGGGCCAAACCGTCAGCTTGTGCGGCTGGGTGCACCGCCGTCGTGATCATGGTGGCGTGATTTTCATTGATCTGCGCGATCGCGAAGGATTGGTGCAAGTCGTGTGCGACCCGGACCGTGCTGATATGTTCAAAGCAGCAGAAGCGGTACGTAATGAATTTTGCTTGCGCATTACCGGGCTGGTGCGTGCACGTCCGGCGGGTACTGAAAACACCGGCCTCACCTCCGGCAAAATCGAGGTGCTGTGCCACGATCTTGAAGTGCTCAATCCTTCGGTCACGCCACCGTTTCAGCTGGATGACGACAACCTGTCCGAGACCACGCGCCTGACGCATCGTGTGCTCGATCTGCGTCGTCCGCAGATGCAGCACAACCTGCGTTTGCGTTATCGCGTATCGATGGAAGTGCGTAAATTCCTCGACGCCAACGGGTTTATCGACATCGAGACACCGATGCTGACCAAATCCACACCCGAAGGGGCGCGTGATTATCTGGTGCCTTCGCGCGTCAACGCGGGCCATTTCTTTGCCTTGCCGCAGTCGCCGCAGCTGTTCAAGCAGTTACTGATGGTGTCCAACTTCGATCGCTACTATCAAATCACCAAGTGCTTTCGCGATGAAGACTTGCGTGCGGATCGTCAGCCCGAGTTCACACAGATAGACTGCGAAACCTCATTCATGACCGAGCAGGAAATTCGCGATCTGTTCGAGGACATGATTCGTGGCGTGTTCAAGAATGTGTTGAACGTCGATTTGCCGAATCCGTTCCCGGTGATGGACTTTGCCACCGCAATGGCACTGTATGGCTCTGATAAGCCCGATATGCGCGTCAAGCTGGCGTTCGCCGAGCTGACCGATGTCATGAAAGACGTCGACTTCAAAGTATTCTCTGGCGCCGCCAACATGGACGGTGGTCGCGTAGCGGCTTTGCGCGTTCCGGGTGGTGGTGCTATGCCGCGCTCTGAAATCGACAGCTACACGCAGTTTGTTGCGATCTATGGCGCCAAAGGACTGGCGTATATCAAGGTCAATGAAAAAGCCAAAGGCCGTGATGGTTTGCAGTCACCGATTGTGAAGAATATTCACGATACGGCATTAACGCATATTCTCGAGCGCACCGGTGCGCAAGATGGTGATCTGATTTTCTTTGGTGCCGACAAAGCCAAGGTCGTGAATGATGCGATCGGCGCATTGCGCGTGAAAATTGGCCATAGTGAGTTTGGCCGTCAGCATGGTTTATTCGATGAGAGCTGGCGCCCGCTGTGGGTGGTTGATTTCCCGATGTTCGAGTACGATGAAGACGAAAATCGCTGGAACGCATTACACCACCCATTCACCGCACCCAAAGCAGGGCATGAAGACTTTATCGACTCTGCGCCCGGGCGTGCGATTGCGCAAGCCTATGACATGGTGCTGAACGGTTGGGAGCTTGGTGGTGGCTCTGTACGTATCCATCGTGCCGATGTGCAGAGCAAGGTTTTTCAAGCGCTGAATATTGGTGACGAAGAAGCGCGTATCAAATTTGGTTTCTTGCTCGATGCCTTGCAGTACGGCGCACCGCCGCATGGTGGTCTTGCCTTCGGGCTCGATCGTTTGGTCACCATGATGACCGGTGCCGAATCCATACGCGATGTCATCGCCTTCCCGAAAACTCAGCGCGCACAATGCTTGCTGACACAGGCGCCCTCAGCCGTCGACGAGAAGCAGCTACGCGAGTTACATATTCGTTTGCGAGCGACTGAGCCAGCGCTCAAGAGTTAATGCCGCACTATCGATAAGCCGGAAAAACCTTTTAGTGTTTTTCGCTTCGGTACTAATCCCTTCGGTACCACTCGCTACGGCACTTCGCGCTTGATTGGCTTTCGCAAAAAAACGGCCGGGACCTTGTCTCCGGCCGTTTTTATTTCTGAACTGATGAACGTTTCGTAGTTACCGATCTCGGCAACTGCGCCTTAGCTGCGTAGATGCGCTTTCGATCAATTCACTGTGAAAGCGATCTTCATGACACCAACGCCTCAGCCGCGCCTGCCATCCGTGTTCCATGTTCGGGGAATCGTATCGCCCCCGGGGAACACTGCGCCACCTTCAATTGATACTACGCCACCGGTCGTCAATAGCGCACCTCAGCTCACTACGGTCGCGGAAGCTGAAGACCCCCGAGGAGAAAAACGTCCCAGACAAGATGAAGTGACCGATGCTGAAGAGCCCGTCGTAAAGCGCGCGCGTACCGCGCAAGCTGAATCGCCTAGTTCTCCCGATCAGGCGCTGCTGAATGCTATCGAAGCAGGCAATACATCCGTTTGCTGCAGTCTGATCGATAAATTTACAGAGTTACTCAACAGCGTATTACCCGGGCCAAAGGGTCTTACTCCCCTTTGTCTTGCTGCACACCGCGGTGATGCAACGATGCTAAGTGCCTTGATAACTGCTGGCGCAGAAATAGACCGGCCAGCCAGTAATGGCAGCACCCCGCTGATGTTTGCTGCTGAGTACGGCGATCCGGCGCTTGATGGCCTGACAAACGACGATGTTCGCAAGTGCCCTGAAAAAATTCTTTTGGCTGTAGCTCGGCAACCTTTCGGTCCCTTTGAAAATGGCGAATTAGCCGAATTGACGAGCCTGATTTCAAGCCAGCGCATCCTATGGAGTTTATTTTTCCCGGTACTTAACGACGATTTCATCGCTTGCGCGAGCATCATAGGGCGCAACACCGATACCTTAGGCCCGATCGATCGGCTGCAGTCTCCGACGTCGGCGCAGCGCCTGCAAATACTCATCGAGCGCTTGTCCGATTCGATTTGCTCACCAGATTCTCGCCAGCCATTTTCCGGTCTTACTTTAAGCGCTGAGGCGGAACACAAAATGAACCAAATTGCCGAAGCTCAGATCCGGTTGTTGCTGAAAGATATAGCTCACTTACGTGAGCGCTTTGCAGATGACGTTACGTCTTTGCCAGGTCTATGTGTTACGAGGTACATCTCGATCACGCAGCAGCTCAATCGAGAAGACCTGTACACAAAAATGACGATGAGCTGGGGTTTATATGAACCGGTGGCTCGTGCGGTCCTTCGGCTTATTCAAGAAGCGCTCGGGAATCTAGGATTGCTTGATGCGAATAGCCTTTCAAAGGGATTTTCAGAGAAATCATTGGTAGAAAAATTGCGTGTCGCGATGGTTGATATCCTGGAGGAGTGGGATAAAGTTCCTGAGATCGTAGCGGCAATCGTAGAACGCTCGAATAATGAAAAGGCCCATGGCGTACCTGATTTGTTATTCCAGCAATAGCGATTACTCTGCGAAGCCTTTGGTGTGACCAAGCCGCGGCATTCTCAGTTTGGACCTAGGCCGCTAAGTACAAGTGAATCAGAACCCGTCATGCAAGGTGAGCCATGGATGTAGACGAGTCACCGGTAGTGGCAGTATCACGTCGTAACGCTGAGCCCATACACGGCAAGTATTAACCGGTATCGCCGACATACTGTTTGGTACTCAACCGCACCCGTTTTTCTATCAGACTAATCATGCATCCAATACCTGACTCAGGCACACCATCTCATTCGATTCAGCACCCACCAGTGAACCTTGCAGCACAATCAACAAACGTTAACGTCGCTCCAGTATCAGCTGCAGTTTCTCCTCAAATAAATAATGTCAACAGTGCGCAAGATCCACGTGGTACCAAGCGGGAACTTGAGCAGCACGATGACGGTACGATCGAGAGCGCAGGTGAGCCTGCGCTTAAGCGGGCGCGTACTGAGCCCGCGTCTGAGGATTCGCCAATACAAACGCTATTCCAAGCCATAGAACAAGGCGATCTTTACCGTCTTAAAGGGCTTCTACAAGAAGCGCCTATATTGAGGTCCGCATTACATCTCGATTTTTTTGGCGCGACCCCGCTCGGTTTCGCAGCTAAATGCGGTCAAGAGCAGATCGTCGAGTTTCTTCTCCGATCCGATGCGCCCGTTAATGCGAAAGATACTGCCGGATGCACACCACTCATGTATGCAGCTGCAAATGGCCACGTCGGTATCATCTCCCGGTTACGAAATTTCCAAGCGCATATCGATGAGCTGACACCAGATGGCTCAATGAACGCTTTGATGTTTGCGCTTGAATACAAGCAGCTGGAGGCTTGTAAGTATCTGCTGCATGGCGGCGCGAATATCAATCAACTTCTTCAATCACACAGGAATTCTTCTGGAGGGCTAGAACTAACAACATCGCTTCTCAGTATTATCCGCGAAGATTTTTCGGAATTCATCAAGTACCTGCTGGATATTCAATTAATAGCAGTAGATTCGTGCACACTAGATACTCGCTCATGGAATCAAGTCTTGGTGTTGCATATCGCGGCGGAGTGCGGTGCGATTAATGCCGTACAGATTTTTTTGGAACGGGGTGCTGATATAAATAGGCCGATCATTTCAAAAAATGGAAGAAAATATAATGACCTTACCGAATTTGCGCTGGCAAGAAGAGACTATCGCCTGCTTGAATGCATTGCTCCATTTTTGGCAGCCGACAAGATTTTGGAGGTGATACATAACCCAACAAAAAACGCGTTTGCTAAAGACATTTTGAGTCATGTAGGCACTTGGAGCTCAGCGGCAGGTCAGTGGGGTGATGGTGTGAAGCTTGTGGAAATGCGGGATAACCCAAAAAAAATGGTGGAGAAGATCGCATGTGCCATGACTCTCGACAATCTGGCAAAGGGACACAGTCTTGCGCACGAAGCGGTGAGCCTCTCCAATGAATGTGCAAATGTGGGACTATTGAGATGGTTCTTGAAGCCCATCGATAGGATTTCGCCTGCCAACCTGAAGATGTTAGGTAGTAGTTCATTCAAGCGCCCTACCGATCCGGCAGACGGATGTGTCACGATGGCGCAAGCACTTAACATCATGATTGAATCGCTATCCATCGCCTGTGGGATGCATGCTCCCTTTTCGGGTTTGCATCTCACAGTAGGGACCGAGCAGGCCATGAATCAGATATTTGATCGTCAGAGCGCTTTCATACTACCTGTAATTGCGCAGCATCGTGCAGAGTTCGATGCCCGTGTGCTAACGCTTCCCCAACTCTGTCTCGAAGTCTATATTTCACGTACCAATCGTTGGAACGAGCCAGATCTATACAGAAAACTCACTGAAGAGTGGGGTTTGTATGACCCGGTAGCGCGTGCTGTCGTGCGATTGGCAAAAGAAGCCTACAACAAGCTTGAGAGAGCGAAGTTATCAGCTATGTCGCCCCAATTTTCAAAGCTACTGCCGTCACAGCAACTGACGCATGTGGTTGTCGACATGCTTAAAGATTGGGACAAAGTTCCTGAGATTATGGAGTCGGTAAGGCAAAGCAATTCTGACCGAGATATTGAGATGCTGTCGGATCTGTTGCTTCAGCAATGGCACCTATTCGGTGAAGCCTTTGGTGTGACCAAGCCGCGATATTCTCAGTTTGGACCTAGACCGCTAAGTAGCAGTCAACCAGAGTTCGAGGCAGAAATAACGCCGGTGATGGAGGTGGATGAGGCGCCGGTAGTGGCAGCATCGCGCCGTGGTGTTATGCCCGCCCCGCAGTAAAACTTCTGGTGCGCCGATACACCGGGGATTTCATCGGTACTCAACAGGTTTGCAGCGTGTGAACCCCCGCCTGACCTTGTGTTACCCACGGCCGTCATCGCCGCAGGCGCGGCAGATGCCTGTCAATTAACCTGCTCTAAGGCCAACTCTCATGATTCCAGTAAACACGCGGGGCGATCTTGCCCCTGCACCTATTCCAGCTCCGCCCCAGCCAATCGAGAACCCCGCGCCACCTGTACCGATCGCACCGCAGATGCAAACTGTCAGGGTGCCAGACGACCCTCGTGGCACCAAGCGTCGAAGAGAAGAAGAAAGTCCCGAGGCTGGCGAGCCAGCGCTCAAGCTGGCGCGTGCTGAGTCCTCAGATGAAGAGCAGACCTCAGATGAAGAATCGGAGGTTGACTTTGACGATGAGCAGGAATTATTGGTGTACCTCATTCAGTCGGGCTATGCGGAGCGAGTCGGGGAGCTTTTAAAGAAGTCACCCAAACTACGTGAGGCTCACGATGCGGGCGAAGATGGCTTCACACCGCTCTGCCTTGCTGCTAGCCTTGGGTATTTTGACATCGTCCACCTGTTGGTGAGTGCTGGCTGCGACACAAATACGCCCTCGGGGAATGGCACCACGCCCCTTATATGTGCAGTTCAGCAGTGCAACGTCAAAATGATTGTCGAGCTTTGCAAGCTCGGCGCTAACCTGTCTTTCATCAATCCGAAAACTGGGTGGGATGCCCTGGCGAGCGCGTTGGTGAATAAACATTTAGATTCATGCAAAGCGCTGATCACCGAAGGCGCAGACCTATGCCGGATACTCAACATAAGCGATGGCGTAGGTGGTCAATCCATACCGAGCACACCGCTGGTTCTTGCGATTTTATTGGATTTCGTAGAGCTGATTGACTGGTGGCTGGACGAAAAAAAGTTGCCGGCGGATTTTTGGGATCCAGCTAGAAACACCTCCATAGCGAATGTAGCCGTCGCGAACGGTTCATTAGCGGTGATTCGGTCGCTGGTGAAGCGTGGGGCAAATTTGACTCACCCCCCTTTTATCGTTGCAGATAATCAGCATTTGCGCGGACCCTGGGCTATAGCCAGGCATTTCAAACAGTATCATGTGATTGAATATTTGGTGAATGAAGGGATTCCTGTAACCATTGAAGCGCCGACGAATTCCTCGTTGAGCCCTGATATGCTTACGATGCAGAGACGTTTGACGATTTCTGAGTTTTGTCATTGGTTCGGATGGGGCGTAATGACAGATCTGTATATTCATCTTCCTACACAAGTCACTAAAGGTACTCGTGCCGATCGAGTAACAGTCGAGCAACTGTGGCGTCACCCGGAGCGGGCTATAGAGCAACTGGCAAGGTTTGGTGTTGGAATATCAGACATCACGACGAACGCCGTGCTAACTAGTTGGTGCGACCTAGGCTTGCTCGGGGTAATGCTTGTAAATAATAATTTTATTGAAATGGGAGTTAGAGCTGCTCAGTTGCTAGGTCCGACCATCACTCTCGAAGAAAGATTCACTTCAGGCCGACAAACACTTGAGGCGCAGCAAACACAAATTTTGGTTGAATTGCTATCAGAAGAACTCTGCTCACCCTCTTGGCCGCAGCGTTTTTCTGGCCTTAAATTGACGGCTAAAGGCGAACAGATCATGAATCAGATCGCGGTCGCACAGGGCGAACTCATGCTGAAAGGCATTGCCAACTTGCGCGCACGCTTCGAGCGGCAGGTTGCCAGTCTTCCTGATATCTGCATGAATATTTATATCTCGCGCACTAATCAACTGAATGAAGCTGACTTGAATAGGCGGATCACGGGTGAGTGGGGTTTGTATGAGCCAATAGCGCGTGCCGTTATTCGACTCGTTAAAGTGTCCTACGAGAAGCTATGCGCACCCGATCCGGCACGTGTAACGCCAGAGTTTGCTGTACGACCGCTAGAAGAGCAGTTGCGGCATGTGATCGTCGATACGCTTGAGGAGTGGGACAAAATCCCTGAGATCGTAGAGACGCTCTTGAAATGTGATGCTTCAGTATAGGATTTTGTATCGAACTTGCTATTCCAGCAGTGGCGCCTAGTCGGCGAAGCCTTTGGCGTGACCAAGCCGCGATATTCTCAGTTTGGGCCTAGACCGCTAAGCAGCAGTGACTCAGAACCCGTCATACAAGGTGAGCCAGTGATGGAAGTAGACGAGGCGCCGGCACTAGCCGTATCCAGTCGTGAATATGCGATGCTTCCGCAATAAAATTTTTGCGATAAAACTTCCTTGCGAGCCGGCGAAACGCCGGCTTTTTTTAACGCGGCATAATGCGGGTATCACACTTTTCTGGCAGAGCGATGCCCGTTTATAAAATTCCTGAATCCGTTTTAGTAGTGATTCATAGCACTGATCTGCATGTGCTACTGATCGAACGTGCCGATAAGCCCGGATTTTGGCAGTCAGTGACCGGCTCTAAAGACGCTCTCGATGAGCCTTTACAGGTGACTGCGGTGCGTGAGGTGCTGGAAGAAACCGGTATTGCGATTGGCAGTGAGCAGGTACCTTTGGCGAGCCTGCGCGATTGGCAGCTGTCGAACGTGTATACGATCTACCCTGCCTGGCGGCATCGCTACGCACCAGGCGTCACGCAAAATACCGAGCATGTATTCGGGCTCTGCGTGCCGCGTGATATTGCCATCACGCTGGCACCGAGAGAGCATTTGCAGCATCGCTGGCTGCCATGGCGCGAGGCAGCCGATCACTGTTTTTCTCCTTCGAATGCTGAGGCTATCCTGCAGCTTCCTCGCTACGTCATGAATGCTGATTCATGAAGCTGCGCATTACGACTTGGAATATTCATAAGGGCGTGAGCACCTTGGGGCGACGGCCACGGGTGCATGGTATCAAGCAAGCATTGGCCAGTATCGGCGCTGATATCGTTTTTTTGCAAGAAGTTCAGGGGCGACATGATCTGCTGGCCATCAAGCATGCGAGTTGGCCGTCGCAAAGCCAGCATGAATTTTTGGCAAGCCATACACAGCACAGTGCCTATGGCAAGAATGCAGTGTATGACCACGGCCATCATGGTAATGCGCTGATATCGAATTATCCGATTACCGCTGTTCGCAATCATGATGTATCTGACCATGCGTTTGAATCGCGCGGCATATTGCATTGTGCTGTGACGATCGAGTCGCACGTCATTCATTGCTATGTGGTTCACCTTGGCTTGTTTGCCGGTAGCCGGCTGCGGCAGACAGAGGCGCTGATCGAGGCGGTAAGCGCCAGCGCACCAGCCCATGCGCCATTGCTGATTGCCGGTGACTTCAATGACTGGACTAATGCACTGTCAGATCACTTGTGCGCGCGGCTTGGCGTTGTTGAGGTATTCGACCATGAGCTGAAGGCTTCACGCTTTGGTAGCTATCTGCGGCGGCTGTCGGGTCGTGGGCCTCGCAAGGCGCCGGCGCGTACGTTTCCGGCGGCGATGCCGATGCTGCAGCTGGATCGTGTTTATGTGCGTGGCTTTGATGTGGTGGACGCTAAGGTATTTTTCGGCGCGAGCTGGGCAAGGTTGTCTGACCATGCGCCTATCGTCACTGAATTGATGTTGCGTTCAGCGGAGGTGATGGCATCGTCTGATTCATCTGCTTCCGGTCATTCAGCCACCTCGTCCATTGGGAAGCGCCATGCGAGCGGCAAGCTATAGCCACGGTAACCAGCTGTCGCTACTACACCGTGGCGAGCAGTTTTTCCCGGCACTGATCAGTGCGTGTGATGGCGCGTTGCTGGAGATTTACATCGAGACCTATATCTTTGCGCTCGATGCTACCGGCCTATGCATTAAGACTGCATTACTAAATGCAGCTAAGCGGGGTGTGGCAGTGCAACTGGTCGTCGATTGGCTCGGTACCGGTGATGACGTGATTGTGCAATTACGCGCAGAACTGGAGCCTGCGGGTGTGCGGGTACTGGTGTTCAATCCCTGGTTTGAGCGCGGCATCACGCGCATGCATCGAAAAATCGCCGTGATTGATCAGCGCATCGCTTTTCTGGGTGGTCTGAATATCAATGACGATTTGCTCGCAGATGATGGTAGTGCGCTACCGCTGCCCGCCCCGCGTTGGGATTTTGCCGTGGGTGTGAGCGGCCCACTGGTGCAAACTATCCACGCTGAAGTTTTGGCGCAGTGGCAGCGGCTGGGCTCGCTACCGCTGAGAACACGTTTGCAAAGTTTACGCGCCTATGTGCGGAGCCGGCAGCGGTGGCGCGCTGTCGATGTGGCCGAGGCCGCTTTTGTGGTGCGTGACAATCTTCGCAACCGTCAGGCCATACAACGTGCGCTCTTGCAAGCGCTAGGCCGTGCGCGCGGCAGTGCCTTACTGGTCACGCCTTATTTCGCACCCGGCCGCAAGTTACGCAAGGCCATGATGCATGCGGCGCAGCGTGGCGTGGAAGTGGTATTGTTGATTGGGGTGGGGCAGTTTGTGATGCAAGACGCTGTCGCGCAATCTTTCTATCCGCGCTTGGTGCGTGCCGGCGTGACAATTGTTGAATACCGTCGCACGCAACTGCATGGCAAGCTTGCGGTGATTGATGATGAATGGGCGACCGTGGGCTCGAGTAATTTTGATGGCTTGTCACTGTTCGTGAACCATGAGGCGAATATTGTGGTGCGAGACATGGCATTCGCCGCCGACTTGCAGCGCATGATCCGAGCGGCCGTGGCCGAGGGCGTGGTCATTACCGCCGACGATGTTGCACGCCTGTCGTTACCTCGGCGGCTGTGGAATCGTTTTGCTTATGGCCTGTACCGCACCGTGCTGCAGGTGCTGACGCTGGGCAGTTACACCCGTTGACGAGGTCGATTGCGCGATGGACGGTACACGTATCGATAAATGGCTGTGGGCAGCCCGTTTCTTCAAGACCCGCTCGCTGGCATCCGAGGCGGTTGAGCGAGGACGGGTGCGCGTGAATGGTGAGCGCTGCAAACCAGCCCGTGCGCTGAAACCCGGTGACCTACTCGACATCGACAACGGCAGCACCGAGTGGCAGGTGCGGGTGCTGGCTTTATCCGACAAGCGTGGCCCGGCGACGGTGGCGCGCCAGCTGTACGAAGACACCCCCGAGGGTCTGCAACGACAGCAAGAGAACGCCGAGCGGCGAAGGCTTTTTACCGAACCGGCCGATACAATTCACGGGCGCCCTACCAAACGCGACAGGCGCCAGCTGGACCGCTCTCGTGGTTAGGTAGCTGACGAGGCTAGCGCAGCATAAAGGCATCGCGCCGGCAAGTACTGCCCACGAAGGCAGTGGCTCGCGCTAATCTGTGTGTCAGTCCTATTGGCTACAATTCACTTGGATAATCTTCGTCCTTCCTTAATCATCCCCAGTTTCAGGAGACTCGCATGCCCAGTTACCATCCACCTTTGCGTGATATGCAGTTTGTGCTGCACGAGCTGCTGCAGGTTGAAAAAGCATTCGCTGAACTGCCTGCCCACGCCGAGCTGGATGTCGAGACTGTCAACCAGGTGCTGGAAGAAGGCGGAAAATTCACTGCCGAGGTGCTGTTCCCGTTGAACCATGCAGGCGACCGTGAGGGTTGCCATTTCGATGCGAGCACCCACAGCGTCACCACGCCCAAGGGGTTCAAACAGGCCTACAAGCAGTATGTAGAAGCGGGCTGGCCATCACTTGCCTGTGACCCGGAATTCGGTGGTCAGGGCCTGCCGATTACGCTGAATAACGCGTTTTATGAAATGCTCAATTCCTCCAACCAGGCCTGGACCATGTACCCGGGGTTGTCGCATGGCGCGTACGAGTGCCTGCACGCGCACGGCACACCCGAGCAGAAAGCGCTGTATTTGCCGAAGCTGGTGTCCGGCGAGTGGACCGGTACCATGTGCCTGACCGAGCCGCACTGCGGCACGGATCTGGGTATGTTGAAGAGCAAGGCCACGCCGCAGGCTGATGGGAGTTACCACCTCTCGGGCAGCAAGATTTTTATCTCGGCCGGTGAGCATGACCTGGCCGCCAACATCGTGCATTTGGTGTTGGCGCGCTTACCGGATGCGCCTGCGGGTACCAAAGGCATATCGCTATTCGTGGTGCCGAAGTTTCTGCCCGATGCCAGTGGCGCACCGGGCGCGCGTAACCCGATTAACTGTAGCGCGATCGAACACAAGATGGGCATACACGCCAATGCGACTTGCCAGATCAGTCTGGATGACGCCACGGGTTGGTTAGTGGGCGAGCCGCATCGCGGACTGAATGCGATGTTCGTGATGATGAACGCGGCGCGTCTGGGTGTGGGTATGCAATCGCTCGGGCTGACCGAGGTTGCTTACCAAAACGCGGTGACTTACGCGCGCGATCGTTTACAAAGCCGCAGCCTGACCGGACCCAAAGCGACGGATAAACCGGCCGACCCCATCATCGTGCACCCGGATGTGCGGCGTATGCTGCTTACTGCGCGTGCCTACGCCGAGGGTGGCCGTGCCTTTACTGCTTATGTGGCGCTGCTGATTGATCGCGAGCTGAGTCACCCCGACCCCGAGGTGCGTAAAGAAGCGGCCGACCAGGTATCGCTGCTAACGCCGATCGTGAAAGCTTTTCTGACCGATAACGCATGGATTGCCTGCTCCGAGGCGCTGCAGGTGTACGGCGGTCACGGTTATATCGCCGAGTGGGGTATGGAGCAGTATGTGCGCGATGCGCGTATCAACATGATTTATGAGGGCACCAACACCATACAGTCGCTCGATCTGCTCGGGCGCAAGGTGCTGATGGATAATGGCGCGAAGCTGCGCAAGTTTGGTGAGCAGATCAAGGCCTTTGTCGAGCAGCATGGCACTGATGAGAAGATGTTTGAGTTCATCACGCCGCTGGCTGATATGGGCGATAAAGTGACCAAGCTGTCGATGGAAATCGGTATGAAGGCCTTCATGAACCGCGATGAGGTCGGTGGTGCGGCGGTGCCTTATCTGAGGGTGGTAGGTCATTTGGTGTTCGCGTATTTCTTTACGCGCATGGCAAAGATCGCGCTGGATAAACAAAAAAGTGGCGATGACTTTTATATAGCCAAGCTGGCGACTGCACGCTTTTACTTCGCGCGTTTATTGCCTGAAACCGCGATGCTGATTCGGCAGGCGAGATCGGGTGTG
>VGHX01000070.1 GCA_016868055.1 Betaproteobacteria bacterium
CATACCCAGTTTTCAGTCATTCCATCCCGAGCCATTACCGACCCCCGGATTAACACCAGGAAACCATTGCTCCTGCTGCTCGGTGCAATCGGCATTCATGCCTCTGCCAAGGGCCTGTGCTACCCGTCACAACGCCGCTTGGCACTACTTTGCGGGCGGTCGCCCTCATGGGCAGGCAAGTACCTAAAAGAGCTTCAAAAGCTTGGCTACATTCGACGACTTGTGCCGCCGTACTACCGCGGTACGCGAAGCGCATGGCGGCTTCAGGTGCTGTGGCGCGGCAACGAGCCCACCCCAAAAAAAGAGACCGCATGGGAGAAGGCGCCCTGGTGCTGGAGATAGCATTCATGCGGGTTTTGAGCCCTATGCTCACCATTCAAGTCAGCAAAACGCAGGGGGGTATGGGGGGGTGACAAACAATTAAAAACTGAACAGCAGAGAGCTTGGCAAGGGGGGATCAGGCTAACTAAATAGCTGTCGAGGTCACGCTGTTTTTTGGTATGTCTTTTGGTATGTATAAATAAAAATAGCTCTAAAGAGCGCTTATTTGCTTGTCTCTTGGCGGAGAGAGCGGGATTCGAACCCGCGGTAGGCTATGAACCTACACACGCTTTCCAGGCGTGCGACTTAAACCACTCATCCATCTCTCCGGGATGTCCTGCGCGCCCGGCGTGCACCGAGCAAGACGGCGGAGTATAGCAAATCTGGCTATCTCAACCCTTTATGCCTAGCCATAAAAAAATGCCGCCAAGCCCGAAGGCAAGGCGGCAATCCGGTTCTAGGGCCATCGGAGTGAGCCCTATAACCTTCCCCCACAAACCGTCACTGCATTACACATGGCATCGGCATTCATGAACATGCATGTGCTGCGTCTTTACTGCACTAAACTCAGATTGCCTGCTTCAACTGCTCCAGAACCGCAGGATTCTCCAAGGTGGAAATGTCCTGCGTAATCTCTTCGCCTTTGGCGATCACGCGCAGCAAACGGCGCATGATCTTGCCTGATCGGGTTTTGGGCAGGTTGTCACCAAAACGAATTTCTTTCGGTTTAGCGATCGGGCCGATCTCTTTACCGACCCAGTCACGTAATTCTTTTGCGACCTTGGCCGCCTCATCGCCAGTAGGGCGCGTGCCTTTCAACACCACAAACGCGCAGATCGATTCGCCCGTGGTGGGATCAGGCTTGCCGACCACCGCTGCTTCAGCGACCAATGCATTTGCCACCAGCGCAGACTCAATCTCCATCGTGCCCATGCGATGGCCCGATACATTCAAAACATCATCGATACGGCCTGTGATGGTGAAGTAGCCGTTCTTAGCGTCGCGAATCGCGCCGTCACCCGCAAGGTAAAGGGTGCCGCCAAGCTCGGCAGGAAAATAACTGGTCTTGAACCGCTCTGGGTCGTTCCAGATAGTGCGAATCATCGAAGGCCAGGGCCGTTTCACGACCAAAATCCCACCGTGCCCATTCGGCATATCATTGCCAGCCTCATCCACAATAGCCGCTTGAATACCGGGCAGCGGCAAGGTGCATGAGCCCGGCACTAGCGGCGTTGCACCTGGCAACGGCGTGATCATGTGACCACCTGTCTCCGTCTGCCAAAAGGTATCCACAATCGGGCATTGCTCATTACCGACATTGCGGTGGTACCACATCCACGCCTCCGGATTAATCGGCTCACCGACCGAACCGAGCAGACGCAACGAGCCAAGATCGTAACGCTGCGGGTGCACCGCCTGGTCCGCCTCGGAGGCTTTAATCAACGAACGAATTGCTGTTGGGGCGCTGTAGAAAATCGTAGCCTTATGACGCTGAATCATTTCCCAGAAACGACCCGCATTCGGATAGGTTGGCACACCCTCAAAGACGATTTGCGTTGCACCGGCCGCGAGCGGGCCATACGCAATATAAGTATGACCAGTGACCCAGCCGATGTCCGCCGTACACCAAAAAATATCATCCGCCTTGAGGTCGAATGCCCATTTCATCGTCAGCAGCGCCCACAACAAATAGCCACCGGAAGAGTGCTGCACACCTTTTGGTTTACCTGTCGAGCCCGAGGTATACAAGATAAACAGGGGGTGCTCGGCACCGACCCAAGCCGGTTCGCATGCGTCTAACTGCCCTTCCATCAGCTCATGCAGCCAGCGGTCACGCCCCGACACGACGTTGATACTGCCCTTGGTACGCTGGTAGATCACGACGCTCTTGATGTGATCGCAGCCACCCATGCCGATCGCTTCATCCACAATGGACTTGAGCGGAAGCTGTTTACCACCGCGCAGCTGCTCATCTGCTGTAATCACTGCGACTGCACCAGCGTCAATGATGCGCTCTTGCAGTGACTTGGCAGAGAACCCGCCGAATACCACCGAGTGGGTAGCACCGATACGCGCACACGCTTGCATGGCGGCGATACCCTCAACCGACATCGGCATATAGATAATGACGCGATCACCTTGCTTGATGCCGAGCGACTTCAATCCGTTCGCTAACTGGCATACCTTGGCATGGAACTGTCGGTAGGTATAACGGCTGACGGTGCCGTCATCGGCCTCGAAAATAATGGCGGTTTTGTCGGCATTACCGTTATCAAGGTTGCGGTCAAGGCAGTTGTGAGAAACATTCAACTCGCCATCGTCAAACCATTTGTAAAACGGGGCCTGAGATTCATCCAGCACGCGGGTGAAAGGCTTTTGCCAGTTCAGGTGCTCATTCGCCAGCCGGCGCCAGAAGCCTTCGTAGTCCTGCTCTGCTTCGCGGCAGAGCGCAAGATAAGCATCCATCCCAGCGATGGCCGCATTCTTGACCATTGCATCGGAGGGTGGAAAGACCCGATGCTCGTGCATCAGGGACTCGATCTCTGACATGGTATCTCCAGCTTATGTGTCTATTTTGGTGCGAAGATAAGTCTACTCACTTACTTCACCCTTACACCCCTGCGTAATTCGCGGCTTCATACCTGAGCAGGATAGTTGGGCATGGCTCGACGTGTAAAATGCGGCATCGCACGATACCCGCTGAACAAGCAGAATCGGCGTGAATCAAACCCCGCAACACGCCCCGATCTGCCATGAAGCCTGAACCACACTTGGCCCGCAAGAGAATAACGGCCCTTGCCAATTTCATATGGTCAGCGGCTGCGTATCGAGCCAAATTTTTTAACCTCGTTGGTGCCCTATGACCAAGATTCAAGAACACGACCTGATCGAGTCGGTCGCGGCTGCCTTGCAGTTCATCAGCTACTACCACCCGCTGGATTACATCCGCCACCTGGCGCGCGCGTATGAACGTGAAAAAAGCCCGGCTGCCAAAGACGCCATCGCGCAGATCCTCACCAACTCGCGCATGTGCGCCGAGGGTAAACGACCACTCTGCCAAGACACCGGTATCGTGAACGTATTCCTGAAGATCGGCATGGATGTGCGCTTTGAGGGGTTTTCTGGTTCGATCGAAGATGCCGTCAATGAGGGCGTGCGCCGCGCCTATAACCACCCGGATAACAAATTGCGTGCATCGGTGGTCGCCGACCCGCAGTTTGATCGCAAGAACACCAGAGACAATACCCCCGCCGTGGTGCACATGACCGTCGTACCAGGTAATACAGTAGAGGTGCAAGTCGCTGCCAAGGGCGGTGGCTCTGAAAACAAAAGCAAGTTCGTGATGCTTAATCCTTCCGATTCACTGGTCGACTGGGTGCTTAAAACGGTACCGACGATGGGTGCTGGATGGTGCCCTCCGGGCATGCTGGGTATTGGCATTGGCGGTACGGCCGAGCGCGCGATGCTAATGGCCAAACAGTCGCTGATGGATGATATTGATATGTACGAGCTACAGCAGCGTGGCCCGCAAAACAAATTGGAGGAATTGCGGCTTGAGCTGTATGAAAAAGTGAATGCACTTGGTATTGGCGCTCAGGGTTTGGGTGGTCTGACGACAGTGCTGGATGTGAAAATCAACATGTATCCTACACACGCAGCGTCGAAACCGGTAGCGATGATTCCAAACTGTGCTGCCACTCGTCATGCACACTTCACGCTGGATGGTTCTGGGCCTGCTTACATAGAGCCGCCATCGCTCTCGGAGTGGCCGCAAGTACACTGGATGCCGGATACACAAAAATCGCATCGCGTCGATCTTGACTCACTCACTGCGGCTGAGGTCGCGTCTTGGAAGCCAGGCCAGACACTACTGCTGAACGGCAAGATGCTGACGGGTCGTGATGCCGCGCATAAGCGCATTCAAGACATGCTCGCCAAAGGAGAACCACTGCCGGTTGATTTCAAAAACCGCGTGATCTATTACGTGGGGCCTGTGGACCCGGTACGAGATGAAGTGGTTGGACCGGCAGGCCCGACCACCGCCACACGTATGGATAAATTCACCGACATGATGCTCGAGCAAACAGGCTTAATCGCGATGGTGGGCAAAGCAGAACGCGGCCCGGTAGCGATTGAATCCATTCGCAAGCACCGCTCTGCGTATCTGATGGCAGTGGGTGGCGCGGCTTACTTAGTATCAAAAGCGATCAAATCAGCGAAGGTCGTGGGCTTTGCTGATCTGGGCATGGAAGCGATCTACGAATTCAAAGTGAAAGATATGCCGGTAACGGTGGCCGTTGACGCTGAGGGTAGCTCGGTTCATCAGAGCGGCCCGAAAGAATGGCAAGAGCGTATCGCCACCGGTAACTTCGCTGGCATTCCGGTCACGCTTGGCTGATCCTGTCATCACACTACACCGCGATGCACCGATCGGTATTTTCGATTCGGGCATCGGCGGTTTGTCAGTGCTGCGTCATGTGCGCACGCTGCTGCCACATGAATCACTGCTGTATTTTGCGGACTCGGGTTTCGCGCCGTATGGTGAAAAGCCCGAGGCCGTAATTGTCGAGCGGACGGTAGCTATCGCTGCATTTCTGCTGACCCAAAACATCAAGGCGCTCGTGGTGGCATGCAATACAGCCACTGCCGCTGCAATTGCAGGGCTACGCTCGCGTTACCCTGATCTACCGGTGGTGGGTGTTGAACCTGGTCTGAAACCGGCTGCGGCGCTGACACGCACCGGTGCGATTGGAGTGCTAGCCACTGCCAATACGCTCTCAAGCGAAAAATTTCTCAAGCTGGAAGCACAGGTGGCACACGATGCCGGTGTACGCTTTTTGCTGCAAGCCTGCAGTGGTTTAGCGCATCAGATCGAAAAAGGTGAATTGAGCTCGCGCGAAACCTATCAGCTAGTAGAACGTTACGTTGCGCCTCTACTTGCCCAGCAAGCAGATACGCTAGTGCTTGGCTGCACGCATTATCCGTTCGTTGAACAACTGATCCGCGAGATCGTTGGTTCAGATATCACCATTGTTGATACGGGTGAGCCAGTAGCACGACAGCTTCAGCGCGTACTTGCGCAGCGCGGTTTGTTGCATGATGCTGCGATGGCTGACGCACCGACGGCAAAGCCGCTACTGGCATACACCACCGGCAGTAACAGCACACTTGCACTGGCGTTTAGCAAGTTATTGCAGCTTGATGCGATGGTGCAAGCGGTCAGCGGGCCACAGGTGTCCTGCTGATTACTGGCTAGCCGCCTCTTTTTTTGTATAATGCCGGACTTGCTTCAGCGGTGGCCGTAGCTCAGTTGGTAGAGTCCCAGATTGTGATTCTGGTTGTCGTGGGTTCGAGTCCCATCGGTCACCCCACAGAAACCCCTCCCCTCGATCCCCCCGATCTGCCCGTTGGAGTTGGCGTTAACGCCATCTCGATAGTCGCCAACACTGCAAACCCAAGAAGCGTACCGGTTTAAAACGCGTACTTGATCCCCGCTTGAATCGTGCGTGGCGTGCCGACTTGAATTCCGCGCGTGCGGTCAACGATATAGGTTTGATCTGTCAGATTTTTAGCGGTGATGAAAAGCGTCGCTGAACCGATGCTGTAGTTGGCGACAACGTTCCAGATACCGTAGGCATCGATCAATCCGACTTGACCATTCGCGTTGACAGCGGGCGTGACGGTGTTAGCAAAATCTGCGTACTGTTTGCCGACCAGCACATACTCGGCGCGTGCGTTCCAATGGGCCGGGGCACGAAAACCCAACGTAAGATTCAGCAAATGCTCAGGCGCGTAGGGCAGCCGTTTACCTGCACCCGAGCCGGCCACCGCGCCACCATTGTTGACCTGCGAGGGACTGAAAAAGCTTGAACGCTGCTCTGCAGTCGGCAAGTAGGTTAGCGAGACACGGCCGAACAAATTACCCTCAACTATCGGCGAGATACGATCCCACTGGGTTGATAGCTCAAGGCCTTGCATCAACGCTTTACCTTCTGAATACGGCGTGCTCCCGCCCGCGATGCTGCCAACCTGCACCAAGTTGCTAAAGCTGTTGCGGAATACAGCGAGATCAACACTCAGATCCTTGACGGGCGCGGCACGCCAGCCGAGCTCGGCGTTCACGCTGCACTCTGCACTGAGATCTACGGTGCCGCCATTACTGCTAATCGCATCCTCAACACGCGGCGGGCTAAACCCTTTATGAATACCACCGTATAGCTGTGATTGTTCGCTCAACGCATACATTACACCAACGCCTGGAATAAATTCAGTGAACGAAGTACTTCCCCGTGCGTTATCAATTCGATTTATACGCTCGTGCTGAATCGTCTCGATTCGAGCGATTGGCGTGATGGAAAGCTGCTCGTTGATATGAAACCGGTTGGTGATAAATCCTGAGGTCGCATTGGTACGCCGCTGCTGGTTCTCGGCGAGTGTCATCCCCGTCCCGGCGAGGTACTGCGTATAGGTACTGAAATTATGTTGGCGACGGTCCTGGATCTCATGCTGGTACTTCACGCCGATCTCGACATCGTTGGCAATGCCTAGCCACTGATGCCGTATCTGAATTCTTGAGTCGACACCCGCTGTGGTGTACTGGCGCAGGCGGCCTTGCATTTTGCAATTATTGAGCTGCGCATCAGACAGCGCTGTTCCAGCAAGGCGTGACTGATTGCTCTGTCCTTCACAATTCAGCGCTGATGCCGAAGTGCCGGTATCCGACGCCTGCCGCCACCAATCACGATCAAAATAAGCCCCGTAGACGCTGCTCACCAGCTTGGTGTCCGCATTCAATCGCAGTTCATGGGTGGCAGACATACCCGAGCGACTGGCATCAAAGAAATCATTTTTGAACGGGTTGTAGCGCGCCCCCAGTTTTTCAAATTCGGCTTGGGTTAATCCGGAATAAGTGAGCTGCGAGTACTCTTTAAAATACGTCGCCCGAATCACGAGCTTATTGTGGTCATTCAGCTGCCCGGACCATTTGAAATTCACGTCATCTAAGCGACTGTGCATATTGTCACGCGCGCCATCAGATTCTTTGCGGTAGACATCAACGACAGCGCCCTTACCCGTTGCCATCACATGGCCGTTCAAATAGCCGCGCGTGCCGGCGGCGATACCAACTAATCCACCAAATTCCTTTTGCGGCTCAGGCGTGATGTAGTTGATCACACCGCCAGCGGTCTGTGGCCCAAAGCGGATCACCTGACTGCCCTTGCTAACCTCGATTGATTCGTAGCGATCGATCGGCGGGTGGTAGTAGCTGGCGTTATCGCCGTACGGCGCGAAAGATAGTGGCAGGCCGTCCTCCAACAACAATATCTTGGTGGAGCGGGTAGGGTTCAGGCCGCGCATGCCGATGTTGGGCCGCAGCCCTACGCCCTCTTCCTCACGCACATGAACCCCTGGCACTTTGCGCAGTGCCTCGTTGACATTGAAGACCCGGCTTTCCTCCAACGTACGGCCATCGATCACAGTGGCTGATCCGGTGCTTTCGGCGGTCGCGCGTGGGCCGTTGCCGATGACGTCCACCCGTGGCAGCACGCTGACGTCTTTGTCGCTGGCGCCAACCTCATTAGCGCTCAACTTGATATCGCCTCCGGCTGAGCTATTAATGTTGGCGCTCACTTCGGCCTCAGCCGCCGAAAGTGAATAACTATGACTCAGCGCCGCGCAGACAATACCGACCTTGAAATAGAGTCCGCCGAGGTCGCTGCGGAAAGAGTGAGGAGCAAAACGCATACAGTGGCCGGCCAATCTAAATGAGAACGATTCGTATTCACTATAGTCGGAGTATGAACGGCCGTCAATGTTTTCTTCACGTGCGTTCGGCGATGCGGGTCGCCGTGCGAGGCGCACACGGGCTAATTTGGTACCCTTCGGACTCATCCAGCCCATACTCAACCCACTCCCAACATTCTTATGGATCAACATCCTCCTCGTCCTGTCGTCGGCATCATTGGCGGTAGCGGCATTTATGACATCGATGGCTTGCAAGACCGCCAGTGGGTCAAGGTCTCCTCGCCATTTGGCGAGCCTTCGGATGAGATCCTGACCGGCACCTTGTTTGGCCAGGCCATGGCTTTTCTGCCGCGTCATGGGCGCGGCCATAAAATCCCGCCGTCGGAGGTGAATTACCGCGCCAACATCGATGCACTGAAACGCCTCGGGGTGACCGACATCCTCTCGCTGTCAGCCGTAGGCTCGCTCAAAGAGTCACTTGCACCTGAAACCTTTGTGATCGTCGATCAATTCATCGACCGCACCTTTGCACGCGAAAAATCTTTTTTTGGTCGTGGCATGGTGGCGCATGTGTCGATGGCGCATCCTGTTTGCTCACGCCTGGGTGACCATCTTCAACATGCTGCACAAGAGGCGGGTATTACCGCCGTGCGTGGCGGCACGTATCTGGCGATGGAAGGCCCGCAATTTTCCAGCCTGGCGGAATCGCAGCTGTATCGGCAATGGGGTTGTGATGTAATCGGCATGACCAACATGCCTGAAGCCAAACTCGCGCGCGAAGCCGAGATCTGCTACGCCAGCGTTGCGATGGTGACCGACTACGACTGCTGGCATCCAGATCATGATCATGTAACCGTTGAACAAATCATCGGTGTACTAATCGCTAACGCTAACAAAGGCCGCGAACTAGTCAAACAGGTGATCCCTCAACTCAAGAAAGACGACGCAGCAACTCAGTGCAGCTGCAGAAGCGCACTGCAATTTGCGCTGATTACCGCGCCTGAGGCACGTGATCCTGTGATGCTCGATAAGCTCTCTGCAGTCGCCGGACGTATGCTGAGCTCATGAGCGCACTGTTACGAGAGCAGATCGTCGCTGCCTGCAGGCAGCTTGAAACGACTGGTTTAAATCGCGGCACTTCTGGCAATGTCAGTTGCCGGGAGGCCGATCATTTTTTGATTACGCCGACCGGGGTTCCGGTCGATGAAATCACCCCATCAAAAATCGTCGCACTGAACTTTGATGGCAAAGTCATCGGCATCGGCAAGCCTTCGAGCGAGTGGCAATTTCATGCCGATATCTTGCGCGCCCGATCCGAAATTAATGCGGTCGTTCACACACATGCGCCACATGCCACTGCCCTGGCTTGCCTGCGCGAAGACCTGCCGCCGTTTCATTACATGATCGCAATCGCCGGTGGTGATTCAGTACGCTGCGCGCCGTATGCCTTATTTGGTACCGATACTTTGTCGCACCATGCGGTCAACGCACTGCAAGACCGCAAGGCTTGCCTGCTTGCCAATCACGGCATGATTACGCTAGGACGCGACCTGGACGAAGCGATGGCGATCGCGATTGAACTGGAATCGTTGTGCCAGCAATATCTGATCGCACGACAAGTCGGTAAGCCGACGCTACTTTCCGAAGAAGAAATGGGCGCGGTCATCGAGCGATTCAAAAGTTACGGCAAACACGCGACGGAGCCAACAAGACCATGAAAATTCAATCTTTGATCCGCACGATTCCGGATTATCCTAAACCCGGTATTCAGTTTCGTGATATCACCACCTTGCTTAAAGATGCTGATGGCTTTCGCCATACGATTGAACAATTTGTCGAGCGCTACCGCGATCGCGACATCACCAAAATTGCAGGCACAGAAGCGCGTGGCTTTTTATTTGGCGCACCGCTCGCCTATGCACTCGGCGTAGGCTTTGTCCCCGTCCGCAAACAAGGCAAGCTCCCCGGCAAAACCACCGGCCATGAATATGCACTGGAATATGGGCATGACCGTATCGAGATGCATGATGATGCCATCGATGCCGGCGATAAGGTGCTGGTGATTGATGACTTGCTGGCGACGGGTGGTACAGCGCAAGCCACCGTCATGTTGGTACGCGGTCTGGGTGGTGTTGTCGTTGAGTGTGCATTTGTGGTTGATCTGCCCGATCTGGGTGGCCGCGCCAAGCTGGAGAAAATGGGGCTTGCCGTTTTTACTCTCTGCGAATTCGAAGGCGACTAGTAGCCGACTTCGTAAGGCCGCTTGCAGCGTTGGTAGCATTTCGCCGACCGTCGTGTTCTGTCTGTAGCGCTGCCGCCTTGCCATCGACCTAACGAACAGGCTCTAACCGTCTTTACCAAAATGTCCCATTCAATTCATTCCGACAAAGTCGTCGCGCTACGCTGGCATGACGCACCGGGCTACGGCCACCTGGACATGGTGGATCAGACGCGTTTGCCCGCGGTATTTGAGTATTTGTCCTATGACTCGGCAGCCGGTGTCGCCGAAGGTATTCGCAGCATGGTAGTGCGTGGCGCGCCTGCGATCGGTGTGGCGGCGGCTTATGGGGTTGCATTGGAGGCTTTGCGCCTACAGTCGCAAACGCAAGAAGCGTTTGATGCCGCCATGGATATCGGCTTTACGGTATTGGCCCAAAGTCGGCCAACCGCCGTGAACTTGTTCTGGGCACTCGATCGCATGCAACGCTGCCGGGCACAGCACTTAAGCGCAAGCCCTTCGCAGATCGCGGTGGTCCTACTGACTGAGGCGAAAGCGATTCACGAAGAAGACGTCTACATCAACAAGAAAATGGGTGAGTATGGCGCTGCGCTGTTGTCTGATGGCGCGCGCGTGCTCACGCATTGCAATGCCGGTGCGCTTGCGACCGCCGGTCACGGCACCGCACTCGGCGTTATTCGTTCGGCGGTCGCTGTCGGTAAACGCATTAGTGTCATCGCTGATGAAACACGCCCGTTTTTGCAAGGCGCACGACTAACCGCTTGGGAGATGGTGCAAGAGGGTATTCCGGTCACACTGATCACCGACAATATGGCCGGGCATCTGATGGCGCACGGCGAAGTGGATGCGGTAATTGTTGGTACCGATCGGGTTGCCGCGAACGGCGATGTCGCGAACAAGATCGGCACCTACATGGTGGCGGTATTAGCTGCGCGCCATGGCATCCCTTTTTATGTGGCCTGCCCGTTGTCGACGATTGATTTGTCGGTGGCAAGCGGAGATCAGATTCCCATCGAAGAGCGCGCCGCAAGTGAAGTAACCGGGTTTCGGGAAACCCAATGGGCGGCGGCAGGTGTTCAGGTCCGGAACCCTTCTTTTGATGTCACCCCCGCAGAGCTGGTGAGTGCGATTATTACCGAGAAAGGTATTATTCACGCACCAAATTTTTCCAAGCTGAGCGCGCTTTTCAGCTAACCACTCTGTCAGGCATCTACCAGCAAGGGCTCGAAAAAAGTTTTTCCGAATAGCGCAGGAATATCGTCGGCGGGTATGGGGGGTGATACCAAATAGCCTTGTATCTGATCACAACCCATGCGCTGTAATTGCTGAAGCTGCTCTATAGTCTCAACGCCTTCAGCGACCACTGAAATACTGAGACTACGCCCAACAGAAACCATGGTCTCACAGAGCTTGCTGGCCTGCGGGTCTTGACCCAAACGGCGCACAAAAGACTGATCAATTTTCAGCACGTCGATATCCAGGCTCTGCAATTTCGACAAGGAAGAATAACCTGTGCCGAAATCATCAATCTCCAACTCAATACCTATTTCACGCAGCTTGCGTAATTCGGATTGAGCAACACCATCTTCATCCAACATACTCGATTCAGTCAGCTCGATAGCAAGTAGCTTTGGCGTTAGCTGATATTTTTCTAGACTATCGATCAAGGCCAGACGCAGACCTTCGCCCTTGAGCTGTAACGCGGACACATTCACAGATACGGGCTGCACAGGTAAGCCCTGGCCTCGCCAATCGGCGAGCTGCGCACACACTCGGCGGACCACATATTCACCGATCGGCACAATCAGCCCGGTCTGCTCGGCGATACGAATAAACTCCAAGGGCGAGAGCAAACCGCGCTCCGGATGGCGCCAGCGAATCAAAGCTTCCATGCCTGTTAGTGCACCATTGCGAGCGTCCGCCCGTGGCTGGTAATACACCACGAATTCCTCGCGATGAATTGCGGCTTCCAGCTCTTGCTCTGTCGTGATGCGTTCGCGAATACGGTTCGCGTAGGCCTCATCATAGTGTCGTGCCTGCGCTTTACCCTCAGACTTTGCTTCATACATCGCGATATCTGCGGCCATTAATAAATTATCGACATCCTGCGCATCATCGGGATACACGCTGATACCGATCGATGCGCGCAAGTTAAAGGCGCGCCGCGTACTGCTCGCGCTCATTACTTCAATCGCAGCAATCAGACGATTTGCGACACGTTCTGCTTGCGCCTCTGCGTCAGTACCAAGCTGATCAAGTAGCACGGTGAACTCATCGCCACCTATCCGGGCTAGCGCCGCCTTACCACCGGTTGCTTCAGACAGTGAACGTGCAACAGCAACTAAAACATCATCACCCGTTCGATGACCTAATGCGTCATTGATGTGTTTGAAGTTATCCAAATCAAGATAGAGCAAGGCCACTTTGGTGTGGGTGCGCGATGCATCTTCTAATACACGCGGCAGATGCTGATTCAGCCAGTGCCGGTTGGGCAAATTAGTCAGGGAGTCGGTGCGCGCCATACGCGCCAGCGTCTCTGCTTGTTGGCGCGCATCCGATACATCACGCACCGTGACCGCAATCCCATGGCCTGAACGTACGCCACGACGCTGGAACCAGCCGGCTGCGTGCTGCCGCTCATGCGGCACATGAAACTCATCCTCACAAAAACCGTCAGTCAGTACCCGATCGCAATAAATAGCGAGCTCTTCCAACTCACGGCCATCGAATAGTTGTTCGATCGGACGCCCGATCATTTCCGAGCGCGTTCGGTACTGCATTTCGGCGGCGCGTTCATTGCAGTCTTCGATGATCCAGGTTGGATGATCTGATACTGCAGGACTCATCATGTAAAACGCTTCACGCGCTGCGTCGACCGCTAACCGGAAAGTTGCCTGTACCTCCGCTTGTCGATGACGTTGCGCCGAGCTGCGAATTTGGGTGATTGCTCCGAATACTGATATCAACAATAGCAAGCCGCTCACACCGGCTGCAACTGTCTCGTAGGAGAAGCGGGTTGACTCGTAGCCTGAGAATGCGCGCTCCAAACTAGAGGCTGCAATCAGTAGTAGTGGGTAGCCTTCAATGTAGGCCCAACCTACCATTCGCGCCTGCTGATCGATAAACATATCAGCAGTCTCAATGCGCGATCCAATATGGTCATTAAATTGCACCGGCTTGGTGTAGGAAGTCGTTCTACGATCTTCACCACCACGCGTACCCATCACGCCACCGCCGGCAAACCTGGCAGAGACAAAATCTCCGTCCTGTAAATTAGCTACAGCAGGAAAAGCTAGCAAATAATTCACCTCGACGGCAATCAAGACTACTCCACCAAAACTGCCATCGGGCTTATCAATGCGTCGGGTGAACCGGACAATCTGCTTGCCCTTTA
>VGHX01000071.1 GCA_016868055.1 Betaproteobacteria bacterium
GAAGCCACCAAGGTCGGTCATCTGATCGCCGATGTGCTGGATAACCCGCATGACGCGGCGACGATTGCGCGTGTCAAGGCTGAGGTCAAGCTACTGACCGATGCGCACCCGGTGTACGCACGATAAGTCGACCGTGAGGGCCGGGTTTCAAATACAGCCCTCACCACAAGCCCACCACAAACATCAACATAGAACGCAAGATTAACGATGCGCTGTCCCTTCTGCCATAGCGAAGATACCCAGGTGCTCGACACCCGCGACTCGGAAGAGGGTGACAGCGTTCGTCGCCGGCGGCGCTGCAATGCCTGTGACAAGCGCTTTACGACCTACGAGCGGGTTGAGTTGGCGATGCCAACCATCGTCAAAAAGAACGGCAGTCGCACCGATTTTGAATCCGAAAAGCTGCGCGCAAGTCTGGCTTTGGCATTGCGTAAGCGACCCGTATCGGCGGACGCGGTCGACGCCGCAATTCAGCGTATTGAACAAAAATTACGATCATCGGGCGAACGGGAAATCGACTCCGGACAAATTGGTGAACTCGTCATGCGCGAACTGAAGCGCTTGGACAAAGTTGCTTATATTCGTTTCGCCTCGGTGTATCGAAGCTTCGAGGATGTATCGGAGTTTCGCGACGCCATTGATGAAATTGATGTCGAGCCAAAAACAGCTATCAGCTCGAAATTGCGCGCGCACTAAGACAATACTGATTAATATATCAGTGGTCATCCCAGTCTTCGCTCACTCGCCAAATAATTCAGGTATTTCGATCTACCTCATTAATTATTAGCCTGGCGATTAATTTTTATCACAACCAAGCTTCTGCATCTCCGATCATAAAGAACGGAGGTTGCGATGTCATATTATCGATACGGTTTTTCGTTAGTCGAATCATTGATTAGCTTGCTGATGGTGTCGATGGCCGCGGCGCTGGTCATCAGAATGAGTAGTGCAAATGCGATCGTGTTTCAACAGGCTACTCGAAAATCAAGCGCAGTTCGCTTGACTTCGGAGTTATCGATATGGGTGCAGCGAGGGGGCCATCTGGCGCTCGGGGTGCCGTTGGATCAGGCGCTCGATTCGTTGAGCGACACGTCACTTCGGCCAACGTTGATTACTTCCTGCTGCCCGCCTGAACACTGTGATTCCAACCGCAGCGCATGGCAATACCTGGCCCTATGGCACGATCGATTGCGGCGCCAGATACCTGACGCGCGCTGGATGGTATGCAAGGATGACATCGCTGCGTCCGAGGCAAGCAATTGGACGTGCGGCACAGCGGGTGATGTGCTGTCAATGAAGTTGGGCTGGCCTTCGGCAGCGACAGCACCCGCGCTCATATTGCCGCTAGGCGCAGCACGATGAGGCCAGCTGCCCGCGGTGAGGGCTTGATTTCTTTAATGCTCGCGCTCTCGCTTTCCCTTGGAATCGTCCTGTCAGCGCTGCACTTGACCGCACAGGCGGGCTTGCTGCACCAGCGTGCACAACAACAGTCATTGCTGGAAGATCAAGCAAACCAAGTGCTTGAGCTGATCGAGCGCTTGCTGCAACAAGCGGGCTACATCGACGTGACAGTTCCGATGGCAGCACTGCCGGCAAGGCCCTTGTCAGGCGCGATCGATGCTGCCGACAATGCCAGCGTCGCTAGCGGTCAGATACCCAGTGTGTTAACCAAGAAGTCGGTATCGCTTGCCAGCGATGTGCTTGTTATCCGTTTGCGCGGTGACGCACAAGGCAGTGTTCTGAATTGCGCTGGCTTTACGGTCGCTGCGCCTTCCGGGCCCACAGATACGGCCGGGCTGAGCATTCTGTATGTCGACCTTGATACAGCTAATGAGCCTGAGTTGCATTGCTACTTCAGTGGAGCCTCGCAATTTTCTTCGCAAGCGGTGGCCAGCGGTGTGCTGAGTTTTCAGGTACGTCTGGGAATCGATACCGATAACGACGGCTTGCCGAATTATTTTGTCAACGGCTCACAGCTTGCCTCGCAAGTACGCCAACAAGCCGCCTCTGAGATGTCGCTGCGGACCCGGATTGTTGCGGTTCAGATCGGCATATTGATGCGCTCGACGCAGCGTCTGGCCTCGGCAGTGGCTCAGCAACCGCTGCGTTTATTGAGCGAACTGGAGCCGGCTTGCTTGAGTGAGGCAGACCCACAGGGTGAGGTGCCACCGAGCCAACTCAAATCGTACCGTCTTCACCAGACATTTGAAAAAATCATTTTTCTGAATAATAGTCTTCGCCCCGATGCATGAGCCTATTGCCCTCCACACTCGCAGTCATGATGGTCGTACTGCTCGCCGGCGCATCATCGCAGTTGGTAGAAGACGCGGCATTATCATCGACACAGCTAATGCATCGGCAGCTCGCTATGGCTCGTGCAGGGGCGCGGCTGAGCGTAGGCTCGGCAGCGCTAGCGGCACACCTACAGCAGCAAGCGGATACGGATGGGGCAACGATACTTTCGGTCCCCGATCTGGTGGTAGAGCAGATCAAGCCTGACGATGGTGCTGAATTGGGAGATTTGCCGATGGACTTGTATAGGCTTACCAGCACTGGCCGCACCGCGCAGACGATCGTTAAGCTACAGGCTGACTATGCAATTAATCCCTGTGATACCGAGCAAGGCAGATGTATCACCGGGATCCGACGCGTTGCATGGCGCTCTCTGTCAAATTAGTGGCGTATTACTTTTACTCATTTGGGATGCGCTGCCACTGCGGCTGGTGCCTTCACAATACCGGTCATTAGCGGTTCTTTTTTATGCGCGACACACACTTACTTGAAATACAAAGATACCGTTGTCGTGGTTCAGCAGGATTCACCTTGCTCGAACTCGCCGTGACCGCATCGATCATGGCGCTTGTCACGCTCGGTACCCTATCAACGCTGGGGCCGGTGCTCGACAGGATGAGATTAATCAGCCTGGTATCTGATTTCCATTCATCGCTGAGCTATGCACGGCAACAAGCTATGCGTCGCGGGTATCGCGTTGATTTATTGCCCTTGGTGGCGGGAACCTGGCGTTCAGGTTGGTGCGTAGCGATCGATACCAATAACAACCAGCGCGTTGATAACGCCGAGCCCGTCTTGCATCGAAGCGCCGTAACGCCGCCGCCAGGTACCGAGATCAGCACCCGACTTACAGACAGCAAGCGCATCTATTTGTCCTTTGACCCGAGCGGTCGGCCGCGTACAGCGAGCAGCGCTAACGTGCCGCAGTACGGCTCGTTGCTGTTTCAGCTGGGCCAGCAACGGAGCAAGCTGGTGATTGGTTTTTTAGGCCGTGTTCGTGTTTGCGATCCCGATCGCGACGGAGCGGCTTGCTAAAATGACGCATCGGCTTACCAACTTCTCAATCCGTGACAATTTATAATGACACCGACGGCATGCGTGCTGCCTTGGCGCAGGCCGCCAAGGCGATGTACACCGCTACGCCTAACCCGCGCGTGGGCTGCGTGATTGTGCGTCATGGGGAGGTACTGGCCGAAGGACATACGCAGCCCACTGGTTTTGCGCATGCGGAGGCCTATGCCTTGCATCACGCCCAGCAACAGGGCATTGATGTGCGTGGTTCGACCGTGTACGTGTCATTAGAGCCGTGCAGTCATCACGGCCGCACACCACCGTGTGCGGATGCGTTGATCAATGCGGGCGTGGCACGGGTGGTCGTGGCTATTGAAGACCCTAACCCTTTGGTGGCGGGTCAGGGCTTGGCCAAACTGCGCGCAGCGGGCATACAGGTAGAACTTGGCACGCTCGCGGAAACAGCGCGCGACATGAACATCGGCTTCTTACATCGCATGCAACATGCAAAACCATGGGTGCGCATGAAGATAGCTGCCAGCATGGACGGCGGTACCGCCTTGCAGAATGGGCAAAGCCAATGGATTACTTCGCCGCAGGCGCGCGATGATGGCCATCATTGGCGCGCGCGGTCGTGTGCGATATTGACCGGTATCGGTACAGTGCTGCAAGACGATCCGCAGCTGAATGTGCGCGCAGTACCGACGCAACGTCAGCCGCGTCGTATCGTGGTTGATAGTGATCTGACCATCTCGCCGCAGGCGCGAATGCTGCAGGATGCACCGGGCTGGATCTTCACCGCAGTTGATCATGCCGAACCTGCAGCGAAACTACGCTCGCAAGGCCATGAAGTCATTCAATTGCCAGATGATCGCGGCAAAGTAGATTTACACGCTCTGATGCGAGAGTTGGGGCGACGTGAGATCAATGAGCTTCATGTCGAAGCTGGATTCAAGCTGAATGGTTCCTCGTTACGCGCGGGTGTGGTGGATGAGTTATTACTCTATATGGCGCCCTGTTTGCTGGGGCCGGCGCAAGGCTTGGCGCGTTTGCCGGTCTTGGAGCAGCTCGACGATCGACTATCTTTCCGTTTTCACGAGATCGAACGGGTTGGGCCCGATCTGCGCCTGCGCCTGATACGAACTTCTTCTTAAGGTATTTAAACGACCATGTTTACCGGCATCATCGCAGCCATCGGCCGCATTAATTCGATTACACCGCTTGTTGATAGTGCCGACGCTGGCGTACGTCTGAATGTGCATGCAGGTGGTTTGCCGCTATACGATGTCGCGATTGGCGATTCGATTGCTATCAATGGCGCCTGCATGACGGTGACCGAAAAATCCGAGCAGACATTTTGTGTTGATGTCTCGCGCGAGAGCCTGAACTGCACGGTTGGTTTGGATGCCGAGGGCGAGGTGAATCTCGAAAAAGCGCTCACCTTGGCCGAGCGCCTGGGTGGTCATTTAGTCTCGGGCCATGTCGACGGGCAGGGCGCGGTGACGCACTTTGCGCAGGTGGGTGAATCGTGGCGGCTGGATATTCTGGCGCCGCTGTCACTTGCCCGTTATTTAGCCTATAAAGGCTCGGTGGTGGTGAATGGTGTGTCACTCACCGTCAATAGCGTGACCGATCAAGCCGACGGCTGCATTATCTCGATCAACCTGATTCCGCATACGATCGCAGTCACCACGCTGAAGCATCTGGTGCCGGGCACGCGGGTCAACCTTGAGGTCGATCTGATCGCCCGTTATGTCGAACGGATGCTATCGCTGAGCGCGCTTCCCGGTTGATCGGGCGCTAACGGATTGGTAAATTGATACTGCGCACGGCGCGGGTGTGGCGCTTGAAATCCGATAGAATGTGCGGCCTTTCGGGAAGCACCTTCCATGTCACTATCCAACACACAAGAGATCATCGCCGAATTTCGCGCCGGTCGCATGGTCATTCTGGTCGATGAAGAGGATCGTGAGAATGAAGGCGATCTGGTACTGGCGGCTGACTTTGTCACGCCCGAGGCGATCAACTTCATGGCGCGCTTTGGTCGCGGGCTGATCTGCCTCACGTTGACTGAAGAGCGCTGCGAGCAACTTAATCTGCCACTCATGACGGGCCGTAACGGCACCTCGTTTGGTACCAACTTCACGGTGTCGATTGAAGCCGCTGAAGGCGTGACCACCGGCATCTCTGCAGCGGACCGCGCGCGCACCATTCAGGTGGCGGTGGCGCGTCACGCTAAGCCGTCCGACCTTGTGCAGCCGGGTCATGTTTTTCCACTGCGCGCGCAAAAAGGTGGCGTCCTGATGCGGGCCGGCCACACCGAGGCCGGCTGCGATCTGGCCGAGCTGGCAGGCTTGACGCCGGCGGCGGTGATCTGCGAAGTGCTGAAGGAAGACGGCACCATGGCGCGGCTTCCTGATCTGATCGAGTTTTCGCGCGAGCACGGCATGAAAATCGGCACCATCGCCGATTTAATTCACTATCGCAGCCAGAACGAGAGCATTATTGAGCGTGTTGGTGAGCGCGAGATGCAGACTCCGCATGGCAGCTTTCATGCGATCGCGTTTCGTGATGCGCCTAGCGGTGGCGCCCATCTGGCGCTGGTTCACGGCAGCATCGCGCCAGAGCATGAAACATTGGTGCGGGTGCATCAGCCGGTATCGGTACTGGATTTGCTGGATACCCATGCCACCACGCATTCCTGGAATATGTCAGCCGCGATGCGGGCAGTGCAGGCTGCGGAGCGCGGCGTGATTGTGCTGCTGAATTGCGAAGAGTCGGCTGATCAGATGTTTGCGCAGTTCAGCGCGTTGGCCTCGTCGCAGCCGGCGCCAGCACCGCGCGGCGCGCGTATGGATCTTCGCACCTACGGCATCGGCGCACAGATTCTGCGGGCGCTGGGTGTGGGTAAGATGAGGCTGCTGGCTAACCCAAGGAAAATGCCGTCAATGACAGGCTTCAACCTTGAAGTCACCGGCTACCAGGCAGGCCCGACTGATCACTGATGCAGGAGGTGATATGAGCGTAGGAATCTATGAACCTGACTTCGACGGCGCTGGATTGCGCATCGGCGTGGTCCAGGCGCGCTTTAACGAAGATGTCTGTCACGGGCTGAGGGCCGCCTGTCTAACGGAGCTGAAACTCCTTGGTGTTGATGATCAGGATGTGCTGGTGGTCACAGTGCCCGGCGCGCTAGAGATTCCGTTGGCCCTGCAGAAGATGGCCGAGTCCGGCCAGTTTGACGCCTTGATCGCACTCGGTGCGGTGATACGGGGTGAGACCTATCACTTTGAGTTGGTGGCGAATGAGTCAGGCGCTGGCATACGCCGTATCAGTTTGGATCATGGTATTCCTATCGCCAACGGAGTGCTCACCACAGAAAACGATGAGCAGGCCGAGGCCCGCATGGCGGGCAAAGGCGCTGACGCGGCGCGCGTCGCGGTTGAAATGGCCAACTTGGTGGCTGCAGTGGAAGAGCTGGCCGATGAGGCCGACGACGACTGAGATCAACCATGAGTGGTCATCCCTCCCGGCACGCCAACCCCAACAAGAACCGTACGCCGCGCCACCGCGCGCGCGAGTTCGCGCTGCAGGGTCTGTATCAGTGGCTAATGAGCCATGAAGATGCGGGCGTGATCGACGCCTACATCCGCAACGCGCACGGTTTCGACAAAGCCGATCGCAGCCACTTTGATGTACTGCTGCACGGCACGATTCGTGACGCGGCTAATTTACGCACCGAGATTGTCCCGTACATTGATCGCGCGATCGATCAACTCTCGCCGATCGAGCATGCGGCGCTGCTGATCGGTGCCTACGAGCTGAAGCAGCATATTGAAATTCCCTACAAGGTCGTGATCAACGAGGCGGTTGAACTGGCGAAATCCTTCGGCGGTATCGACGGTCACAAATATGTCAACGGCGTGCTGGACAAATTGGCGTCCAAATTACGTGCGACCGAAGTCGGCGCTGCGCGCTAGCAGGCTGCAAAGACAATGAATTTCGCGTTGGCGCAACGACTGCAAGAAATCGCGCCATTCCATGTGATGGAGATGATCAAACGCGCCGGCGAGATGGAGCAGGCCGGGCGATCTGTCATCTACATGTGCATTGGTGAGCCAGACTTTGCGCCAGCCCCAGCGGTGCTCGACGCTGCGCAGCAGGCCCTGCAGAGTGGCGCTGCACAGCGCTACACCGCCGCGCTTGGATTACAGCCATTGCGTGAGACGATCTCAGCGCACTACCGGACTGCCTTGGGTGTGGATGTTCCGGCCTCGCGTATCGTGATCACCGCCGGTGCCTCCGGTGCGTTGCTGTTGGCCTGCGCCGCGCTGGTGGAGCGCGACGCCGAGGTGCTGATGCCGGACCCGAGCTATCCGTGCAATCGTCATTTCATCAGCGCGTTTAATGGCCGACCTGTATTGATACCTAGTGGGCCTGAGGACCGTTTCCAGCTCTCTGCTGCGATGGTGGCAGCGAACTGGCGCGATCAGACACGCGGCGTGCTGTTAGCTTCGCCATCTAACCCGACCGGTACTTCCATCACGCGCGACCAACTGGCACAGACAGTGGCCGCCGTTCGACAGCGAGCCGGTTTCAGTGTGGTCGATGAAATTTATCAGGGACTGACCTACGACCACGCGCCATTTTCTGCGCTCGAGCTGGGCGAAGACATGGTGGTCATCAATAGCTTCTCGAAATATTTCAATTTAACTGGGTGGCGCCTCGGCTGGTTGGTGGTACCGCCTGCGCTAATGCCTCAAATAGAAAAGCTCGCGCAGAATTTCTATATCTGCCCATCAAGCATGGCGCAGCATGCGGCACTGGCGTGCTTTACTCCAGAGTCACTGGCAATTGCCGAGCAGCGGCGTGAAGAGATGCGTCGTCGACGTGATTATCTGGTGCCCGCACTGCAAGCGCTGGGCTTCGACGTGCCGGTGCCACCGGATGGGGCGTTCTATGTATACGCCGATTGCAGCCGCCTGACTGACGACGCGACGGATTTCTGCCGCGATGTGCTTGAGCGCACGGGCGTGGCGCTTACGCCTGGTGTGGATTTTGGTGAGGTGGGTGCAAGCCGCTTCGTGCGCGTGTCGTATGCCACTTCCATGCCTAAGCTGGAACAAGCCATCAGCCGCCTGGCCGCTTACTTGGCACAAGGCGCATAAAAGGAAAACGGCGCCGCTGCAGTCATATCAGCAGGCGCCGTTATTCGACTTTAGTGTTACCTCGGGATTTCTGTCATCAGTACAGCCAGCGTCAGGCCGGTTCCTGCTCTGCGTGTGATGCGACGGGCGCGGCATCTGCTTCACGCGCCGGCTCCACCACCGGCGGCGGTGTGAAGGTGGGTACGCGCTTACCTGCTGCCACTTGCCGCAGCTTGGCGTACTCGGCCATTACCTTGCCCGCGTAGCCGCCGTCGGTTTCCATATTGCCCGCGCCCACATACAGCTTCAGACCGCCCTGTACGGAACCAGAGACCCGGATCATGTCTTTCAAGATGCGCGCGCCGACCTGAATATTAGCGACGGGGTTCAGCGCGGCGGTTGGACCACCGTGATCATCAAACTTCTCGCGGTGCACGCGTGACATTACCTGCATCAAGCCTTGTGCCCCCATTGCGCTCTCCGCAAACGGGTTGAAGCGCGACTCGATCGCCATCACTGCAAGAATCAGCAATGGGTCCAGCTTGACTGATCCGGCAGCTTCATAAGCCGCGCCGACCAGCAGCGAGCTCGCCGTGCCCGCGATTCGGTAGCGCTTCGACAGCCAGTCGTTGACGCGTTGCTGCTCGATGCTGAGGTTAGCGCCTTGCTGCATGGCTGCTACGTTCGCCAGTTTGGGCTGAGGCAGCTCCAGCAGCTCGGCAAACGCTATCTCCTCTGCGGCAAGCTGCTCACCGGAGGTGGCAGCGAAGGGCGACAAGTCTTTAAGGTCGTCGAGCAGAGAAGGCCGGAAAAACACCAATGCAAGTGCCGCCAAGGCTGCCAACCCGATCAGAGCAAGCGTGTGCCTGGCCGCCGCAAAGGCGACTCGGAATTTTTCGAGGATACCCTCGGCACTACCAAAACTATTTCGAACAAGTGGGGAGTTACTTCCCGCACCGACCAACGCTGCGAATATGCGTCGATGATTCATCAAACCTCCTGAATATCGCGGCCCTCAAAGCGCCTGGCAAAACACTAGTGCTTCATCCCGGTCAACCGCTCTCCTCTTAGCAGTATGACAAGTCCACACTACAGTTTTGCCAGGCACTCTGAATTGAGGCCAATTGCAAGCGTGCTTCGTGCTTCAATTCACCGCGAAACAAAAACTCGTTTGCTTCTCATGCACCCATGCTGCGGTGCATCGAGTACCCCCACAAAGGCCGGTGTTGCCTTGCTGGTCGCCCGCACTGTCGGCGGGCTAACTCGGCAATCTTTTTTCGGGGATGAAAGGCTGACCCGGTTGCTGAACAATCTTTACAATCGCTCGCGGGTCCATCCTCGCGTTGACACCTACTGCCCGGTCACCATCGCTGCCGACCTGTCAGGAAGACCCCGACGTCTAACGCTAAAAATTTGGCGGATTGTAGGCAGCTGTTTATATCGAGTCAATACTGGAAACGCAAAGATATATAACCATTTGTTATAAAAATTCGGTTTCGCTGTAACAATATCCAGTAAAATCATCGAGTTGCCTTGCCTCTCGGGGTATTGGCCGCTTCATTTCAAAAATATCAATAATTCATGAAATATTCCGACCTGCGGGACTTTATTGCCAAACTGAAACAATCCGGCGAGTTGTCGGAAGTGTCATTGCCGGTCTCGCCAGTGCTCGAGATGACCGAGTTGTGCGACCGCACATTGAGAGCGGGTGGCCCCGCATTACTGTTCAAAAATCCAACCGGTCACCGTATGCCGGTGCTGGGTAATTTGTTCGGTACACCGAAACGGGTCGCTTTAGGTATGGGTGCCTCTGATGTGGGCGAGCTGCGCCGCATCGGCCATTTACTGTCCGCTTTAAAAGAGCCGGAGCCCCCCAAGGGCTTGCGTGATGTGATGGGCTTGGGTTCCTTGGTGAAGTCGGTCTGGGACATGGCGCCGAAAGAACTGCGCGCCGCACCATGCCAGGAGATTGTGTGGGAGGGCGCAGACGTCGACTTGTCGCGGCTACCCATCCAACACTGCTGGCCCGGCGATATCGCACCGCTGATTACCTGGGGCTTGGTGATCACCAAAGGCCCGCATAAGAAACGACAAAACCTTGGCATATATAGACAGCAAGTACTCGGACCCAAGCAACTGATCATGCGCTGGCTGGCCCACCGTGGCGGGGCGTTGGATTTTCGGGAGCATTGCCTGACCCATCCGGGCAAGCCTTATCCGATTGCGGTGGCCTTGGGCGCCGACCCGGCCACGATACTAGGCGCGGTGACGCCGGTACCCGATAGCCTGTCGGAGTATCAGTTTGCGGGCCTGCTGCGGGGTAGCCGCACTGAATTGGTCAAGGCAATAGGTAGCGAGTTGCGGGTGCCGGCATCGGCCGAGATTGTGCTGGAGGGCCATATCTATCCGGATGACGGTCACCCCACCGGATACGCCCACGCGCTCGAGGGGCCATTTGGCGACCACACCGGCTATTACAACGAGCAGGACTGGTTCCCGGTATTTACTGTCGATCGCATCACCATGCGACGCGACCCGATTTATCACTCCACCTATACCGGCAAGCCACCCGACGAGCCAGCCATTCTTGGCGTGGCGCTCAACGAGGTGTTCGTCCCGCTGTTGCAAAAGCAGTTTTCCGAGATCACCGACTTTTACCTGCCCCCGGAAGGTTGTAGCTACCGGATGGCGGTGGTGCAGATGAAGAAGTCTTACCCTGGACATGCCAAGCGCGTGATGTTTGGTGTTTGGAGTTTCTTGCGGCAGTTTATGTATACCAAGTTCATTGTGGTGGTCGATGACGATGTGGATATTCGTGACTGGAAAGAAGTGATCTGGGCGATCACGACGCGGGTTGATCCGATACGCGACACCACCATGGTCGACAACACACCGATTGATTACCTCGACTTTGCCTCGCCGGTCAGCGGTCTGGGTAGCAAGATGGGTATTGACGCCACCAATAAGTGGCCCGGCGAGACCTCGCGTGAGTGGGGTAAAACCATCGCGATGGATGATGATGTGAAACAACGTGTCGACGCGCTGTGGGAGGCGCTGGGCTTTTGAGTTAGACTGCGCAGCGGCGGGCCCCTGCGCATTGTGGCGTGGTCAACCTGGTCAGGTCGGGAACGAAGCAGCCATAGCTACTTACCGCAAGTGCCGCAGACAAGGCTCGCCTCTTTCCTGCATCGACGCCGAGCATCAGTCTCGATCAACCCGTGCCGATAATGCTCCGCAAGAGGCAAGGGTGAGGTCGGGTAAAATCCCTGCTTCCTCGCTGCTAATTCCACTGGAACCGCCACGGACATGTCCTACCAGGTACTTGCCCGCAAATATCGCCCCAAAAACTTCGAGAGCTTGGTTGGACAAGAGCATGTGGTGCGCGCGCTCAGTCACGCGCTGGAGCATAAGCGCTTGCATCATGCGTATTTGTTTACCGGCACGCGTGGCGTAGGCAAAACTACGCTCTCGCGCATTCTCGCCAAAGCACTGAATTGCCAGGGTACCGACGGCAGTGGCGACATCACTGCGCACCCCTGTGGCGTATGCGAAGCCTGTATGGCGATTGATGCAGGCCGCTTTGTTGATTACATCGAGATGGACGCTGCGTCGAATCGCGGCGTCGATGAAATGGCGCAGTTGCTTGAGCAGGCGGCGTACGCACCGTCCAATGCGCGCTTCAAGGTCTACATGATCGATGAAGTTCATATGCTGAGCAACCATGCGTTCAACGCCATGCTCAAGACGCTGGAAGAGCCGCCGCCACATATCAAGTTCATTCTTGCGACCACCGACCCGCAAAAAATTCCGGTCACCGTGCTATCGCGCTGCATGCAGTTCAACTTGAAGCAAATGCCGCCCGCTCAGATTGTCGGGCATTTGGAAAACATTCTTGCGCAAGAGCAGATCAGCTTCGAGGTGCCGGCGCTACGGCTGCTTGCGCAAGGCGCGCAAGGTTCGATGCGCGATGCATTGTCGTTGACCGATCAAGCGATCGCCTACGCCGCCGGCCAGGTGACGCTCGAGGCGGTGCAAGGCATGCTCGGTTCGCTCGATCAGTCGTACCTGGTGCGAATGCTGGATGCGCTCGCAGCGCATGATGCAAAAACCTTATTGGATATTGCCGATGAAATGGCGGCGCGCAGTCTTTCCTGGAGCAGCGCCTTGCAGGACCTCGGCACGCTGCTGAATCGTATCGCGATTGCGCAAACCGTACCATCAGCCGTACCCGACGATTTACCCGAGCGCGACGATATTGTTCGTCTGGCGCCGATGTTTTCGCCGGAAGACGTGCAGCTGTTTTATCAAATTGTGGTGCATGGCCGGCATGAGTTGGGTTTGGCGCCCGACGAGTATTCCGGCTTCACCATGACGCTATTGCGCATGCTGGCGTTTGTGCCGATCGATACAGGTAGTCGTACAGTGAACGCGCCAGAGGCGGGGGCGGCACGCGCCTCTGCGCTTGCCGCTGTGCGCAGTAGCAAAGCACCGACGACCACAGTACCGGCGACAACAGCACCAACAACAACAGCACCAACAACAACAGCACCAACAACAACAGCACCAACAACAATTAAGTCGACGACAGCAGCACCGCCGA
>VGHX01000072.1 GCA_016868055.1 Betaproteobacteria bacterium
CGGCGCCAGCCGCTTGGCTGCCCAAGACCAAGGCAGAAAAAGCCTTGCACTTGAGCTTGTTTCCACCCATTCCAACACCACAGGAGGTGATGCAAAGATTGAATCTACAATGAAGTCAAGCTAGACTCAAAACTCTCACAGACTTTGGATCAACATTTAACGCGGGTCATCGGACAAACTGAGTGGATCGCTAATTTTCTGCTGAAGAACAGCTATCAAGCCTCGGAAAGCAGCAAGGCCAGCGCCTACTACCAGCTACAGGGCCGCTACCGACTGAGCAAAAAATTCTCGCCCGGCTTTCAGGCCTTTGGTGATCTCGGTACTTGGAATAATTGGGCGCCGGTACGCGAACAAGGCCACCGTATCGGCCCTGCCATCTTCGGAAAACTACCGATCGATGATAAGCAACACATCAAATACAACGCAGCCTTTTTGTTCGGAAAAACGCGAATCGATGATACCGGCCACGTGGGCAATACGTTTCGTCTGCAGGTTGAATATCCTTTTTAATCATCGGTATTCAAACCCCACTAGGTGGTTTCCGCATCACTTAATCGGTACCCAATACCAGGCTCGGTAATCAGCAGTGTTAAGGACTGGGACACCAAAAGGAAAGGAACACTCACTTTGTTTTAAAAGAAAGGGAAAAGAAAGGGACACTAAACGAAAGTGAGTGTCCCTTTCTTTTCCCTTTCTTTTTATTCAGAGATCGCGGGCGAGACGGAAACCGGTTTGGTAATTTCTCATCCCCTCGACCTCAGAATAACGATATGCCGAACGCGCGGTTGAAGGTCCATCCAGCCACGCGCCGCCGCGCACGATGCGCTTCTCGCAAGCGCCGTCGTGCTTACGCACCGAGCCATCGGTAGGTGCGCCGGCGTATCCCAGGATGTGGCAATCCGCCACTCACTCGCGCACGTTACCGGTTAGGTCATGCAGGCCAAATGCATTCGGTTTGTACTTGCCGACCTCGTCGTGCAGATTGGCGTACTCGCAAGCTTTGGCTTTGGCGTCATTACCGCCCCAGAACCAAGCCGTGGTGGTACCGGCGCGAGTTGCGTACTCATACTCGGATTCTGAAATCAAGCGGTAGGGCTTACCGGTCTTCGCAGCTAACCAATCCGCATAGGCTTTCGCTTCGGGCCAGGAGATATTCACCGCGGGGAATTTGCCGCGACCAAAACCTGCGTCATCTGCTTTTGGACATTTGCCATCCGCCACGCAGGCATCCCATTGCGCGAAGGTGGCTTCGTATTTGGATACGGCAAATGGTCGCGCAATCTTGACGGTTCGCTGAGGCTTCTCGTCAACGTGACCGCTCTCAACTTTATCGGAGCCTTGCACAAATTCACCGGCAGGAAGCACCACCATCTCGGGACAGTAATCGCAGTCGGTAAATACGCTGCCGGGGGTTAAACCCTCGGCCGCTCCCGTACCCGCGCTGATCAGGAAAACAGAAACGCCGAACAAACCAACCACCAGATCGTGCTTAAACTTTAACTTCATGATTCACTTTCATTTAAAAAAATAAAAACTTGGCAATAAAAGCCGCCCTTTAAAGCGGGTGGCATTATCCCAGATGAATCAGCGATGCCGCACCAGCGCTACGGGTCCACTTACCTGCTTTATCTTGCAGAACAACATCAACACCCCAGCGCCGGCACTCGGCCTCGATCCGCGCCGGCGGTAACATGAAAAATACCTTGGTTAATGCATCAGCAGTAGCGCAGCTAGGTGCGAGCACGGTCACCGAAGACCAATACTGCGGTGAATATCCTGTGCGTGGATCAAGAATATGGTGATGACGACGATCCGCACTAAAAATTGTGTGCGCATCAGATGAGGTCGCCATAGCTCGACCATCGGACTGGAGTATGGGGCCACTACCAGCACGCACCTGCTCGGGTTTTCCGGGATTGGCGATCGCATCCTCAATTTTTAGTCGCCACGGCGATGCATTAGGCGCTCGACCTAATAAGCTGGTCTCGCCGGTATCAATCAGCGCATGCCGGATACCCTGCTTCTGCAGTGCCTGACGCGCGAGATCAGAGGCATACCCCTGCGCGACACCGTTCAGCGATAGCGCCGCGCCTTGTACGTTCAAGCGCACAGATGTCGAGGATAATTCCAACGCACGCAAGTTCACCATGTGCTGCGCACGTTCGATTTCTTTCTTCGAAGGCAGACGATGCTCCTCGGTCGCCCTCGACCATAGCTGCCACAGCGGCTGCATGCTGATATCGAAGCTGCCGGCACTGCTGTGACCAACCTGCTGCGAAAGCCTGAGCACCGATAGCAAATCACGATCAGCATGCGCTAGCCGCCCCGTTCGGTTGAGCTGACTTAGTGCACTATCGGCATCAAATAGGCTCATTTGGCGTTCAACATGACGAATCGCCTTCACCGCAGCGTTGAGTGCTGACTCAAGCTGATCAGTATTCTCATGCGCGGCCTTGATCCAGAGCGTCGTACCAAAGCCAAGCAAGGCACGCTCGCGCCATACTAATTTACCTGCCGACGCCGCACGATCAGCCGCCCATGCGTTAGCGAGCAGCGTGTTCGATAGCCCGACCGTAAATAAACCCCAGCCCCATACCAGACATTGGCGTCGCTTCATCTTGCCTCCACTTTAAGCTGTACTGGTATGACGCGGTGCTCGCGCTTGCGCTCTTGAATCAGCGGCAGACAGCGCTGATCATCTTGATAGATCGAGACACAATCCAGACACTGAAAACACTCACTGTATTGAACCTGCCCGGACGGCGCGATCGCCTGATATTCACAACGATGGCGGCAAGACTGACAAGGCGTACCGCAAGCGTCACGCCGAGGTATCCACGACCAGCGCTGCAGAAAATTCACCGCTGCGAGCGCTGCGCCGAGCGGACAAATATACCGGCAATAGCCACGATACAAAAACAATCCAAACGCCAAGCAGATCACCGCCCACAGTATGTATGGCCAGTCACGCACAAAATGGAAACTGATCGCGGTCTCGAATGGCTCTACCTTGACCGCCATCTCAGAGAATGAAGGCGCGACCAATATCGAGCCGAGTATTACTGCCAATATCGCGTATTTTATCCACTTGAGCCTGGCATCCCACGCGGCGCGCAAACGCCGCTGATGCACACCGATACGATTGGCAATCAGACTGATCAGCTCCTGCAGCGCGCCGAATGGGCAGAGCCAGCCACAGAATGTCGCCCTGCCCCATACAAACAATGTGACCCCGGTGAACAGCCAAAGAATCGTGCTCATGGGGTCACTCAGTAGGAAGCTCAAATCACCACCACCGCGCAATGATTCAACCGCTGCCGTGATATTAATAATGGTGAGCTGGCCTTGTGCTGTCCACCCGATAAAGCCCAGCGTAAAAATCAAATACGCAACCCGGAAAAACTGTAGCCGACGCGATGTCGCGCTAGTACGTTGCTGACGAATCAGCGCAAAGGTGAGCACACCCAGGCCGGCGACCAATGCCAGCACTTCAATCCAGCGGTTTAACCAGATTCGTATCCAGTCGATCGAGTGAAGATCAGTATCAAGCACATCATAAAAATTAGCGCGCCAGCCATAAAAATCATAGGCGACTGGAAATTCTCTTTGCTCGATTTTATTGAGTATCTGGTTGGTGCCAAAGCGTCGGCCCAACTTGAATGAAAGATTAAATGGCTGCTCGGGATCAAGTGGGGTGGCTTTATCAACCACCAGGAAATATGCTTTTACCTTGTCTGGATAACCCGGGTGTTTGAGTTTTTTATCGTACGGGATGATGCTGAATTTAATCGGCTTACCGTTCTGACGCAGTACGAAGGGGGTATCGTCCGGAACACGTAATGCGTCATCTGTCGATGTCACCAAAGGCCCGCTCTCGGTCACCAGTAACGCCTGTGATTTGCGGCGACTGGTATTCAGGTAGCGCCAGCCCTCGCCGTCGAGCAGGTTTCGCCCGATTGACGGAATGCCCAGCAAGGCGACATTCAGCGTGAGAGCGGCAGCATCATCAGCCACACCTTCCAGCTTGCCTCCGCCAGGTTGTTTGATATCGCTGTATGCCTTGCGAATATCTGCCGGGGTGATGACGGTTGTTTGTATCATGCCGCGTCAGAGCAAATCATCCCAACTCAGCGGCTGAAAACTTTCGCGTGTGCTGCGGCGGCGCGCAGCCGCACTTGCGGCGATACTGGCATCGAGTTTAGCCACCGCCACCTTGGCCGCTGAACCAAAAATCGAGCGATCAATCGCTTTGGTCGTTACTGTGCCGTGATTGACGCCCTGTAAATCAGCGGACTGATCATCGCGTCGCGTTTGTGAACGGTAGTCATGAATCCGAACCACGTGCTGCAGCGTGAGATCGGTGTACTGCGCAGTAAATACCCCGAGCCGCTTGGTGCCGGTCGGATTATTAAAGAACGGCTCTTTATGATCAACCAGGCGCAGATCAATAAATGCACCGGTTAAATCCATCGCCACCAGTACATCAATCGGCTTGCCGCTGTAGCCGCGCACCGGTTCGAAATCCAGTGACTCGAACGCATAGCCCTTCAGCTCTGGCTTACCACCCGCATCGCCACCTTTGGCGAACAAAGGGTAAACCGGCATATCGGGTTGCACCTCACCGACAATGAATTGACCGTCGAGTAGCTTGTCGATGTCGTCACGGTTAAGCAGGGCCGCATTCGCCGGCTGCACCATGGCGAACAGGCACACCCATAGGGCGACCATCACTGTCCCACAAAGCTCGATGAACGGGCAAGCAAGGCGTCCCGGACGGAACAGCCGTATAGAAAAATCTGCAGGCAACCGCAGATAATCGGCGTAAAGCACGCGGGGGCTCATGGGCAACCCCGCTTTGACATCAGCCACAAGAAACGCTCTCCCCCACACCGCCCGGTAGCGCGCATCGGTCGGATGCGACGTCTACGGACTGATTTTTTTATTTGATTTCGCCGATGATTAATTCATCGATCAGCGCGCCCGTCAGAGCCTATTCAAGCCGCTCAGTATCGGGCAACGCAGGATCTCAATCTATCACGGATGGGCGCATCTGAAAATCAAATGGCCAACGAAACCGGTGTGAGGAAATACTTATTATCAAAAAGCTATGCGGCCTTGGGTTTGTGTCGAAAGTTTACTGCCCACTAATTTGATCTGCTTTTGCCAGCAAGGCCTCGGCCATGCGGATACTCGCAATATCAATCATCCTTCCATCGAGACTGACCGCGCCCTTACCGGCCTTGGCGGCGTCATCCATGGCCTGCATGATGCGGCGTGCGCGTGTGACTTCCGCCTCGGACGGCGTATAGACCTGATTGGCCAGCTCGATTTGCGAAGGATGAATCGCCCACTTGCCCTCATAGCCCAATACCGCTGCGCGATTCGCCGCCGCCAAATAGCCGTCGGTATCACTGAAGTCACCAAACGGCCCATCGATAGGACGCAGACCGTATGCGCGGCATGCGACCATCATGCGGGTTTGCGCTGCGTGCCAGGGATCGGTCCAGAAATACTCACGGTTACCATCGGCGTCGCGATCAGTCAGCACGCCAAAATCTTTATTGACCCCACCAATCACCGTGGTACGCGCGCGCGTCGATGCAGCATAATCTGCCACACCAAATGACATTGCCTCTAGGCGCTTGCTGGATTGTGCGATCGCTTCCACATTGGCCATACCCAGCGCAGTCTCGATCAATACTTCAAAGCCGATACGTTTGCTACGGCCCATCGCAGTTTCAATCTGCGTCACCATCATATCGATGGCGTAGACGTCTGCCGGGGTACCGACCTTGGGGATCAGGATCATATCCAAGCGCGGGCAGGCTTCAACAATATCCACCACATCGCGGTACATGTAGTGCGTATCCAGACCGTTGATACGCACCATCATGGTCTTGTGACCCCAATCAATATCATTCAAGCCTTGAATAATATTTTTACGGGCCTGCGCTTTATCGTCTGGCGCAACCGCATCTTCTACATCCAGAAAAACAATATCCGCCGCCGAATTGGCGGCTTTTTCAAACATAGCCGGGTTGGACCCTGGCACTGCTAGTTCAGAGCGATGCAGACGAGCAGTAGCCTGCTCAATCATCGTGAAACTCATAAAACCTCCTGGAATGAATTAACCTGTCCAACCGAGCCCGGCAGCAGCGCAGTTAATGGATGTAAGCAGCGCGTCGCGAACGTCGTTGCCGCCTTGGGCCTCGCGCAACTGCCTGAGGAGCTGCACCTGCTCGCGGCTGACGCGGTTGAGTGTTTCAAGCCGACGCGAGAGCCGTCGCGTGAATTGCGGGAAGCGCTCACCCAGTGCCGCCTCGCCCGACACCAGTTTCAGCATGTCGATCGTGCGGTGGTACTCCTGCACAATCTGTTCAAAAATTTCTTCTCGGGTGCGCTGATCTGGCACCAGATTAGCGTATTCACGAGCAATATCCAGATCAACTTGGCACAGCGCGCGCTCGACCTCGTCCATCACGATCCGAAACAGCGGATATTCCCGGAACATGCGTTGCAATAGCTCGAGCCCGCGCTCAGCGCGCACATCGAGAAAGGCCTGCATCCCGGAGCCGATACCGTACCAATTGGTTACCATGTGGCGGTTCTGTGTCCAGGCAAACACCCAAGGAATCGCGCGCAGATCAGCGAGCGTTTGTGCCTGCGTCCGTCGTGCCGGCCGCGAACCGATATTCAGCATCGATAACTCTTCCAGCGGCGACGAGCCCTGCAAGTAAGCCAGCATATCGGGGCGTTCCATCAGCTTGCGGTAGGCAGTCCACGAAGTCCCCGACAAGGCCTCCATCGCCTCTTCGTACTCATGCAAGGGTAGCTTGTCGGCCTCGCGCTGCGACAGCAGTACATGGCTGAGCACTGACGCGCCAAGCAGCTCGGTCTGGAACAGCGCGGTGCCACGGTTGGCATATTTGAGCGATACAGTTTCGCCCTGTTCGGTGAGGCGAAACATGCCACGTATGGTGCCAGCGGGCGTCGCCTCAATCGCACGGCTGGTCGGCACACCACCACGGCTTACCGAGCCACCACGGCCATGAAAGAAACTAATCGAAACACCGAACTCTTGACCCACCCGCACCATTTGTCGCTGCGCCTTGGCCAGCTCCCAGTTGGCCGCGAAATAGCCACCGTCCTTATTCGAGTCGGAGTAACCGACCATCACCTCTTGCACCTTGCGTTGTCGTGCGAGACTACGCTGCACTACCGGTACCGAGAGCAGTTCGCGCAAAATCGTCGGCGCACGACGCAAATCCGGAATAGTCTCTAGTAGCGGTACCACGGGCAGCGTGCAGCCTTCCATACCTGCGCTGTCTGCGTAAAGGCCAGCCTCTTTAGCGAGCAGGTAAACGCCAAGTACATCGGCGGCGCTGTGGGTCATCGATAAAATCAAGGCACCAAATGCTTCGCGATCAATGGTCTGACGTAATTCGGCAATCACGCGGAAAGTGTCGAGTGTCTCGCGCGCCTCAGCCGACAGATCGGCATCATTGCGTGTGATTTGACGCGGGGTCGACAGCTCAGACAAAATCCAACGCTTCCATGGCTCCGAATCGGTCGCCGGCACGTCATTACCGTGGCTGCGACGATAAAGCTCTGCCAGCGTCTGGTTAATACGAATCGTATTCTCGCGAATATCAAGACGCACTGTCGAGAATCTGAAGATACCGACCTCGCGCAAGAAAGGTAGCAGCAACGAGTCAGCGATACTGGCCGCACCGGTGTCACGCAGGGCGGTGTTCATGATCTCCAGATCTTGAATCAGCGCATCGGCAGTGCGATACCCCGAGTCGGAATCAGGCAACGCGCGGTTCGCCGAATCTTCCAGTGTTGTGACGAGCTTGAGCCGGATATAGCCTAAAAACTGGCGAAATACCTCACCGGGATTACGCTCTGCCAAATGACGCGCTGAGGGTAATCGATCCAGACACTCGGCGACATAACGCACAAACGGGTCGGGGATAATTAGCGCGCGTTCGGAAATACTCAATAACTTGATCAGTGTTGATACACGATCGATGTATCGCCTGAGTACCGCTTCGCGGGTCTCCCACAGTGTGCGGCGGGTGACCTCGCTGGTGACATACGGGTTACCGTCACGATCGCCGCCAACCCATGAACCAAAGCCAATCAGCGCCGGCGCCTGAAACTCATAGCCGGGAAAATGACGACGAAACTCGGTCTCGAGCTTTGCCATCACCTGCGGTACCACATCAAACAGATTCTCTTGGAAGAAGTACAAGCTCCAAGCGACCTCTTGCTCGACCGTCGGCTTTTCCAGTTTGAGCTCACCGGTCAGCCATAGCAGCTCAATCTCGGTACAAATTGCATGCTGCAACTGCTCACGCTCGCGCGGCGTCCAGTGACTGGATTCAAGCTCGTGTAGCTTGAGATAAATACGGCGGTAGCATTCCAGTACCGTCACGCGCTTGGCTTCGGTCGGGTGCGCAGTAATGGTGGGACGTATGCGCAGCTCGTTCAGCGCATGTTGTACTTGATCGGGCTTGATACCCTGATCGCTGAGCTGCTTGAATGTATGCGCGAAGCTGCCTTTGACGCTATCGAGGCCTTGATCGGTTTCGGTAAAGCGACGATTACGCATGTCACGATTTTGCTCAGCAATTGCCAGCAGCTGAAACCATATTCCCTGTGCGCGCAGCGCTTTGGTGAGTAGCGTCGGGTGAATACCCGCGAACGAGAGGTTCCCTTCGATCAAAGGAATCAAATCCGGCTGCAGCCGCTGGAACACAGACAGATATAACTCGCGCAACAAGGTCGCGCGTGAGAATCCGTCGCTCGCCAACGGAGAAAGCTCCACGGAATCCGCGATGCCGGGGGTCACCATATCGTTCACGTTAGGCTCACTTATTTTCCAATACTGGCCAGGGCTTTTTTAACGGTGACGCCAAGCTCGGATGCACTCGGCGAAACCAGCAACCCATAGGACGTCATGATTTCGGATTTTTCAAGCGCGGTATCGCCCTCACCTGAAATAATCGCGCCGGCATGACCCATGCGGCGCCCTTTGGGTGCCGCCAGGCCCGCGACATACCCGACCACTGGCTTGGTCATGTTTTCTTTAATCCATTTAGAGGCCTCGGCTTCCTGCGGGCCACCAATCTCACCGATCATCACCACGACTTCGGTTTCCGGGTCATTCTGAAACCGTGCCATATGATCAAGAAAGGAGCTGCCATTAATCGGGTCACCGCCAATACCTACACTGGTAGTCACGCCAATGCCGAGCGCTTTCATTTGCGCCGCTGCTTCATAACCCAGCGTGCCCGAGCGCGAGACAATACCGACGTTGCCGCGGATATAAATATGCCCCGGCATAATGCCCAACATGGCTTTGCCGGCGCTGATAATGCCGGCGCAATTCGGCCCAACGATGGTGGTGCGTTTTTCTTTCGGGTAGCGAAGCAGGTAGCGCTTTACGCGCATCATGTCCTGCGCAGGAATGCCATCGGTAATGATGCATACCAGGTCAAGCCCAGCATCAGCGGCTTCCATTAATGCGTCAGCGGCGTACGGCGGCGGCACAAATGCCAGACTGGCGCGCGCCCCGGTCGCCTCAACAGCTTGCTGCACCGTGTTGAATACCGGTCGATCAAGATGCACCTTGCCGCCCTTACCCGGTGTCACGCCACCGACCACGTTGGTACCGTAGTGAATCATTTCATTGGCGTGAAAAGTCGCCTTATCGCCGGTGAAGCCTTGCACGATCACGGGTGTTTTTTCGTCGATCAAAATACTCATATACTCAATCTCCCATCGTTAGCAGGATCACGCGACCTGCTCGCCGCGGGCGAGCTTGACCGATTTCTCACAGGCTTCCATCAGCGAATCAGCGGTCACAATCGGTAAGCCGCATTCACGAATGATTTTCTGTCCCTCTTCAACATTAGTACCCGCCAAACGCACCACTAGAGGCACACGTAAATCTTTTGCTGCTTGTACGACGCCCTGCGCTACCCAATCACACCGATTAATACCGGCAAAAATATTCACCAGAATGCATTTCACGTTTTGATCAGTCAGCACCAGATTGAACGCCGCTGCCACGCGCTCGGGTGATGCACCGCCACCCACGTCAAGGAAGTTAGCGGGCTCACCGCCGCAGTATTTGATGTTATCCATGGTGGCCATCGCCAGACCCGCGCCGTTGATGATGCATCCGATGTCGCCCTCGAGGCCGACATAGTTCAAACCAAACTCGGCAGCGCGCGCTTCGCGCGGATCTTCTTCGGCGGGATCGCGCATCTCAGTCACCTGCGGGCGACGGAACAGCGCGTTATCGTCAAACGACATTTTTGCGTCGAGGGCGATCACTTGATCGTCTTTGGTAACGACCAATGGGTTGATCTCGACCATAGTGGCATCAAGATCGCGAAACGCACGATAACAACCCAAAATTACAGTGACTGCCTGTGATACTTGCTTTAGATTCAGTCCAAGACCAAACGCCAGTTGGCGCGCCTGAAACGGCTGCATACCCACCGCCGGCTCGACCTCTACCTGCAAGATAGATTCGGGTCTTTCTTTCGCGATTTCCTCAATCTCCATACCGCCTTCGATCGAGGCAATCACACGAATCCGCTCGCTCTTGCGATCGAGTACAAATCCCAGATACAACTCGCGCTGAAACGGTGTGGCCTTTTCTACGTACAGACGATGCACCACCTTGCCCTCTGGTCCGGTTTGGTTAGTAACCAAGCGCGTGCCCAGCAAAGCTTGTGCGGCGGCAGCCACCTCGTGGTACGTGCGGCACAGTTTGATACCACCGGCTTTACCACGACCGCCTGAATGAATTTGTGCTTTGACTGCCCAGTGCGCGCCACCTAATTCGGTCGCCACATACACTGCCTGGTCAGAGCTGTAGGCAACGCCGCCGGGCGGCACACTAACGCCAAAGCCGGAAAGCAGCGACTTGGCCTGGTACTCGTGAATATCCATAACATCTCCTTTAATTGAAACTTGCAAATAGCGCGTTAGTGCAACGCTGTTTTTTTAACTTTTGAAAAATCGCGCTTGCGGATCAGCGCGTGAACACCTTTGGTGCGGTCGACCACTTGTGACACATTGAAATCTGTCGCGGCTGATAAATAGGCGTAGGCGATGGCGCGATCCATACCGAGTTTTTCAGTCAAGAACCGCAGCGCCTCACGCACTGCATCTTTCATGGCTTCGTCGAGGTCGGGATTTAATCCAATCGCAATCCAGTAATCCTTGGTTTCACCGAACGGTTTCTGTAATGACCCCGACGCCGATGGAATACGCGCGTCACCTTGCTTCAGAAGCGTGAAACGAAACGTCGCACGCATCGAATGCTCTAGCGCCGTAAGCGCCACTTCGCCATTGGCCTGCACCATGTGCGGATCACCGGTATAAAAATTCGCACCCTCAACAAACACCGGTAAGTACACTGTCGTGCCCGCACCCAGGTCTTTAACATCCATATTGCCGCCATACACACCGGGCGGTACCGAGTGCACTGGTTCATCAGTGGCGGCTGCCACGCCCATCACACCCATAAACGGCGCAGTCGGAAAAATCACCGCATCACCGCGGGTATTTTGCAAGACGCCCACCCACTCGCGCTTTGCGTTTTTTTGATTTAACGGGCGTATTGGCGTGAACACAGAAACATTGCGATATTTCTCGGGTTGCGCTGCACTGGCATCCGCCTCGGGCGGCGGGCCCTCGGGCATTTCGCCCGGTAGCGCGCCTTTGCCGTGGCGATTACTGATAATGCCGTAGGGTACGCGCGGCGTTACCGCCAAAATCTCTACTTTCAATACGTCACCTGGTTGCGCGCCATCAATCGCAACAGGGCCGGTAATAATATGCGGGCCATCTTTGACAAAATCATGCGGTAGTGATGAACGCGTAATCGCTATTGCGTCGTTCAGCACCCTATTGGCTGGAACGCCTTTGGAAGAGAAATACTTCAGCGCGTCTCGGCCTTGGTCTTCCAACAAGCCTTCATGCGATAGCGTATCGAACACCACGGTGGCGCCAGAAGGCACACGCAAAACCGGGGCATCTGATTGATTCGGTAGATAACCCCATTTAATCGTGCTGACCGTAGAGGGCACATACCAGACCTTGCCGCGCACTCCGGGTACCCGTATCTTTCCGGGATGGTCAGCGAGTGGTTGCAGCGGCATGGCGGTAGCACTACCTACCACCCATAGCAGCAACAACATCATGTGCTGGCGAATGCTCATCGCAATTTTCATCAAGAGTTGCTGGTGAATCGATCGGAATCAGCGGCGACAAGCGGCGCACTTGCCGTTTGGTTATCTCGTTGAAGCGGGCTGATTTGAGCGCACTGTTTATTCGACCGTTTTTGATAGCGCTCTGCATGGGATCGAGAAAAATGGCAGAATCTCGGATTACCTTGCATGTGATATCAAATTCAGAACAGTCTGCGCTGACACGAAAACGCGGACTGCCGGAAGATAACGATCTATCGGCAATTGAATGGTAAGAAATCCTTACCCTAGGATAAAGAAATACTGAGCCGGCAACGAGCCGACTGCCAGTAAATTCACATCATCGCGGGCCCACCTTTTTATCCGGCCCCACCCAGGAGACTAAAGATGCTGCAGAAAGTTGCTTCCCCCGGCGCATTTCCGAATAGCCAAACCATTGCCGCCGTTGACCCTGATCTGTGGGCGGCGATTCAACAAGAGAACGAGCGCCA
>VGHX01000073.1 GCA_016868055.1 Betaproteobacteria bacterium
GAAGCCACCAAGGTCGGTCATCTGATCGCCGATGTGCTGGATAACCCGCATGACGCGGCGACGATTGCGCGTGTCAAGGCTGAGGTCAAGCTACTGACCGATGCGCACCCGGTGTACGCACGATAAGCAGCGAAAAACCCAGAGGGTGTGGCGTTGTACCAGGCTCCCACAGAGGAGCCGAGAGTGCCCATAAACAATTTTTACTATTGAGATACAAGGAGAGATCCATGGCTGGACGTAATTTTTTATTTGTACCGGGACCCACCAATGTTCCGGATCGTGTACTGCGCGCAATGATGGTGTCGATGGAAGATCATCGTTCGCCTAAATTCCCTGCACTCACCAACGACATGATGCCGGGGTTGAAAAAAGTTTTCCGCACCGAGCATGGCACACCGTTTATTTTTCCGTCGTCGGGTACCGGCTGCTGGGAAGCTGCCGTCACCAATACCCTGTCACCCGGTGACCGCGTTTTGGCTGCACGCTTTGGTCAGTTCAGCCATCTCTGGATTGATATGTGCACCCGCCTCGGTCTCGACGTTCAAATCGTTGATTGCGAGTGGGGCACGGGTGTGCCGCTGCAGCAGTACACCGACATCCTGAAAGCCGACACCAGCCACAAGATCAAAGCCGTTCTGGCCTGCCACAATGAGACCGCGACCGGTGTCACCTCGGATATCGCAGGTGTACGCGAAGCGCTCGACGAGGCCAAGCACCCTGCGCTGTTGTTTGTGGATTGCGTTTCCTCGCTCGGCTCGATCGATTTCCGCTTCGATGACTGGGGCGTGGATATGGCTGTGTCTGGCTCGCAAAAGGGTCTGATGCTTCCTGCTGGCTTGGGCGTTCTGTGCGCCAGCCAGAAAGCGCTCGCGATGCGTGAAAGTGCGCAGATGAAACGTGCTTACTTCGACCTTGGCGACATGCTGAATGCAAACGCGACCGGTTACTTCCCCTATACCCCAGCGCTGTCGTTGATGTACGGCTTGGTGGAATCACTCAAGATGATCGAAGAAGAAGGTCTCGATAATATCTTCGCGCGTCATCATTACCTGGCTGAAGGTGTTCGTGCTGCAGTCATCAAAGGCTGGGGCTTGAAGCTGTGCGCAAAAGAAGCGAAGTGGTACTCCGATACCGTATCCGCGATTCTGGTCCCCGAGGGCAAGAATGGCGCAGAGGTGATCGCACGTGCCTACAGCCGCTATAACGTTTCCTTGGGCGCTGGTCTGTCGAAAGTAGCAGGCAAGCTGTTCCGTATCGGTCACCTCGGTGACATGAACGAAGTGCACCTGATGGCGGCGATTGCCGGTGCCGAGATGGCGATGCTCGATTGCGGTATCTCGGTAACGCCGGGTAGCGGCGTCGCGGCAGCCAGCGAGTACTGGCGCACCCACCAGCCACCATCAGGCTTGCTGATTCGTGGTACCCCGAACGAGCTCAAGGAATCGCATGGAAAGAATAGTCTTCCTCGATCGGCAGTCGTTAAAGGCTGAGGTCCGCAAGCCGAGCTTCGCGCACCACTGGGAAGAGCATTCGCAGACGTTGGAGCCGTCGGTCGCAGACCGACTGGCCGACGCTACTATTGCGATCACCAATAAGGTGCCGATTCAGCGCGCTTCGTTGGAGCGCTTGCCCAAGCTGAAAATGATTGCGGTCGCAGCTACTGGCTACGACGTGATTGATGTAGACGCTTGTCGTGAGCGCGGTATTGCGGTTGCCAATATTCGCAACTACGCAGTGCACACAGTACCCGAGCATAGCTTCGCACTGATCTTTGCGTTACGTCGCAATCTGGTCGCGTATCGCGAAGATGTGCTGCGTGGTCGTTGGCAGGCGCAGGATCAGTTCTGCTTTTTTGATCATTCGATTCAGGATCTGCATGGCAGCACGATCGGCATTTTCGGTGAGGGTGTGTTAGGCCAAGGCACCGCAGCCATCGCGAAAGCGCTGGGCATGCGTGTGCTGTTTGCAGATCACCCGCCACCGAAATCACCGGATGTTGAGTTTACTGATCAGGAAGTGGTGTTTGCAGAGTCCGACATTATTTCGCTGCATTGCCCGTTGACGCCGTCATCGCGCAACTTTATTGGTCTTGAGCAGTTCAAGAAAATGAAGCGCAGCGCGATTTTGATTAATACGGCACGCGGTGGCTTGGTCGATGAGCAGGCGTTAAAAACTGCACTGGAAACAGGCTTGATTGCCGGCGCAGGTTTTGATGTGCTGACGAAAGAACCACCCAAACAAGGTAACCCTTTACTAGATATAAAAACGCCGAACCTTATTCTCACGCCGCACGTTGCTTGGGCATCGGATGGCGCGATGCAATTTTTGGCGGATCAACTGATCGATAACATCGAGTGCTTTATATCAGGTAAGCCGCAGCATTTAGTCACCTGATACCTTTATCTCCTCTGGTCTCTCTGTAGTACCTTTCAGCGCACCTCCGGGTGCGCTTTTTATTTTTCTGATTTTTTTACTATGTTGTTTTTTCTGATTTTTATGCAGGTTAACTGCCAGTCAGAGTTGATGACTAATTCTCGAGCACAGAAGAAAAGATGCTTTCTCATGCACAATTTATAAATTGTTAAGTAAATTTATGTATATCGTTTTGGCAACATTGGTTCAAAGCCGATTCTCTTGATTTACGCCGAAATAGGAGTATCTTATCTTCAACGGTGTTTTGTGGTGTGCGACCTGGAAAGTCGTCAGAAGCGCCCACAAAACAGCAGTGTTGAGGGTTGGGCCGGCAATCAGGGCTCCTAGTCCGATAGCCTTTTTGCCAGTGCGGCTCTGCAGCGAAAGGGGCGAAGATGCCCTTCATAACAACCTGAGGAGACAAAGATGACTGATAAACAAAGGCCATTTGGTGTTTCGATGACGGAGCGTGAGTTTGCAGAGTGCCTACATGCTGACGAATCGGCGTTCCGCTCGCCGATTCCCACGCAGATGGTGTCGAACGGCGAGTACAACCCCTTGCCACAAACCGAGCACCAGAAAAAGGTCGAGTTCCTGATCAAGGAAATGGCTGACAAGGAAGCCAAGCGCCACAACATGAGCCGCCGTGACTTTTTGGCGACCTCATCCGGAATGGCGACCGCATTCCTAGCAATGAACCAGGTCTACGGCAACATGTTCGAGGTGAGCGAGTCGGAAGCGAAGAACCCGGATGCTGCAGGTGACCGACGTGCGAAGTACAAGGGTCAGTTCATTTTTGATGATCAAACGCACTTCATTCGCGATGACTTTAAGGAGGAAGGTCTGCTCGGCCTGACTAAGTGGGCTGAGGGCGCTAAGGTCAATCCTAACATTGGCCACGTCCCCACGAACTTATCACGGTATAAGATGGATAACTACCTCAAGGAGATCTTCCTTGATTCGGATACCTCGGTTGCACTCTTGTCAGGCGCACCGTTTGATGATCCGAATTGGTGGCTGTTATCGAACGATGCGATCCAGAACGCCTGCCGCTCTGTCAACAAGATGGCCGGCACGGTTCGGATGCTTGGCCACGCAATTATTACGCCTAAGTACCCGAATTGGATGGATGAAGTTGACCGCGCAATCGAAGAGCTGAAGCCTGTGTCCTGGAAGTCGTACACCATCGGTGACCCGTTTGGTCCATCGAAGTTCGCATGGCGTCTAGACGACGAAAAACTGATGTACCCCTTCTACGAGAAGTCGTTGAAAGGTGGCATAGACACTATTTGTATCCACAAGGGTCTGATGCCGCGTGACTACGAAAAGGCATTCGCTGGCACTTGGGAGAATGCGACTGTCGATGATCTCGGCAAGGCTGCGAAAGACTGGCCTAAAATGAAGTTTGTTGTTTACCACGCAGCGCTCCGTCCATGGCTGGCAGACCCCCCCGATTTGGAAATGGCGGAATTTGAGAAGAGTGGCTACATTCAGTGGGCGACCGACTTGGCCCGTATCCCCCAAAAGTTCGGCGTCAACAACGTCTACGCCGAACTGGGTACATCGTTTGCCTCCACAGCAGTCACCAACCCCCGCTTCTGCGCCGCCTTCGTCGGTCAGCTTGTTAACCTAATGGGTCCGGATCGTGTGGTGTGGGGTACCGACTCGGTCTGGTACGGCTCGCCACAGTGGCAGATCGAGGCACTGCGTCGCCTCGAGATCCCAGATGACATCATGAAGAGCCAGGGCTGGAAGATCCAACTTGGCGATGGCCGCGGCACCGTCAAGAACAAGATCTTTGGCCTCAACTCGGCCAAGGTGTACCGTCTTGATGCACAGAAGATGGCAGCCGACGCGATGACCACCCCGTTCGATAACGACATGATCGCGAAGATGAAGGCCGAGTATCTTGCCATGGGTGGCTCGCGTAGCAACGCCGCGTACGGCTACATAGCCAAAGAGGGTCGGGAGTTTGAGATCGGCTAACGCGGCAAATTGCATGTATGCCGGCTCGCCGGCATACACGCAGAAGCAGCGTTATCGATTGAGAATGGGAGGATTGAACAATGAAATCAATAACAAGCGCGGTAGTGCTAGGGCTGACAATGCTGGTAGTTGGGGTGATCGCATTGGCCGATGATCAAGACGTGAAAAAAACTCGTGTTGGTACGTGCGCAGACGCAAAAAAGCAGCAGGCATACTTTTGCGATAAGAGCAATTCTGCAAGTGACTCAATGGTTGCAATCGGCACTGCTTGTCGTAATGCGAAGCTGAATGTCAAGGAAGCCTGTGACGGTGTGGTGGACAAAGACGAGGCTTACAAGTCGTGCAAGATGGAACAGAAGTGCTGATGGTAATCTTCAAAGGGTAAGCGGGTTTAAGCGCCGGATTTATTGTTGGTTGATGGTCGATCTTCCTTAAAATCTGAATCATTGACCGGTAGCGCGAGCTGCCGGTTTTTTTATGCCGATGTTCTGATAAGCTTTTTGTGATGACTAAAGATAATGCGGAAAATAATTTATCCCTGATCGTCAAGAGAATCCCTTTTCACGCCGTGAGAAATCACACTGACCTTACTTCAGCCCCATATAACCCATCCTTGCGTCACGAACCGGCATTGTGGGCATTATCTTTAGCGGGCTTTTGTGCGCTGCTGGCGTTGCTGCTACCCGCAGCGTCGCAATCGCAGGTGACGCGCTCAACGCCGAAGCCAGTGTCGCCCAATGAGGCCTACATGCAGCCGGTGCCTGGCCTGTCGCACGACGAGCAACGAAAATTCCGAGATGGCGAAAAACAATTCAAAGCGCCTTGGGTGGTGTTTCCACTGCTCGGCGGTGAGTGGGGCCTTGGTCCTACTTTCCTGGCAAATTCTTGCATCGGTTGCCACATACAGGGCGGGCGCGGGCGCACTTTTGATGAGCCTGGCGCGATCGCATTCCAGCAGTTGTTGAGACTATCGTTACCCGGTGAAGGCCCTGATGGGGGCCCGCTCCCGCACCCTAATTATGGCGAACAGCTGCAAGTGTTCGGTGTAAACGTAGGTTTGAAAGAAAACCTGAAACCGGGTGAAGCCGAGTTGTATATCGACTGGGTTCCGTTGCCGGCGACGCTGGCAGACGGCACGGTGGTCGAGCTGAGAAAGCCATCGGTTCGGCTTGAGAAACCGAATTTCGGACCCATCGATGCTAATGTCATGACCTCGCTACGGAATACGCAAGTGGTATTTGGTGCGGGCTATTTAGAGGCGGTTACCGAGGAAGATATCCTAGCGCTGGCCAAAATGCAGCAGTCGCTTGGATTAAATGGCCGTCCGAATTATGTGCGCGATGACATCAACAAGCGCACGGCACTCGGTCGCTTTGGCTGGAAAGCCAATCAGCCCACGGTCAAGCAACAGATCGCGGCAGCGTTTCATGGAGACATGGGCGTAACGTCATCACTCTATATTGAAGAGAACTGCCCACCGGTACAAACCCTGTGCCGTGCTATGCCGCCGGGTAACAAGCCCGAACTACTGGACTACTCATGGGATCAGCTGCACTTCTGGCAGTTGGCCCTTGATGCTCCTGCGCCGCGCAATCAAGATAATCCGCAGATTATTCGTGGTGGCCAACTATTCGTTCAATCGCGCTGCGCGCAGTGCCATATTCCCGAACTGAAAACCGGCGAATTCCCTGCCCTGCCGCAGATCTCCAAAAAAACTTTCCGCGCCTATACCGACTTGCTGCTGCACGATATGGGCCCAGGGTTGGCTGATGGCCGTCCCGATTTCAAGGCGGGGCCACGCGACTGGCGCACTGCCCCCCTATGGGGTATCGGTTTGTCGGCGCAGGTGAATGGCAGCACCAACTTGCTGCATGATGGCCGCGCTCGTAATGTGCTGGAGGCGATTTTGTGGCACGGCGGTGAGGCACAAGCTTCACGCGATCTGTTTGCAGGTTTATCCAAACAAGAACGTGAAGACTTGATCGCTTTCGTTAACTCACTGTAGTAATTAATCCATGACGCTGAAGTCGCGACAAAAGGTTATTTATTTCTCGCTCGCGTTTGTTTTGTATTTGCTGTTTCGTCATCTGCTGGGCCCACGAATCGGGTTGGACGGATGGTGGCTAACCATCGGTGCTTATGTGTTTGCACTGATTTTTCCGAGTATTTATTTGTACCGGGTGTGGGCGGCACCCACGCAACCCACTGACACGGAGGAACCACACCCATGAAAAAATTATTGATGGGATTAATGCTGGTTTCCAGTATTGCGCATGCCGACTGGGTTCTGTATGGTGACAATGGTAAAGCTGAGTTTTATTACGACGACAAATCGATCGATGCTAGTGGTAATACGGTCTCGGTATGGGAGATGTTAAGCTATAGCTTTCCGCTGAATGGTGTGCTGTCCAATCGCTCGCACAAAGAGTACAAATGCGAGGCTCGCAAGTTTCGTAACCTGGCTGGTGAGTTTTTTTCTGAGCCCTACCTCAAGGGCAACAAGGTCAGCAGCGGCGACCGCGAAGATGAATGGCGTCCGGTCGTCGATGGCACACGCAATAGCGAGCTACTGGATATTGTTTGCGGCAAACGGAGCTAAGTTTGATTGATCTGGGATTAACGAAACTCGCGCTGATTGGTGGCGTAGCGCTCGTTGTGATTGGTCCCGAGCGTTTGCCGACTGTGGCACGCGTCACCGGTCGCTTGTACGGCAAATTGCAGGGATATCTCTCCGCGCTCAAAACCGAAGTGAATCTGCAGATGCAGGCAGATAAGCTGAAAGAACAGATGGCGCAGCAGGCCAAGGAAGTGAGCGATGCGGCCAAGCTCGATGAAGTAGCTGAGACGGTGGAGACCTTTCGTTCAGTGGCCGACGATATGGCAGAGGCCGAACGAGATTACAGCCAAGAGATCGCTGCGGCAAACCGATCATTTGGTTATGTTCGTGACCCGGATGCGCCGCTATCGGATAGCGCACTCAGCCGCAAGCAGCGCGAATTTCAACAAAAAAAACGTCGTAGTGCCGCCGGCCCACCAGTATGGTTTCAGCGCAAGCAACAGCGTAGTCCACGACTCATATCAAATGCAGCGCGGCAGGCTCGTCTGTATACCAATCTTTTTTCTCACACAAGCAAAGGCTGAAACATGAAGCGGCTTCAACACCTCGCTATAGGTATGGTTCTTTCGCTACTGACTGCCTATACCAACGCGCAATCTGTTGACTTTGTCGAGCCGCGTGACGGCGACACCCTGCCAACGACTTTCATGCTCAAGTTCAAGGTTGACGGTATGCCGCTGGCACCTTCAAGTGATAAACGCGAAGGTGTTGGACATTTTCATGTGTTGATCGATGCGCACGATATAGAACCCGGCTACGTCATTCCGAATGATAACCAGCACAAACACTATGACAAAGGCCAAACCGAAAGCCTGATGTTCCTTCAACCGGGCAAGTACAAACTCACGCTACAGTTCGCTGATAGCAGCCATCGCTCTTATGGCGAAAAAATGCGCAAAACAATTAACATCACCATCGCTGGTGAAAAATAAATTTTTGTAATCGCGCTAGCTAGGCGCAGGCGTCGAAGATAGGTCATGACGCACGACAAGATGCTCTTACAAATCTACACGGTAAAAAACCGTCGCTAGCTAGGCGCAGGCGTCGAAGACAGTACATGACGTACGACGAGACGCCTGCAACAACGCTAGCGACGGTTTTTTTTAGGCTTTCGCCAGAGCTTGGGTGAGGTCGGCGATTAGATCATCAATATGCTCAATACCCATACACAAGCGCACGGTCTCTTCTTTCACGCCGGCTTTGGCCAACTCTTCTGGCGATAGCTGACGATGGGTTGTCGATGCCGGATGGGTTGCTAGCGATTTGGTATCGCCGATATTCACGAGTCGTGTATACAACTCGAGCGCATCGAGGAAGCGTTCGCCTGCTGCGCGACCACCTTTGACGCCGAAGGTCAACAGACCGGACGCCTTGCCGTTCATCATGCGGTTGGCGACTTCATGGTCGACATGCCCTGGCAGGCCAGCGTAATCCACCCACTCGACTTTCGGATGGCTTTGCAGGAATCTTGCAACTGCGAGGGTGTTGTCGCAGATGCGGTCCATACGCAGGGGTAAGGTCTCGAGGCCTTGCAGAATCAGCCAGGCGTTCATGGGCGAGATGGCGGCACCCGTGTTCCTTAGCGGTACAACACGCGCACGGCCAATGAAGGCCGCCGGGCCTAGCGCCTCGGTATACACCACGCCGTGGTAGCTGACATCGGGTTCGTTCAGCCGCTTGAAACGCGCTTTGTGCTCGGCCCATGGGAATTTGCCGGAGTCGATAATCATGCCACCGATACTATTGCCCTGACCGCCGATGTACTTGGTAAGCGAGTGCACGACGATATCTGCACCATGCTCAATGGGTCGGCACAGATAGGGGCTGGGGACAGTGTTATCGACGATTAAAGGGACACCGGCTTCATGCGCTACTTTAGCGATGGCGGCAATATCAGTGACATTACCGAGTGGATTACCAATGGTCTCAACATAAACCGCTTTTGTTTTGCTATCAATCAGTTTTGCGAACGACTGCGGATCGCGTGCATCTGCAAAACGCACCTCGATGCCAAACTGCGGCATGGTGTGTGCGAACAAATTATAGGTTCCGCCGTACAGTGCGCTGGCGGAAACGATGTTGTCACCCGCCTCGGTGATGGTTTGAATCGCATAGGTGATGGCTGCCTGACCGGAGGCCAGTGCGAGGCCCGCAATGCCTCCCTCGAGCGCAGCGACACGTGTCTCGAGCACGTTTTGAGTCGGGTTCATGATGCGGGTGTAGATATTACCGGCCACTTTGAGGTCGAACAAATCAGCACCATGTTGTGCATTATCGAAGGCGTAGGCGACCGTTTGGTAAATCGGCACAGCCATCGCTTTGGTCGTAGGATCGGGCGTATAGCCGGCGTGCACGGCTTGGGTTTCGAATTTCCAGTGCTGTGACATGAGGGGTCTCCATTCAAAAAATTATTGTTTTAGGTATATCGCGTCACGGGTGACGCGATCCGGGCTACTGCGCAGGTTCGCGCTATGATCGCTGAACGGTGCAGCCATCGTTGCATTTTAATGGAGTCGCAGACCCCGTTACGCCAATCATCCTACTCGAACAACAAAATAAAGGTGTTAGCAAAATGAGTGCGCATAGCTACCAGGAAGATCAAGTGTTCCAGCTGACGGTACCTGACGGCGATCGAACGGTGCGACTTTGGCAAGCAGCGACGACCGATGTCGTGCTACTGGGTATTCATGGCGGTATGTCACACGCTGGTGATTATGAAACGGTTGGGTGTTATTTCAGAGAACACGGTGTCACCACCATCAGCTTTGATCTCTACGGGCACGGTCGCAACAAGCTGATCGATATTCCTAGCTTTGATGTATTTATCGAAGATGTCGTGCGAATGCTGGATTGGTTGCGTGCGAAGTATCCACAAGTACCTTTGTTTATCGTTGGTCATTCCATGGGTGCGCTGATCGCAAGCCATCTCGTTCTCACCAACAAACTTTTGCAGCATGCAGTGTCCGGTGTCGTACTGTCATCGCCCTACTACGCAAATGCGATCCCCGTACCGGAATGGATGATCCCGCTGTCACGGTGGCTGTCGAAATTAATACCTACGGCAAAAGTGCCGATGGAGGATTTAACGCCGTGGCTGACGCATGATCGTGAGATCACCGAGCGTCATGTAGCGGATTCATTGCTGCAGCGTCGGGGCAGCTTTGCCAGTATGCGTTTCGGTCGTTGCTTGCTCGATGCCCAAGCCGCACTACATAATGATATGCATGCTTGGCGTTTGCCGGTGTGTGCGGTCGTTGCCGGCGATGACCGGCTGGCGGATGCGTCGGTGAGTCTTGCGATGTTGCGAACCATTCCTGCGCGGCTGCTCGAGCTGCACGAATTTCCGCGAAATTTCCACGAAAACTTCAACGAGACCAACCGCGATGATATTTTTGCGGCGATGCTGAGGTGGATGCGATCAGTTCAGCATGAACCAACGCTGAACACGATCAAGTAGCTGACACTGATGGAGAACTAGCGAGCGCTGCGGTGGGTACGTGCTGCGGGCTTGCTGCGGGTTTCGCGGTTGATGCTGCGTGCGCTGCGACGGGCGCCGCCCTCCGGGACTAAACCGAGTACTGCATTGTCGGTAATCTCGGCGCCGATTTCGGCTGCCTCAATACTGGTTTTAGGTACGATTAGCGTTGACCCCGCTGTCGGCTGCATGTTGGCCGGGATCGCGTTGGCATCGCGAATCACTTGCGGGGTGGTTTTGAAGCGCGCTGCGATAGTCTCGATACGTTCACGCGCGGTAGAGATGCGCAGCGACGTCCAGCTCGACAAGGTGCGTGTCCAGTTGGCCAGGTTTTCCTTAAAACGCTCAGCGTTGAATTGCGGCAGCAGAATTTGTGTGTCGGCGCTGCCGGTAATGACTGGCCGGTTGAACTGAGGATTGAGCGCCTTGAACTCTTCCAGCGGCATCTCTGCCAGCTCGGCGGCCAGCTTGATATCAATATCGCGCGTTTTTTTAACCGAGGTGAAGTAAGGCTGATCTTCGATCACGGGTAAACGCATCTGATAGCGCGACGGCAGTGCAACGATGTTTTTCACTGCCTGCAGCTTGGGGTAGTAGTTGCGGGTTTCTGCCGGCATGTAGGGCGACAGGCTGTTGTAGTCAGACCCTTTGCCCGCAGCGCGCGCACGCGCGATTGCTTTGCGAACCGAGCCCTCGCCCCAGTTATAGGCTGCCAGCGCCACCTGCCAGTCGCCGAACATCGCATGCAACTGCTCCAGGTAGTTCAACGCGGCATTGGTGGACGCTACCACGTCACGACGCTCGTCGCGAAATGCGTTTTGCTTGAGGTTGTAGCGCAGGCCCGTGCTCGGAATGAACTGCCACATGCCGGCAGCCTTTGCGCGGGAGTAGGCGTTAGGGTTGAAGCCTGACTCAATCACCGGCAATAAAGCGAGCTCGGTCGGCATGCCGCGCTTTTCCAGTTCCTGCACAACGTAAAACAGATACCGCGAGGCGCGCTGGCCGAGACGCTCAAACGCCTCCGGGTGTGCGGCATAGGTTTGGGTATGGTTGGACACCAGCGCGCTGCTGAGATCGGGAATGCTGAACCCCTTGCGGATGCGCTCCCACAAGTCGCCGTCGGCCATGGCAGCGGGCTCGATCGGGAAGTCTTCGTCGTTGATACCCAGCACCGGCATGGCGGCCACACGCGCATCGGCACGCGCCTCAGCGTCAACGGCGAGCGCGGTATCGGCCGGCGTAGCGGCCAGTGCGGATGCGGAAGACGCAAAAAGCGCAGCGCACAGCAACGCGAGTGGAGTTCGACGAAACATGATCAAGTTCGGGGGTTACCGGCCTGTTTTCAAATGGTTATTATTGCCAAGGCTGGGCTGCGCAGTGTAGGTGAGTTTAATAACCAACGTCAAGGTTTGATCGTCAGCAGGCCAGCTTTCTGAATAGCCAATCCGGCAATTTTTTGCCGCCCTCCCCCGATCGGCGGTGGAT
>VGHX01000074.1 GCA_016868055.1 Betaproteobacteria bacterium
CTTACGGGCAAAATCATTATTCGACCCGGCGCGCAGTGATCGTTTTGATCGATTGGGCGCGAACCGGTAGCAGCCTATGCCGCTGATGAAATGTAAAGCCGACAGGGTCGCGCATGCCGTTTGATCACTGCGCCGAATGCCGTCGATGCTGCTATATCGAGCAGGGTTATCCCTCCCTCGAGATATCGCTGACCTCGAAAGAACAACAAAGATTTGGCAGCATCTGCATCGAGACCAATTGCCCGCACCTTGGTGCCACCGGTTGCACGCTCGGCGAAGACAAGCCGTTCAGTTGCAAGCTGTACCCGCTTTCTTACGACCCCGGTCGCAAACAGATTTACTACGACACCGATTGCCCGCTGATGCCGGAGTACATCCGGCAGCTGAAGGATGAGCAAAGCGAGGCGTCGAGCCACCTGGCGCGCTGCAAACAAGAAATCGCCAGACTGGAAAAATCGGATTCGGCTTTTCTGAAAGGTAATTTCGACATCGATAGGGATTATTTCGAGTTGAAACGCCTGCCGGTACCAAGTCATGTGAAGGGAGGAAGACGATGAATGGATCTCTGGTTCACCTATACCAGACCCAACGATCGAAACGCGGACTGGACGTCCATCGAGTCGGTCACCAGAGCTGGACCGCCGACAACTTGTACGTTGAGAGCTACCACGAGGAGATTGTGTATTACACCTCGCGCTGGGACGCTCTGTGTCCGTATATCGAGGTCAATGAAGAAATGATCGCAAAGGCGCCACGCCCCTTTGTCGTTTATGCAATTCCGCCGGATAGCCGCTTTGGCGTTCCGATCAACGACAAATACGGCATGGTTGATACCGCCTCGGAAGCGTTCTGGAACGATGAGCGCCGCGCAAGGAAATTCCGCGAGTTTGACAAGCAGTACAAGGAGTTTACTTACTCGGAGCAGGTCATCCCGGGCAAAGACCTCAACTTCGACGACATGATCGAGTTGGGCGGAGATCACTTTGAAAAATACTGGATCGACGACCGCGAGGTCGAGGGCTTTGTCGATTACGTGCAAGACCTTGACGTACTGGTGCTGCAGATGCATGCACCCGACGGCACTCTGGTGCTGACGGACGTCTCGATTGTTTTGCCCAAATACGACCAGCTTTACGGCAGCTTCTGCCAGTGGAATCGTGACTTCAAAAACAAGTCGCCGGGCAACTACGCCTGTCTGCTGGCGTCGCGCTGGGCGGCCAAACACGGTCTGCGTTGGTACAACTTGGGCCCGGTCGACGATTACGGCTACAAGTCATTGTTTGTGACCGACTATGAGCCGATCTACGCGATGGCACTGGTCGATCCCGAGCATCCGCTGGCGACCGATCCAACCTCGCCGCTGAAAATTGACTTCCGGCCTGAGGATTTGAACCGGGTTTATCGCAATGAGGAAGCGCTGAGCGACTGCGCCGCCTGATTGATTCAGGCGCCGCCGCCGCTCGGCGGGGCACCCCGCAGTTCATTGGGCCCGTCATCATCGGCGGCAAGCTCTTTGTCGCCAAAAACATGCTCGTCGCCGAAGCTGACATCGTAGTCGATCGTTAGCTCCTCGCCGCGAGTGATATCGCGCAGGGCCTCGAGTACTTCCTGTTTGTTGAAAAACAGGTTGGGCGTTTTCGAGTGATTCAGATAGACCGAGATATTGACCGCGTTCATGCCGATCTCGGGCACAAACACGCGCCCGCTCTCGATCAGACAAAAATCAGCCAAATGCTTGCGCACGCTGCCGGGAATTTCTTTCAGCTCGGCCCGCGAAAACTTCTTTTCCTTGCGCGACGCCATGCTCTGCAGCGGGTGTATGCCTTTGGGTATGTCGCGCAAAGCGAATACACCAACACCATGGATAGTTGATACTCCAAGCTTGCAATACACCTCATGTTTCAGGTGCTGATGCAGACGCTGCTTCAAGTTACCGCGTTGCTCGGGCTCGTCGTGGCTGGCATCGCTACTGTCAGCGTTTGAGGCTGTTGGGAGGTTGTCGTGCTTCATGCTTCTGGCCGGTGATGAGGGGCGCTGTTACGGCTTTGCCGAAGCGCCGCATTGTGCCACCAAACACGCCAGACACCTAGGGTTGCGCGCCGCGAGTGGCGAATTTCGCCCGGCATCAATCGCGTGGCCGTGTACCAGCGCAGCAGTGCAGCATTGCTTCATGCAGCCACCGCATTGATCCGCGCCCTGACCATCGCGATATGCTCGCGCAGCACATACTGCTGATCAGCAAACGCAAGTGGCAGGTGCAGACGGTTGACCGAGTCTTCGATATCTTCCAGCTGCCTGATCAATTCGCTGCGCTCGGCCTGATCCGGGTTGGAGAGCATGGCGCGTTCCAGCGTCATCAGCGCGCCGTACCAGCGGTAAATTCGCGACCGCATACGCCACTGATAGAGCGGCGCCACCATACGGGTCGCGGGCACCACCACAATCAGCAGCGGCAGAAGCACGATGGCGATTCTATCCACCAGACTGGCCAGCCAAAACGGTAAGCGTTTATAGAGAAACGGCGCGCCCGAGGTGTAGTAGCGTTTTGCTTCTTCACTGATCGGAATGTCATGCTCTATCGGCGACGGAAACTCCCCCGCCTTACGGTACATGCCCGCTTTACCGTGCACTTCGCGCGCGGCGGCGATCAGCAGGTCGGAGATGGCCGGGTGCAGTCCCTCACGCGCGATCAGCTCGACGGGCGTCCCGAACAATTGAATATCCTGCGGTGGCAGGTTCTGGCCCAGATCAAAGCTGCCTTCGGGCGCCACCAAGCGCGATAAAAAATGCAGGCGGCGCAGGTATCCGTCGGCTTGCTGAAAGCTCATCATCTTGATACCCGGCTTTTTTACCAGCTCCCGTACTTTTTTACCGCGGAGCTGCTCGCCCGTGACGAAAACTGCATCGATCTTGCGCGCCAACAGCGCTGCGATCGCGTCGTCGCTATCGAGCTCCAGCAGCTCGGCGCTTTTCGCGTTCATGCCATTTTCTGCCAGCATCTTGTTGGCTACCACCGCCGTGCCACTACCATCGGGGCCAATCGCAATTCGTTTGCCTTTCAGTTGCGTAAGCCGGTCGATACGCTGCTCGCCACGATAAAACACCATGATGGGCTGCACATAGATCGTGCCGAGCGAAACCAAACCCGGCGCTTGATCATCATCCGCCAAACCGGTCTGCACAAAGCCCACGTCGACGGTTTGGGCAGAATCGAGCAGACGCTGAAGATTTTCTACCGACCCATCGGTCTCTTTTACCTCGACGCGGATGCCGTGGGTACCAATGATTTTTGCGTAGCGCTGAGCGGTGGTGTGGAAGCTGCCATCTGCCGGGCCGGCGAGCAGTACGACGCGATCGGGGGGTGCTGGCCGAATCAGCTTCACGGTCAGCCAACCCAGTACGGTGGTGATCGCTAGAGTTGGCAGTAGCACCGTCATCAGGTCGCGCCACGAGATGGTGCTTAGCTTTACAAGTGGCTGCCTGAGGTAACGTTTGACGGTGTCGGGGCGAGGGGCTTGCATTGGCGGTGGGTGTTACGGCCGTGACGGATTGAAATCGACCTCGCCATGATAGACCAGCTATGATCGTACGATGAGCACACCCAAGCCAGTCAAACCGGCCGCAGCCAGCACCTCGGTGCTGGATAAGGCGCTCGCGTTCCGTGGTCGCCACGGTGCCGAGCGGCCAATTGCGCCCGAGGCCGGTATGCACTGTATTCTCAATACAGCCGACGTCGCGCAGATGCTGCAAGAAGCTGGCGAGTCCGACCCGTTTTTGCTGGCAGCGGCCATGCTGCATGACTTGCTGCAGTTTGGGTCAGTTACCGAACCCGACATTGCGTCAGTGTTTGGCAGTGAGGTGGGCTGTATCGTGGCTGAGGTAACCGACAACCCGCGCCTATCGCGCAGTACCCGCAAAGCACTGCGAATCACGATCGCGCCCAATATGTCGCGACGCGCAAAATTACTCAAACTAGCGCAGCTGGTGGCCAGCGTTCGCAACTTGGCGACCCCAACCCCGCCATCGCCATGGGATGAAAAGCAGCGCTTTGATTTTTTCGATTGGGTAGAAAAATTTTCTGCGGCGACCGGCGTTCAAAACCCCACGCTACAAGCGATCATGCTGGCCGAACTGGAGCGCGCCCGTCTGGAAACTACCGCTTCTGGCCGCTAGCGGTGCTGGCGGTCTCCGGCTAGTCAACCTACCAGACCGCTGTTGATGATTGCTTCGCGTTGAAAATAAAAACAATGGGTAATTGCGCGATTCTGCTGTTGACCAGAGCACAGAAACAATCAACACTGCACGCCTGCATCACCATTCAACAATAAATTAATAAATAAATAACCTAGCCCGGCACCCAGACCGGAGCGGGAGATGAGGTCGAGGAGGGCATGGGCGATTACACCAATATGTCGGCGTACTACGATTTGATCATGACGTCCGGCTATTACGATTACCAAAAAATCGTCGACAACATTGTCAACCACGGCGACTTTGACAAGGTATTGGAACTAGGCTGCGGCACCGGCTTGATTTTGCAGGAACTGGTGACCCGTCATCCCGCTATTCCAAAAGTTACGGGCATTGATTTAACCTCGGCCATGCTGAATATCGCTTCTGAGCGTTTGCATCCTTACCCGAACGTTTCATTACAGCGGCAAAACGTGACGCAGTTTGATCTGGAGACTACCTACGATCTCGCATTTTCATATGGCGGTGTCTGGTACTTTGTGGTCGATGGTGATAATGAACCATTCATGGTGAGTCACTTGTCAGAGCATGAAGATAATCGCCGGGGCATAGCACGCGTGGCGGGTCATGTGCATAGCGGTGGTCGATTACTGCTGGGTATTCAAGGTCCGCACTTCGACTACCAGCGCCCGATAAAAAACGGCTATGTCTATTCTCAAAAAATCGAACCGGCGGATCATGGCTTTACCAAGCACTATTACCTGACTGATCACGGCGAGACGCTGATGGCGCAAACCATTCGCTACCGCGTCTATCCGCTGGATGAAGCACTGGCACTCTTGGCAGACCATGGCTTTCAGTTTGATCGTCAAAATGGGATTGGCTCGCATTTTTTCGAGTTTCATAAAACATGACACGTTCGCTTCTGTTCATCGGTATCGGCAACATGGGTCGGCCGATGGCAGTCAATCTTGCGCGGCATGGCTATGCGCTGTCAGTGCATGATGCGCGGCCCGGACTTCCCGACGAGCTAGCGGCTTTAGGGGCGCAATGGTCCGACGACCCTGTTAATGCCGCTTCGCAGGCCGATATCGTACTGCTATCGCTGCCAGGGCCGCCGCAGGTGCGCGAGGTGCTACTGGGTGAACATGGCGTGCTGCATGCGATGCGACCGGGTAGCGTGCTGATTGATACCTCGACCAGTTCAGTTGACTTGGCGCGCGAAATTGCCACCGCAGCCGCTCAGCAAGGGATTGATTATCTGGAGGCGCCGGTCACCAACGCGATTGATGGCGCCGCAGAGGGAAGACTCTCTATTTTTGTGGGCGCTGAAGCTGACGTATTCGCGCGTTGGCGTCACGTGCTGGACGTGCTCGGCAATCGGGTACTGCATGTGGGCCCGCACGGTAATGGCGCGACCGTCAAGCTGCTGACCAATTTGATGTGGTTCGTCAACGCAGCCGCGATCGGTGAGGCCTTGATGTTAGGTGCCAAAGCCGGCGTGCCGTTAGATGTGGTGCGCGAGGCGCTGATGCATAGCGCTGGCAGCAGCTGGGTGGTTGAGCACGATATTCCTTCGATATTCGCGGGTCACTACGACCCCAGTTTCTCGCTTGCCTTGTGCTGTAAAGATCTGTCACTGGTGAATCAAATCGCCGAGCAGCAGGGCTACACACTCACCATGGGACGCCACGCACAGGCCGTGTTCGAGCGCGCGCGTCAGGTCTACGGCGACGATGCCGCAGAACTGCATGTAGTGCGCCTGCTCGAGCAGCAGGTTGGGCTGTACTTGCGCCCGCCGCACGGACAGACGGGCGGTGACGAGAAGGCTGCCTGAGATGCGTCGTCAACCCGAGTTAATGCGTGAAGCGCATCGGCATATGCCGCAGGGCGTTGCTGAGAACTATCGCTATTGGGGCGACGATAAAACCGTATTCGTCAGCAGCGCTAAAGGATGTCGACTAACCGATTGCGACGGCAAGCAGTATGTTGATTTCCGACTTGGTTACGGCCCGATTATTCTTGGCTACCGCGATGAGCGGGTGGATGCCGCCGTTGTTGAGCAAATTACGCAGCGCGGCACTTTGTCGGGCTTTGCCACCGAGCTTGATACCGAGGTGGTGCAACAAGTCAAAGCGCTGTGCCCGAATGTGCAGAAAATGCGTTTTGCGAACTCTGGTACCGAGGCGGTGATGGGTGCCGTGCGTACCGCACGCGGTTTCACCGGGCGTGATCGTGTTGCTATTGTCGAGGGCGCATTCCATGGTCTGTACGACGAGATGATGTGGAAATCCGATATCGAAGCCTGGGATCCAGCCAGTGGCACGCAGCCTGAGGTGATACCGTTTGGTGCAGGCATACCGCAGCGCGCACGTGAACTACTCGACCTGATACAGATGAATGATGCTGAGGGTTTGGAGCGTTTGTTTCAAACCCGTGGCGAACAACTCGCCTGCGTCATTCTCGAGCCCATCATCGGTAACGCGGGCAGTATCTCTGCGACCCCGACATGGCTGTCGCGCTTGCGCGAACTTTGCACGCACTACGGCACCTTGTTGCTGATTGATGAAGTCAAAACCGGGTTCAGAGTTGCGGCCGGTGGTGCGCAGCAGTTGTATGGCATTTACGCTGATTTATCGACGTACGCCAAGGCGATGGGTAATGGGTACCCGGTGGCGGGCTTTGGTGGTCGTGCGGATGTCATGGATAAGGTTGGTTCGCATCGCGGTGGTGTGGTGCATGGCGGTACCTATACCGCCAACCTGATTGCGCTCTCGGGTGCAAACGCAACGCTATCGATTCTGACGAACACCGACGCACTGAAAACGATTAATTCAGTCGGTGAAAAAATTCAGGCGGCGCTGGGTAGAGTATTTACTGCGGCCGGCATCGCGCATGCTTTTGCGGGCCCGGCGGCGATGTTCGGTGTGCATTTCACTGAAACCGTACCGACCAGTTATCGCGACTGGCGCAAAACCGATAGCCGTCTCTATCGCGAATTCGCCTGGAACCTGATTGATCGCGGCATCATGCTCGAACCAGATTCACGCGAGCCCTGGTTTATCTGCGAGGCGCACCAAGCGCTTGATATCGGTTGGTTGGAGAACGTGGCGACCGAAGCGCTGGCGGATGCGCTGCAGTCGCATGTCTGACAGACTAGCTCGCCCGAGTTAATTTGATCAACCCCGGCTCAATGCTTCACCTCGTCCAGCAACCCCTGCTTGCGGATGAATGACACGACTTCATCAACCCCTTCGCCTTTTCTTAAGTTCGTGAAAATAAACGGTCGCTCGCCTCGCTGTTTTTTTGCATCGGTTGCCATGATATCCAGATTAGCGCCGACATGCGGCGCCAAGTCGGTTTTATTGATGATCAACAGATCTGATCGGGTGATACCTGGCCCGCCCTTGCGAGGAATTTTTTCGCCACCCGCCACATCAATGACATAGATCGTCAAGTCGGAGAGCTCGGGGCTGAAAGTGGCAGCCAGATTATCACCACCCGACTCAACAAGAATAAGATCAAGACTCGGAAAGTCTGCGCTCATGCGAGCGATAGCTTCAAGATTTATTGAGGCATCTTCACGAATGGCTGTGTGCGGGCAGCCGCCGGTTTCAACACCCATCAACCGTTCTGCTGGAAGCGCATCAGCACGCAGCAGAATTTCCATATCCTCTTTAGTATAAATATCATTGGTAATAACAGCCATCTCATATTGACTGCGCATTTGCTTGCACAGCATCTCGCACAGTGCCGTTTTACCCGAGCCTACTGGACCGCCGATGCCAACGCGTAGGGGATTCGAAGTATTCATGGGACTCTCAGTGATTAAATAAAAATATTAGGAACGATACAGCCTTGAGTACTGCACCTCATGCTGCATCGATAGTAGTGACAGGCCCGGCGTCCAGTTGGATAAGGCATCATCTGGCAGTTGTCGCGCGGTTTCCGCAGCGTGCGCAATCGGTTCCCCCAGCGAGAGAAGCAAACGCTGACCCGCCACTTGACCCAGCGGGACAGATTTTACACAGGCCAGTACCTGATTCTCGGCCCACGAGAACAGCATACCGAGCAGCGCATCATCATCATTCACCTGCAGTGCAACCGCGGCCGCTGCAAGCGCCGTCGGGAACGGCAATTCCGAGAGCGGTGGTAGCAATTCAGTCAGCGCTGCTTGATCAGGTACCAGCTCAGGTAATAATTTCCCCATTGAGTAACCCATTTGCAGGGTTTCTGCACGAAACTCTGCGCTATCGCGCGCGGCGATAAAAAAATCAGTCCAGTAACGCACACGGCGCGCGTCTCGCTCGGTGAACGCGGCGATCAGGCGCAACATAATCGGTGCTTCGAAACGCGCCACGACCTGATCCAGCGCCTGAATGATCCAGTCGCGCGCAGTCACTTCATCATGGACCCAACCTGCGTGCATCGCCGCTTCGAGCCCTTGCGAGTAGCTATAAGCACCTACTGGTAATGACGGGCTGCAAAGCTGCAGCAAGTGCAGCAACGGCGCTGCAGGGCGGGGCGCAGACACAGTCACTGCGAATCGCCCGGACGATGAATTTTCTGTCGAACCGGAATAGGCGCGAGCGCATGATGATGGTGATGATGACGATGGTGCCCATGATCACCGTGATGATGATGCCCGCCGCCGTAGGCTCCGGCTTCCGGTTCGAACGGTGCTTGTTCATCAGCGACCTTGGCGCCCAGGCCGATCAGCATCTCGCGTAGTACCGCATCTTTGCGGATACGCAGCCATCCATCGCCGACTTGTGCTTGCGTGTGACGATTCCCCAAGTGAAAAGCGCAACGCAGCAGCACATGCGGTGAATCACAGCTCACGCGATAGGTGGCTTCATCTGCAGCACGAATTCGAACGATACGACCATCGTCGCCTTTTAATAAATCGCCATCGCGCAGCACGGTGCCACGTACGGTCAGTACAGCAACTTCTTCGCCGCTAGTGAGTACGGCACGCTGACGGCTTTTCTCTCGCAGCTCATAGGGAAGCACGAGTTCGCCGTCGATTTTTTCGGCACTGTCGACCTTCGTATGGAGAGTCAGCATATCTACAAGGTTCAAATTCGCATAAAAATTCAGAGTGATTTAGTCTTAGCCTTCGACTTCAAAACAGAAAGTATCGCTGCGCCATGGGTAAAACAGTCGCGGGTTCACACACCAGCAGTTCACCATCAGCGCGCACTTCATAGGTCTCGGGGTCGACTTCCATTACCGGCGCATAGCCGTTATGAATCATGTTCGCCTTGCGCAGCTTGCGCATACCTTTCACACCCTCCACTGATTTATTTAATTTAAGTTCATCCGCAATACCTGCTTTCAATGCGGCCTGTGAGACAAACGTGAATGAGGTTTTGAGCCCGCCACCGAAGGCACCGAACATCAGCCGGTAATGCACGGGTTGTGGGGTAGGAATCGAGGCATTGGGGTCACCCATTGGCGCCGCAGCGATCATTCCACTCTTCAGGATCATCGATGGCTTCACACCGAAGAAGGCGGGCTTCCACAGCACTAAATCTGCCAGCTTGCCGGTGTCAATCGAACCCACTACATGTGAAACGCCATGCGTGATAGCAGGATTAATGGTGTACTTTGCGACATAGCGCTTGGCGCGGAAGTTGTCGTTGCGGTTACTGTCTTCTTTTAAAGCACCGCGTTGCACCTTCATCTTGTGCGCAGTTTGCCAGGTACGCATAATCACTTCACCCACTCGACCCATGGCTTGCGAGTCGGACGACATCATCGAGATCGCTCCCAGATCATGCAAGATGTCTTCTGCAGCAATCGTCTCACGACGAATGCGTGATTCGGCAAAGGCGATATCTTCTGTAATAGCCGAGTCAAGGTGATGACACACCATCAGCATATCGAGATGCTCGTCGAGTGTATTGACCGTATAGGGACGCGTAGGGTTGGTGGACGAGGGCAGCACATTACCCTGACCCACCGCCGCAATAATGTCAGGTGCATGCCCACCGCCCGCGCCCTCGGTATGGAAGGTGTGAATAGTTCTGTCTTTGAAGGCGTCGAGTGTATGTTCCAGAAAGCCACCCTCATTCAAGGTATCGGTGTGAATCGCGACCTGAATATCCATTTTATCGGCCACCGATAAACAGTTATCGATAGCCGCCGGCGTGGTGCCCCAGTCCTCATGCAGCTTCAAGCCAATCGCACCAGCACGAATCTGTTCTTCTAGTGGTAACGGCAAGCTGACATTGCCTTTACCAAGAAACCCTAAATTCATCGGGAATGCATCGGCCGCGCTCAGCATAGAATGAATATGCCAAGGCCCTGGCGTGCACGTTGTCGCAGCAGTACCTACTGCTGGGCCGGTACCACCACCAATCATGGTGGTCACACCGGACATCAGCGCTTCTTCGATTTGTTGCGGGCAAATAAAATGAATATGGGTATCGACACCACCCGCCGTCACGATCATGCCTTCACCGGCAATAATCTCGGTGGCACCACCGATCGCCATCGTGACATCCGGTTGAATATCCGGATTGCCCGCTTTACCTACTCCCGCAATACGCCCAGCCTTGATACCGATATCCGCTTTGACGATACCCCAGTGATCCAGGATGATGGCGTTGGTGATGACGGTATCCATCACATCTTTATGCGCGCGCTGTGACTGGCCCATACCGTCACGAATCACCTTGCCGCCGCCGAACTTCACTTCTTCACCAAAGGTGGTGTGGTCATGCTCGATCTCGATGAACAGCTCGGTATCAGCCAGGCGCAAGCGGTCGCGGGTAGTGGGGCCGAACATCTCGGCGTACGCTTGTCGAGAGATTGTGCTCATCGGTTTATCCCTTTAAGTTTGCCCATAACCTTGCCGTTAAAGCCGTACACCCTACGATCACCTGCGAGATCAACCAATTCAACCGTGCGTTCTTGCCCCGGTTCGAAACGCACCGCAGTGCCAGCCGCGATATTCAGCCGCATGCCATAAGCAACAGAGCGATCAAACTGCAAGGCCGGATTGGTTTCATAGAAATGAAAATGTGAGCCGACTTGAATCGGTCGGTCTCCGCTATTGGCAACTTTGATGGTCGCTGTATGTCGACCCACATTGAGGGCGATCTCACCTGCCTCAATCAACATTTCACCGGGAATCATGGGTTGCTCCTTACGCTTTAATACCAATATTAAGAACCAGATTGACGAGTCAGACAAAAAACTGCCACGATGATTCGCTGACTCATCAAATCAGCATTTAAGGAATCGGGTTGTGCACGGTGACCAGCTTGGTACCGTCGGGGAAAGTCGCTTCGACCTGTACATCGGGAATCATCTCTGGCACGCCTTCCATCACATCCTCACGCGTGAGTACTTGCGCGCCTTCAGACATTAACTGAGCAACTGTCTTACCATCGCGAGCGCCCTCCATAATGGCCGCCGAAATCAGCGCAACTGCTTCCGGATAATTCAGCTTGAGTCCGCGCGCCTTTCTGCGTTCGGCCAGCAAGGCGGCAGTAAAAATCAACAGCTTGTCTTTTTCACGCGGTGTCAACTCCATTGACGCTCCTTCATTATTCGCCTGCGTGTATTCGCCTACGTGTATTCACCTACGTGTTCCAAATGCGCAGCTCAGTAGATGCTCGATCCAGCATCGCCGGCCGTAAAACACGCCAAGCGGATAGCATGACCTGACGCGCATTTTCACTAGCGTTGCCCAGATACCGGACCATTAACAAAGATTTCATGTGGGTTGCGCCAAACTTGGCTTGCGGCTCGGCCCACGGC
>VGHX01000075.1 GCA_016868055.1 Betaproteobacteria bacterium
GAATCGAAGAATCGATTGAATGTGTCGGTTAGCGCATACATATATTCATCGTCTTTTGATGCTCAGCGAATACGCGCGTGTAACGTATTTGGCGCGCTGCCAAAAAAAGTAATGATATAACATCAAGCAGATTGATACACGAGCCTATCGAGCCTCAGTGATTTCGAAAAAATTTTAGGACATGAAGAAACAACTAACCAACCGCGATGAGGTGTGTCGATGAGCTTGGTAGCCAAAACTGCTGGCATCGACATTATTTTATGCGCCTGTTTCGGACGAAAAGTACTGCAAACAATCTCAACAGACAAGCGACGATGACAATGCCTGTGATATCGCCGGTGAACATGACTAGCACCGCATTGAGCGGGTGTCGCACTTGCCCAAACAGCAGCATGATGAGCTGCTGACACAGGGCATGGATGACCGAGTAGGTGATTGAAATTACAAAAAGCTTTTCTATCGTCAGATTTGAAAAGTCTGGCCTTAGCTGAATGAATCGTCTAGTCAAGAAAATGCTGGCGAGGGGAATCAGACCGGTTGCAATCGAGCTGACGATTGATAGGGGTAGATCTTGATTGAACATACCCAGGTACACATACGGAAACGTCGCCAGGGCGACCGCTGATGCACCTGTGACGCCAGCCACCAGCACCAAAAACATTCGGACACCACTCGGCAGATGAATAATGTGCGCGGCGGGCTCCAGATAAAGCGATAGAGTGAAGAAGTTATTTGCGGAATAAAACAGCCCGTAGCTGATTGTAATAATCGCGAACAGCTTCAGTCGGTCAGCCGGGATTTTCGGCACAACGAGCGTAACTTGAGGTTTAGCTTAGCTTTTTCTTGCGACCCAATAGGTTGCGCCTTCCGGTCCGTATTTTTCCGCATGCGGTGTGTTCGCAACGAGATGAAAGGTGTCGCCTGCAAATAATCGCATAGGTTCAGCACCATTCACGCTGAGCCAGAGGTAGCCGCTTACCACGATGGCATTTGCGTCAAACGGATGCGTATGAACGTCGAGGGTAGTGTTTGGCTCCCAGCTGCGCTCAGTAACCTCGTCATAGCCGGCGGCGAGCATCACGGAACGAAACTGTTCTAAGGTGAAAGTAATCGCTTCCATACCCGTCCTTTGGGAGACTGCGCGGTTAATCATGCGGAAAAACAGTTGAATACTCGTCCCATTTTAAAGTAGATGCGGTATGGACGCGGTTTAAAGTAGGCGCGGTATAGACGCTTGAATGATATTGCCGAGTTGGCAATCGCGCACTTCTTTTATTAGCGCCCACGTTGCCCTAGCAGCTGCGTCGCGTGATGTGTGCTTGGCCTTGCTCGGTCACCAACTTATCCGACACCACACGCCACGCGCCATTCCTTATCCAAAATAGTGTTCGGCAAGATAGCATCCCAAATAATCTCGTTAGGCTTTTGCTTAAAAGATCCGACTACTTTACCGGCGCCGCGTTCTCCTGAGAACTGACGAATTACGGTGGTTGCGCTAGTTTTATCAGCGCAGTTGTAGAGCGTGTGACCGACTGCAGAGCGAAACTCATGACCATTGACGAGCCGTGCGGCACGTAGATTTTGCATGGTGAGCATTTCCACCAGCTGGCCTTTATTTTTTTTCGACGTCGGGTCGATCAGATAGGCGGTGCCGTCGCTTGTGGCACCCAAGAACTGCCACTCTGCGAAACAGTGCTGGCTTATAGCAAGCAAGAGAATAAAAGCAAAACAGCGCATGAGCAGGTTGGTGGGACTGACGCAGATGCCTACTGCTTTATTTGGCTTTTACCCCAGCCAGCGCCCCCATGGAGTGGATGCTGATAATTTGCCAGTAGCCTTTGTTTTTGGTGAGATTGTAGTAGGTCGTTTGATTCAGAATTTCTTTGTCTTGTGCGTCGAAGCGCGAAAAATTCATTTCAATCAGCGCCGCGTTATCGCCTTGGTTAAGAACTTTTACATTCTTGATCTTTGAGTACTTCCAGCCACTTTTTTTCAGGCCTTCGATATCAATGACGGGTACCGTTGTGTCTTGCACTACGACCAATTGGCCGGATACCAGTTTTATGTGAGGGAAGTGATATACATCTTGTAACGCCGGAAGGTTTTCGTCGTTCAGCACTTTAAGGTAGTAGTGCATCAGACCTTCCGGCGTCAAATTGTCTTGCGGGTGGGCGTTTGCAGTTGTCATGAATAAGGTGATGGTAAGACCCAGCAAGAAACGTTTCATGGTGAATTATTTGCCTTTAAAGCTGGAGCACATCATTTCGAACTCGTCCTGCTTGCTTTGGACCTGTCCGTAACTAGCGCCGGGGTTACGGGTGCGGTAAGACTCCTTTTCTTTCGCGACGCACTCGTCGAATTTATTGGAGCACCCAGAAAGTAGCGCGAGCAGGGAAACCAGTGCCAATGTTTTTGCCGTCTTCATTGTCTCTCCTCCGAATGAAATAATCCGATCCGGCTACCTGAGCAATCGGTAGACCCAGGCTTTTATTATTATTTAAGAAATTATCTTGCGAGCTTGATTGCTGTACAAATATACAGTAATCTTGACTCATGTCCGATCTATCCCAAAGCCTAGCCTTGAATCTGGCTAACGTCCAGCGTCTCGACGATCAGCGGGATGTCTCGACCAAGTGCGCCGCTGCCAGGCAGTCGACCACGCTGGATGATCTGCTTATTATCAACCCGAAATCAACAGTGATTTTTCCGGTCCGAGACCCAGCTGCTGAGCAATACGGGCTGAATCGCGGCGATTTATTGGTGGTTGACCGGGCCGCACAGCCTCATCAAAATCAATTGATTATTATTTTGATAAATGATGAGCTTCTGATTCGACGTTTTTTTCCGCAACCCATTGACGATCCATGTGTGCGAAAACGAGGCTCCGGGGATTCTTCCGGCTCGACACTATCTCGCAACCACCTCGGGGCTTTCTGGGGCGTTGTCACCTACGCGATCCTCAAGCAGCGCTGATTCCGTGCCTTATTGGCGCGTTCGATTTGGCGTCAACTAGCACCGCAGTGGCATCTTCCAGGGTGGTATCTCGGGTAATCACCGCAATTTATGCGGAGTTTAACGCCGCATCGGCACTCTGACCGTTGCTAGTTGCTCATATGGCAAACATAGTGAACCGGCTCGATGGCCTCGATCTCGATGCTGGACTGGCCGGGTACCAAAATCCGTTGGCCGCCCGCATGACTACGCCACTCGCCATCATCGCCCACCCGCACCCGACATTTGCCGCTAACGATCTCGATGATCTCGGGCGCGTCGGTGGGGAATCTGACCGTAGCGGGGAGGATCACTCCAATGGTCTCGCGCGCCTGATCCGGGAAACGCAGGTTGTAGGAAATCACGCTGCCATCAAAGTAAACATTGGCGTGCTTATCGATCGACACGTGATCAAACTGTGAGCTCATAGGCAAGACCCCAAAGACGTTATGGCAATTATCTCCGCGTACCAAGGCGTACGGGATGTGCCAGGTCAATTGAGATCGTCAGTCGAGCTGGCCTTGGTGGCCGGAATACGAAGGCGGTCTGTATCGGTGGTGTGCTAGCCCATGTTGCTAACTCAACGTGATGTAACTTGCACACGTATACTCGGGCTATACGTTTGCGAGATTATCTTGATGAAAGCAATCGAGAAAACACTCGACGATTTGCCTAGTATCAGTGCCGACGCCTTATATGAGCGTGCGTACGCGCTTCGTATGGGTGACGGCGTGCGCATCAATTTGCGTGCCGCGCATCGGCTGTTCATGCTGGCGGCATTGTGGGGCAAGCGCGCCGCTTTTTATCAGCTTGGGCTGATGAATATGCGCGGCGAGGGCCGCCCAGTCAATCGGTTGCACGCAGCCATGTGGCTTAAGCTGGGCGTGGGCCGCGATGAGCCACGTGCGGCGCGTAATCTTGAAATGGTAGCCAGCGAGTTAACGCGTGAGAAGGTCAAGGAGGCGTTCGCGCTTGCCGCCGAGTTTCCACATGCGGCGCGAGCTTTCAAAGCAGCCGTCTCGGCAAATAACGCAGATGCACTGGTTGCACTGGGTGAGGCGTTCGCCACAGGGACGGGTGTGGATATCGATCCGGAGATGGCGTCTGAGTGGTACCGGCGTGCGCTGGCATTTCAACATCCGCGCGCGCAGATGCTGCTGGGCTTGGCTTACCTTGCCGGCAAGGGTGTAAAGCAGAACCCTGCGGAGGGAATGCGTCTGCTTGGCTTGGCAGCGATGCAGGGGTACGCGGATGCAGAGTATGAACTGGCCGAGGTATTGTTCAAGAAAGCACCAACGCGCGTACAAGCAATCGGACTGTTCGAGGCGGCGGCGAATCACGGGCAGGTTCGGGCACAGTTTCGTCTTGGTCAATTGTGTAAAGCCGGAGAGGTTGGCCGATCAGGCTCGCGCACTTCAACTGCGCATCGCGACACGGTGCCTCATCTGAAATTAGCTTTTGAGTGGTTCCACAAAGCCGCGGATCAGGGCGATGTCGAGGCCTTGTTTGAGCAAGGTCAGATGCATGCACAGGGCTTGGGTACGCCGCAAGATTTCGAGTAAGCCGCAGCGTGTTATCAGCGGGCTACCGAAAAAGGTCACGCCAAGGCAGCATTTAATCTGGGCTTTCTGTTTGCGCACGGCCAAGGCCTTGAGCAAGATGATGTGCGTGCGTATCAGTGGTATCGGATTAGTGAGCTCGGTGGCTACGCACTGGCAAAATCATCTGCAGCACTGTACTTGAAGCGGCTCAATGAAAATCAGAAAGAGCTCGCCGAGTGGCGCGCTGAAAGTTTTCTGACGCATATTTCTCTGAGCTCTTAGCAAGAAATCTTCATACTGATTTGCTTGATCTAGCATAACTAATCACGATTCATTACGAATGAAAGCGCTGCTCAGGCTGCGCTGATCTTCGCTTCTGTTATGCTGAAGCTGTGCCAAGCTTTGCTTGAAGAGTATCGCCGGATGTTAGTTGGCGTGATATCTGGTATTTGTCTTTCGATGAAACTATCGCGATGCAAGATGCTCAGACCGCAGACTTGTTCGTGGCATCTGCCGCGCTGACGCTGCGAAATTTCAACCTTCGATTGAAAGTGAGGAAAGCGATGAAGAAATTGTTTGCTATTCTGGCGCTTGCCTTGCTGGCTGCATGCAGCAACATGCCGGTCAGCAGTCAGTCCGGTCAGGTCCGTCACCCGGATCCCTTCCACTCTTATATTGACTGATGGTTGGCCCGGCTCGACCGGGCCGCTTAATTCCCGGGCGTGAGGTGACGCCCGTCAAATAAAAAATAATGAAAACATTCGAGAGCATAGAGGCGCTGGAGGCAGCGCTAGGAACTGAAGTGGCCGTGTCCGATTGGGTCACCATCACGCAAGAGAGAGTCAACCAATTCGCACAAGCGACGGATGATCCGCAGTGGATTCATGTCGATGTTGAGCGCGCTGCGCAGCAGTCGCCATTTGGCGGCACTATTGCACACGGCTATCTGACACTGTCACTGCTACCAAAATTTTTGGAGTCGAGTATCGAGTTGCGTTACTGCCGCATGAGCATCAACTACGGTGCCAACAAGATTCGATTTCCATCACCCATGCGTACGGGTGGTCGTATGCGCGGGCGGTTTTCGCTGCTGTCGCTTGAGCGCTTGCCGGATTGTGTGCAAAACACCTGGCGCTATACCGCTGAGCAAGAAGATGCGGGCAAGCCGGTGTGTGTGGCGGAGGTGGTGCTAAGGCAGTATTTCTGAGTCGTAGTTGGAAATTCTGCTTTTAGTACGCGATGATGAGGGCGAGTTTTTTTGCGTTTGATTTATGAAGCACCGTTGGGATGACAGTTTAATTCGCACGGCGCTGTGATAGCCATTCACGCAGGGCTTCGTTCATTCGGCTTTGCCAGCCTGGCCCATCGGCGCGGAATGCGGCGACGATCTCCGCATCAAAGCGAATAGTGGTTGAAATTTTGTTGCCGCTGCCCAGAGGGCGCCCCCGCTTGATGAGCTTGTGCCCCTCATACTCATCTGCACGCTCGAAAAACTCATCATCTAACTCGGGCGCATCGTCAGGATCCGTCCAGGTAGAAACTGTACCGCGCTTGTTCCCGTTCATTGGCCTTCCTCATGCTGATAATTCGTCGCTCGACGCCACCTTTGGGTGTCCACACGACCACCACCATCCTCCGATCAAGCTTTCCGACCGAAATAAAGCGTCGCTCCGGGTAATCTCGTCTTAGGTCCTCTGCGGTGAAATGGTGCCTGGCGAAGATTTCACCGACCCGAGCGAAATCAAGTCCCCGCTCAACTAAAGTCCGCTCCCGTTTTTCTGGATCGTAAGAGAGAATCAACTGCATTATTGTAGTAACAAAAAAGATTTAACTCAAGCCCGGGATCGGCGTGAGTATTCAATTTTTGTTACTTTTTTGGAACGTGGCTGGCTTTGGGCGGCGTGCAGTCTGTGTGAATTGAGACTTCGCCTACGCTTATCGTTGCAATAGATCCACAGCAAACCTACCGCGCCTTGTACTGCTCCGCGCCAAACAGCACCGACTTCGCCTTGTCATCCACTAGCGGCCTGCGCAAATTGGCTAGCACTTGAACCCCACGTTGAACCGCCGGGCGCGCTGCGATCTCGTCGTGCCAGCGTTTCGCATGCGGGAAGCGCGCCCAATCAATCCCTTGGTTTTGCCAGGAACGCGTCCAGGGAAAGGTGGCGATATCGGCGATGGTGTAGCTGTCACCCGCGAGGTAGCGATGCAGCGAGAGTTGCTTGTCGAGTACTCCGTAGAGTCTGGCCGCTTCGTTGGTGTAGCGCTGAATGCCGTACTCGATTTTTTCCGGGGCATAGATACGAAAGTGATGCGCCTGACCCAGCATGGGACCAAAGCCACCCATCTGCCACATTAGCCACTGCAGCACGTTGAATTTTTCTCGATCAGTATCGCCAAGAAAGCGGTTCACCTTGCTGGCCAAATAAACCAGAATCGCACCGGATTCAAACAGTGACATGGGTTTGCCATCGGGACCATCGGGGTCAACGATCGCAGGTACTTTGTTATTCGGAGAAATCGCCAGAAACTCTGGCGTGAACTGATCGCCGGCACCAATATCGATCGCATGCGCCTGATAGGGAAGCCCGCATTCTTCCAAAAGAATATGCACCTTGTGGCCATTCGGCGTGGGCCAGGAGTAAACATCAATCATGATCGTGTGATGGGTAGTTGAAGTGATTCACCCAATAGGCTGACATGTTTGGCCAGCTCTAGCTTGGCGATGGCATTACGATGAACTTCATCCGGGCCATCAGCCAGACGTAAAGTCCGGTTATGCGCCCATAACTGGGCTAATGGAAAATCATCCGACACGCCACCGGCACCGTGTGCTTGAATCGCCCAGTCGATAATCTGCTGCGCCACGTTCGGCGCTAATACCTTGATCATGGCGATTTCGGTTTTGGCGACTTTATTGCCTACTGTATCCATCATATCGGCCGCTTTCAGTACCAGCAGCCGTGCGGTATCGATCATGATGCGGGACTCGGCAATCCGCTCGCGCCATACGCCTTGCTCAGAGATTTTGCGGCCAAACGCAAAGCGTGAATCAAGTCGCTTGCACATCAGCTCCAGCGCACGCTCGGCAGTACCAATCGCGCGCATGCAGTGATGAATACGCCCCGGCCCTAAGCGACCTTGCGCGATCTCGAAGCCACGGCCTTCGCCCAGCAGCATATTGGATGCAGGGACGCGCACGTTATCGAATACGATTTCGCAGTGACCATGCGGCGCATCGTCATAACCAAACACAGGCAAGGGTCTGAGGATATTCAAGCCCGGTGTATCTGCGGCTACCAGAATCATGGATTGCTGAGAGTGTCGCGCTGCGTCTGGATCGGTCTTGCCCATCACAATGAAAATCTTGCAGCGCGGGTCACCCGCACCCGATATCCACCATTTACGACCATTGATCACATACGAATCACCATCGCGTTCGATGCGCGTGCTGATGTTTGTTGCGTCGCTCGAGGCCACATCCGGCTCGGTCATAGCGAATGCAGAGCGTATTTCGCCGCGTAGCAGCGGCTCCAGCCAGTCGCGTTTATTTTGCTCGGAGCCGTAGCGCTCGATGGTTTCCATGTTGCCGGTATCGGGCGCCGAGCAATTGAAGATTTCGGGTGCCCAAGGTATACGACCCATGATCTCGCACAATGGTGCGTAATCGAGGTTAGATAGTCCTTCGGGTGCACGTGATGATTTCGGCAAGAACAAATTCCATAAACCTGCAGCACGTGCAACAGGCTTCAGCTCTTCGACCACCTCGGTTGGAATCCAGCGGTTGCCATGCTCACGGCCATTACGATCCACTTCGTCTTTGTAGCGACGCTCGTTAGGATAGACGTGCGCATCCATGAATGCCAGCAGTCTCTCTCGCAAATCTTCACAGCGCTTGGAATACGCAAAGTCCATCGTGGTCTCCTGTTTATTATTGATCGATTAGATAGTTGTAGTGCAGCTATATAGTCGTTAGCCTGCTAGATAGTGGTGGCGCCGCTGGCATAGGCCCAACCCAGCGCTGCCATCGGCTTCGTCGCTTGCGCATTACGCAGCGCTTCCTCACTTGCAGCCGTACCGTCTTGGTAGCGCTTCATAATGCCTTGCAGGATGCCGGCCATCCGGAACAAGTTATAAGCAAGGTAAAAACGAAAATCTTCTGCGCGAATAGAAATACCGGTCCGCTCGCTATATCGGGCAATATAGTCTTTCTCATTCGGGATACCGAGCGATTCAAGATCAAGCCCCGCAATACCCCGATACACACCCGGTGCAATATGCCAGCTCATGCAGTGATACGAAAAATCTGCCAGCGGATGCCCCAGCGTAGATAACTCCCAATCAAGCACAGCGAGAATGCGCGGCTCGGTCGGATGGAAAATCATGTTATCGAGCCGGTAATCACCATGCACGATTGTCGTCATATCACCATCAGGTATGTGCAGCGGTAGCCACTCAATCAATGACTCCATCGCAGGAATATGTTCCGTTTCAGCCGCTTTGTACTGGCGGGTCCAGCGATCAATCTGTCGTGCAAAGTAGTTACCCGGTTTGCCGTAACTCTCAAGGCCAATGGCTTGATAATCCACGCGGTGTAGTAGCGCGATTACGCGGTTCATCTCATCGTAGATAGCGGCGCGTTCGCTTGGGCTCATGCCGGGCAGTGACTGATCCCACAGCACACGTCCCTCGATAAACTCCATCACATAAAAAGAACGGCCAATCACCGATTCATCGAGACATAGTACATATTGTTTGGCGACCGGAAAGCCAACGCGCGAGAGCGCATCCATCACGCGGAATTCACGATCAATTGCGTGCGCCGACGGGAGTAATAAACTGGCGGGGGCCGGCTTGGTACGCAGCACATAGTGTTGCCCGCCTGCGCTGAGCTTGTAAGTCGGGTTGGACTGCCCACCAGAAAAACGTTCGAGTTGCAGCTGGCCCGCAAAGCCCTCGACGTGTTGACGCAAGTAGGCTGCAAGCGCATCGGTATCGATGCTCATCGACGCAGTAGTTCGCTCATTACTGGGTGAAGTCATGATGATCTCAAATGCCGCGTGACTGACGGTACTGATGAAATAAGGCCTCCATCGTGGTGCCGCGTGATTCTGCTTGTAGCGAAGAGGGCGGTGAGTAGTTCACCATCCTCACTACCCAGTCAATCGCTGCCTCGCCCACATCCAGCACATTGATGCAGCCCGCTGTCTGGGCAAGGTTGCCCATAAAAATACGCTGACCCGTTAAGGCGTACGACAAAATTGCTCGGTTCACGCCGCCATGCAGAACCAGTAGCACAGTATCCCAATCCGGGTCTGCGCGTAGCTTGTCGATGGCGGGGTGTATCCGATCCAGTAATTCACCCACGCTTTCGCCCCCCAGAAAGCGCAGATGCTCAGGCGCCACACCCTCAAACGCTGCCATAAAGGCATCACGTAGCTCGGTATCAGGAATACTGGCGAGCTTACCGCCACGAATCTCAACTAACTCTGGCCATTGCTCAAGCGATATATCTTGCCCGGTTTCTGCGAGCACGCGCGTGGCTGTTTCAACGGTACGCGGCAGCCCAGACACAATCACGCGATCGAACTTGATCGCCTGCCCCGCAAATACCTGACCTGCAGCAGTGGCCTGCATGCGTCCGGCCTCATTCAAGGGTACCGACTCAGGCAGTACGGGTTTGCCCTCGCTGTCGAAATAAGTGACGCTGCCGTGCCGCATCAGGTAGATGCGGCGACGTGGGTTAAAGCTCATGCGTAGTTTGCCTTTCGTTTTTCGAGAAAGGCGGTGATACCCTCCAGCCCATCGCGGTGGTGCAGAGCCTCGACAAAATACTGCTTCTCCGCATTAAAATGCGTACTCAGCGTATTTGACGGCGCGTCGTGTAATAGCGATTTGATACCGGCGCACGCATTCGGCGAGAGGCTGGCAAATTGTTCCGACCACTTGAGTGCCTCATCCAGCGCGCTACCGTCAGCGACGACGCGGTTCACCACGCCGGCCTGCTGCAAGCGCGCGGCAGTCACCGCCTGACCTTCGAGCAAAATCTCGGTAGCGAGTTGTCTTGGCAAAGCCTGCGATAAAAACCAAGAGCCGCCACCATCAGGCGTTAAGCCGACCTTCACATAGGCCATGACGAATTTAGCGGACTCTGCAGCGACAATCAGATCACAGGCCAGCGCCAACGAGAAACCAGCGCCCGCCGCTGGCCCTTCAACCGCGGCAATGACTGGCTTGCTGCAGTCGCGTATGGCGGCGACCCAGCTATGCAACTGGTCGATGGAATTTGCCTGCACCGAGCGGTCTTTAGCCCGGTTCTCAAGTAGCCGATTCAGATTGCCACCGGCGCAAAACACATCGCCAGCACCAGTGAGCACGATGCAGAGCACCGCTGGATCGCGCTCTGCGGTCTCCAGCGCCTCCACACCAGCGGCGTACATATCCGGGTGCAGCGCATTTTTTGCGCCGGGGTTCGATAGGGTCAGCACCAGGGTGTTTTCGCGGCGCGAGGCAAGCAGTTCGGCGGGCATAGGGGCAGGGGATTTGTTGTCGCCCGGAATGATAGACTGCATAGCCAAGGATGGAAACACCTTCATCGGCGTCAGAGGAGAGGCAGCATGATCGTACTGGGCGGGTTCGCGGCAAGTAACTACTACAACAAGGTCAAGCTGGTCTTGCTTGAAAAGGCGATTCCGTTCGAGGAAAAGCTGCAATGGCCTGATCGATCTACCGAGCTACTTGCCCGATCACCGTTAGGCAAGTTGCCGTATTTCGAGATTGATGGGCAGACACTGTGCGAATCGCAAGTGATGGTGGATTATCTTGAGGCGGCTTACCCACAAACGCCTCTGCTACCGAAAGGCGCTCTCGCTGCCGCCAAGGTGCGTGAGCTGATCCAGTTTATCGAGCTACATCTCGAGCTGGTTGCGCGCGATTTATACGGCGAGGCATTCTTTGGCGGTAAAGCCAGCGATGAACGTAAAGAGTCTGCCCACAAACAACTCAAGCGTAGTGCGAAGGCACTTGCGCAGTTGGTCAGCTTCGACCCGTACATCGTGGGGAACGATTTTGGTTTGGCGGATTGTGCTGCCTTCGTTCATCTGCCGGTCATCTCAATGACAACTAAAACGATCTACGGCGAGGATGTGCTGGCGGATTATCCGCTGAAAGATTATCTGAAGCGATTGGCCGAGCGCCCCAGTATTCAGAAAGTTAACGCAGACCGGAAAGAAAATACCGAGTTGATGCGCGAGTGGCGCGCATCGCTCAAGGGGTGAGTGCGATTATGGCAGGCTATCGTTGATCTGAAGGTGGGTTCAGTTCAGTTAGTTTGCATGGCTGACGAGGGTAGTGGCATACTCATACTGCGCGAGCCATTGCTCGGGTGTGGTGATCTCGAACAAGCCTAGCT
>VGHX01000076.1 GCA_016868055.1 Betaproteobacteria bacterium
AGCGGCATAGGCTGCTACCGGTTCGCGCCCAATCGATCAAAACGATCACTGCGCGCCGGGTCGAATAATGATTTTGCCCGTAAGATAAACAATCTTTGCCGAATTGTCACAAATTATTTTCAAAAAAAGCGTTCAATACCCCGAATCGCTTTCAGAAAATCTCTAATCAGCATTCTTCAGCAGCGATTAATGCTGCTTGCGCCGCATGATTTTCACCGGTGATAGCAAAATCAATGCGCGTCGGGCACGGCAGAACAAACCGCGGCGAGCGCGGGAATTACTCGACACTGAACTCGAGTGTTTGGCGGGCGCAGTAAAGCGTGTTGATGTAATACATGTCGAAGCGGGTGCCATTTTCAGGCAAGGCACGCAGCCGAATACTGTGACGACCGACGATATCACCTTCCTCATCGCGCACCGCCAGTTTCAAACGACCACGAAATGGGCGATTACTCTTGTTCACCAAGATACCGCCCACGTTGTAGTCCACACAGAACACGCGTTTGACCACGATATCCGGGTTATTGGTCTCGATCGGCTCCATAGCGGCCCACAGCGGCAGCGGCGCAGCCATGCTGAGCACCCATAGTGAGTAGCACAGGTAACGGGTCAGATTTTTCATACTGCCCTCGCGTTGCCGATGCTCGACGGCTGAACCGAGTCTGTTACCGAGCATGTGAATTGATCGAAGATCATCGCTGTTTGCCATTAAGGGAAGCGTACCCAGCCTTTGGTCGAGCCGCCTGAATCGCTCGATTTCGGTGCAGCATGTGGCTCTGCATGTGCGGCAGCAGGTGCCTCGGGCTTCTCGGGCATGCCTGATGAATGATGGCTGGTGATCAGCCACTGACCACTGATTTTCTTGTAAGAGAATGAGTAGCGTGCCTTGACCGAGCTACCGTCCGAGAAACGGAAGGTGTACAAGCCCGCGTCGGTCGCGCTATTGCAATCGACATCGATAATGCGGTCGTCGATATAGCCTTGCGGACGACGCTGCAGGAAGTGCACGAAGTAGTCTTCCTTTTCTGCGATCGTGAAGCGGGCGCGGTTTGAAACAGTCGGTAGTAGTACCGAATCCGGAGCGTAGTTAGCGACAACCTTTCTTGGATCGCCGGTGCGCAACGATGCATTCCATCGATCAAACAAGGTTGCGATCTCTGCCTTGAGCGGTGGATTACATTCCTCGCCGGCTGCTGCGCTGCTCGCGTGCGCGTCACTTCCTTTGGCATGCGCAGTGTCGTGCTTGGCATCATGGTGCGTATCATGGCCGTCGCCCTGTTTGGCGGCGTTTTTCTGATCAGGTGCGCCCTTGACAGACTTACCATGCGCATCAGCGGCGTGGTGATCATCATGTGCGTCCGCATGCGCTGTGGCTGCAGGCGGCGCTATGCTCGCGGCGGCTGGTGACTTCACACGCTGACGCTGGGTTGGCTCAACACTAGCTGGCACCGCAGGCGGCGTGGCCGCATGCGAGGCTTCGGCGTGATGTGCATCAGCCGCGTTCGCACTGGGTGCGTCATGCTGGGCGGCTTTAGCGGGTGCCGCATGGCTATCCGCATGCTGCGTATCAGTCGCTGGGTGTGCATCCGTTTTCGCGGCTGCAGGTGGCGCGGCAGGTGGTGCGACAGGTGTGTCGGCGTGCTTGCTGTCGGCGTGTGCATCAGCTGCTGAATCTGCGTGCGCGTCATGCGCAGTCGATGACTGCTCTGCAGCGACCGCACTGGCAGCACCTGCGCGATCGCGCGTGCGCACCCGCGTCGTCGGTGCAATCTGCGCAGGTACCGGTAGCGCGGTGTCTGCGTGCTGATCTGCGCCTGCGTCACCATCGCCGTGGACTTTGGGTTTTGCCTTTGCCTCGGCCTTTGCTTTCTTGCGTTTGGGTTTGCGCGCCACAGGCTTGGTTTCTTCCTTAGCGGCGGCATCCGGTGCAGCAGCACCGTGATCATCTTTAGCTGCTGCTTGCGGCTCTTTTGATGCGGCGCCGTGTGTATCTTTTGCTGGCGCTGCGTGGGCGTCTTTTGCCGCAGCTCCATGCGCCTCTTTGCCAGCCGCACCATGTGCATCTTTACCAGCCGCACCATGCGCATCTTTGGCCGGAGCGGCGTGCGTATCTTTTGCCGGCGCTGATTCTTTAGCGGCCTCTTTAGCGGCCTCTTTAGGCGCGGCGTGCGCGCCTTTCGCTGCAGGCGCCGGATCGGCCGCCAGCGCGTGCGCGCAAGCGAACGACAAGATCACCGCAATAGTTCCGATTATTTGCTTAACCATGATGGCAGTCCTTCGTAAAATCCCAGCCGAGCTGCTGACGGGATCATCAAAAATCTATCAACCTGCTAACAGCAGGTGTTACACCTGCGCGGGTTTACAGATACATCCTCGTTGTCCATTATCGAACCGAGCGCGAATTTCTGGAGCCCGAAGCACTAAATAAATGCCTGCGCGGCTAATGAATTAGCGGTACCGATCCGATTAAACTGCTCGGATAGCCCGAAATTCATCATATGGCGGGCGATTTTGGTATTGTGCTTCACGCCGCCGCCGATCCTGGGTAATGCGCGGCCCATGTGTCTAATAATAGGAGAACGTCATGTCAGACAAGCTTATTCAATCGCTCGCGAATGAATTGCACGCCGCCGATTGCCCCTGCTGCTCGCACCTGAGCGGCGTAGCCAGCACCACGTCACGTCGTCAATTTCTTGCCACCGGCGCAGCAGTGGTCGCTGGTGGGCTGATCGGCTTCATGCCGGGTCGCGCCAGCGCAGCGAGCGGCAACTATGAGGCGATGCTGGTCAATTGCATTGACCCACGTTTCACAACGCTTAGCTGGCAGTACATGGGCTTGTTGTCTGGTGTCGATCGCGAGAAGCTGGGCGATAACTATAGCCACTTTGTCATGGCCGGCGGCCCGATCGGTGCCGTGCATCCGAAGTTCGCGCCATGGCAGAAGACCTATTGGGATAATCTGGACATCACGGTCGGACTGCACCACATTAAACGCGTGGTCGCACTGTCCCACCGCGATTGTGGTGCGGCCAAGCTGGCCTTCGGCGCCGACAAAGTCGGTGAGCGTGATATGGAGACCATGTCGCATGCCGAAGCGCTGATGGCCTTCCGCAAAGAGGTCAACACGCGACATCCCAAGCTGTCGGTCATCACCGGCATCATGGATCTGAAAGGCCGTGTCGATCTGATCGGCTAAATTCGGCACAGGGGCGAGGTTTGCCCCTGATAGTTGAAATTCCACAGATCGCTGGATCCCGGCCTGCGCCGGGATGACGACGTCTACGCAAGATTAGACCGTGCCGGGACGACGACGTTAGCGGATGATTGCACCGTGCCGGGATGGCCCGGCTCGCTGGCTCAATGCTTCTCCACCAACTTCACCAAGGCTAGCAAGGTCTGATTGATAGGCGTCGCAATCCCATGCGCGCGACCGCGTCGCACCACGTAACCATTCAGGTAGTCGATCTCATTGGGTTTGCCACGCGCCACGTCTTGCGCAGTCGATGAGTATTGTCCAGCCATGGTCTGTGCGATACGGCGAGTAGCCGCATGAATATCACCAGGCACGGCAACTCCATCAGCAGCAGCCACTTGCAGGCACTCACCAACCACTGCTTCCATCAACGCAGGTATACCCTCGACCTCAACCAGCGCAGCGTAGGGCTTTTGTGCGATGGCTGATAGCGCGTTGTAGGCGCAGTTGATAATAAGCTTAGTCCATTGCGCGCCGCGCACATCATGTGCGCGCTCGACCCGCACATTGGCATTTCCAAAAACAGTCGCGATCGATTCACTCGCCGGCGCTTCGGCGATCACCAGCTCACCGCGACCAAAGTGTTTCAGATGGCCCGGGCCGGCCATCTCGGTGGCCACGTAAACGACCGAGGCAATTACCTGCTGCGGTAACACCGATCGAATGATGTCGGCGTTTTCCACGCCATTTTGCAGAGAAAGCACCACTGCTTGCGGCGAGAGAAACGGTGCGATCTGCTGAGCGGTTTGTCGACTATCCGTTGATTTGACACTGAACAGCACCACATCAGCGCTGCTGACAGCGGCAGGCTCGGTGCTCGCCTCCAATGCGACGATCTCGTCAAAGGTTTGCGTCTCAAGTCGTAAACCATTGCGGCGAACAGCGTCTACATGCAATGGCCGGCCAATCAAGGTGACTGGTTGCCCAGCGCGCGCGAGCATACCGCCAAAATAACAGCCGACCGCACCTGCACCCACCACTGCGAAACGCATTACGTTTTCCAACAAAGTCTCCCTTGGATCCTGCTCATCGTCGCTTGAATTGTTTTTACGACGCCTACTCCGGTACTTCTTTCAAGACTTGCTGCGCAACTGCAAATGCAGCATTAGCAGCTGGCAGGCCACAGTAAATCGCTGTTTGTAGCAGCGCTTCTTTGATCTGATCAACCGAGACCCCGTTGTTGCGAGCTGCGCGTATATGCAGCTTTAATTCTTCTTCCCGGTTCAGCGCCACCATCATGCAAATTGTCATCAAGCTGCGAGTCTCGCGCGGCAAGCCGGGGCGAGTCCAGATCTCGCCCCATGCATAGCGGGTGATCAGATTCTGAAAATCGGCATTAAGATCATTCACATTTGCCTGTGCGCGATCAACATGCTGATCACCCAGTACGGCACGGCGCACCGCCATACCGTTGTCATATCGCTGCTGATCATCCATAGTTATCTGGTCAGTGAAGTAGAAAATCGAGGAGCTGCTGAGTAAAGCTTTGCGCCACTTCCCAATTCGACAGATGCGCAGCGTTTAGCTCCACATAGCGCGCGCCACGAATTGCTTTGGCAATAAACTCGCCATGCTCAGGCGGGGTCGAGGTATCGTGTTTACCTGCAATTACCAGTGTCGGCCGTGTGATTTTGGGCAGCTCCGTGCGCTGATCCATATCTCTTACCGCCGCGCAGTTAGCCACATAGCCTTCTACTGAGGTCGCCGCCAACATCGCCTTGACACGCTCGACCTGTGTCGGTGCATGGCTTAAAAAATCAGTCGTGAACCATCGCTGCAGCACCGCAGGAATGACCGATTGCACGCCATCCTGTCGCACTTGCGTAATGCGCGCATTCCACATCTCGGGTACACCAATCGCTGCACTGGTATTACACAGCACTAGTTTGTCGATCCGATCCGACGCATGAATACCGAGCCACATGCCGGTCATCCCACCCATGGAGAGGCCACAGAAATGCGCGCGCGTGACGTGCACATGATCAAGCAGCGCGACGACATCAGCACCGAGCTGCGCAATGCTGTACGGCCCCGGCGTTACTTCGGACTGCCCATGACCACGCGTGTCGTAGCGCAGCACCCGAAAATGCGCGAGCAACGCGGGCATTTGCGGCGACCACATATCGAGAGTCGTGCCGAGCGAGTTGGAAAGTACCAGTACCGGTGCTTGTGGATCGCCTTCGATCTGATAATGCAACCGACCTGTTCCCGTATCTAGCATGGGCATGGGCACGGGTATGCCTCCGCGACTAATTGAATCAGGGATTACGCTGCTGATAAGCGGCCAGAACGCGATCCACATAGGTCCCGGCCTCGCCCACTGAACTATGTGGATCAAGCAGCTGCGCTAGTCGCTGCTTGGACAGCCGCTCGGTCACCTGGGGTTCCGCTTGCAGCGCCATAAGCAAGTCTGTGTTCTGCCGATACGCATGGTGGCAGGCGTGCTCGACGATCTGATGCGCTTGCAACCGGCCTATGCTGTGCGCGAGCTCGGTCACTACTGCCTCGGCCATCACCATGCCACGCGTCGCGTCAATATTCGACCGCATGCGATCAGTATCGATCTGCAAGCCGTCCATGACCTCATGTAATTGCGCTAGCGAGGAGGCACATAGCGCGACAATCTCCGGCAAGGTTTCCCACTCTGACTGCCAGCCACCCAGCGCGCGCTCATGCTCATTTGGCATGGCTGACAGCATCGTCGCTACCAGTGATGGCACCCGCGTTGCGGCCGACAGTACCGCTGCACACCCGACCGGGTTGCGCTTGTGCGGCATACTGGAAGATCCTCCGCGACCCGGTGCGCTCGGCTCGGCCAACTCCGCAATTTCAGTTTGACTCATGAGCGACACGTCACGCGCGATCTTGCCGAGCGTGCCGGTCAAGATGCCGAGCGTTGTCGCGCACTCAACGAAACAATCGCGGTTGGCGTGCCAGGGTAGCGACGGTAGCGCTAGCCCTAAATCGGCTGCAATTGATCGAGATACGGCAGCTGCATGATGACCCAAGCTCGCGAGCGTACCGCTAGCACCACCAAACTGCAGCACGAATACTCGCTGCGTCAGTTCATCAAGCCGCTGCTGATGACGCATGACGGCATCCAACCAACCAGCCAATTTCAATCCAAAGGTAATCGGAAGCGCGTGCTGTAACCAGGTGCGCCCGATCATTGGGGTATCACGATGTTGTTGCGCCAGCCGCGCAAGCGTAGCCGCCATCAGCGCTAAGTCATGCGTGATCACGTTGATAGCGTCACGCAGCTGCAGCACTCGACCAGTATCGATTACATCCTGGCTAGTCGCTCCCCAGTGCACGTAGCGCGACGCTTGCTCGTCGATCGCTGCTACTGCTGCGGTGAGCTGCTTGACCATCGGGATTGCAATATTGCCGGCATCACGCGCGGCGGATATCAAGGCCGTAATGTCGATACGATCAGCTTGGCAACACTGTAACCAAGGGCCAAGCGCTGAAGCGGGCATCACGCCTTCGTTGACCAGCGCGCGCGCTAATGCGGCCTCAACATCGAGCATGCGTTGAATAGTCGAGCGCGCGGAAAAAATATCTTGTACTGGCTCGGTGGACGAGATCGCCGAGGTCAGGAAGGTGCCAGGAAGAGAATGCGACACGACTTAAATCTCGAAAAAAACAGTTTCGTTACCCCCTGCCAGCGCGATCTGCCAGAGGAACCGTTGTTCGTTATCAGGATCAGCCTTCGCGATCAGGCTACTGCGTCTCGCAGCGGGCACCTGATTCAATACAAAATCATTACCGTGCTCGTCACCGGGAAAATACATGCGAGTCACCAGTTGCTTTAATAATCCGCGCGCAAACACATTCACCATCATGTGCGGCGCTTGCAGCCCGCCATCTACCGCAGGCACGCGACCCGGTTTGATCGTGGAAAACGCGAAGCGCCCCTCGGCATCGGTGGCACAACGCCCAAAACCGGTAAAACCCGGCGTTGGCGCCCGACGATCTTCGGCATGCGCGTAGACACCTTGCGTATCCGCTTGCCAAATCTCGATCACGCCATCGGGCACGGCTACGCCCTCTGCATCAACGAGCTGCCCAACGATGACGACAGGCTCTCCCGGGGTATCTGCGCTGGCAAGCTGAGTATTGCTGAGCCACTCGAACCCGATGTGCAAATACGGGCCGACGGTTTGTGATGGTGTTAAGCCGTATCGCATTTAACGCTCCATGGGTGTTGCATCGCGCCCGCGCAAGACAATATCGAAGCGAAAACCAAGCGCGTGCTCAGGCTCGGTGAGTGACAAATCGAACGCCGACACCATACGCTCACGCGCGCCCTGCGGCACGCTGTTGTAGATGGGATCCAAAGCCAATAAAGGGTCGCCGGGAAAATACATCTGCGTCACCAACCGGGTTGCAAAGGCATCCCCGAATAATGAAAAATGAATATGCGCAGGGCGCCATGCATTCGCATGATTACGCCAAGGGTAGGCACCTGGTCGTATCGATACAAAGCGATAACGACCATCATCATCGGTCAAGGTGCGGCCGGTACCAGTGAAATTTGGGTCCAGCGGCGCATCATGCTGATCACGCTGATGCTGATACCGGCCGGCGGCATTGGCTTGCCACACCTCGACGAGCGTGTTGGTTATAGGGCGTCCATCTTCATCAATCACGCGGCCACAAACCAGAATACGCTCGCCGATCGGCTCACCCGCGTGTTGACGCGTCAAGTCGGCGTCGGCAGCGGTCACGCGACTATCGCCAAACACCGGGCCGGTGGTTTCGGACAACGACTGCGGTAGCAGTAGCAGCGGCTGGCGCGGTGCGCGCGAGACGGTCGAGGCGTAATCAAGGTAAAGGTAATCCGAATGACTTCCCGGCGGTGGTCGCCGGTAAGGGGCTGGAGCGGCCATGATGCGATCCTGATCTCGAGACGGCTAATTATTGGAATGTCGTGGATTGTCGCTGATGGCGAGCGAATTGGGAAATTCTGCTGGCGCTTCACAGTTCGGCCGTGCCGGCGCTCAATGCCAGAAATTTTCTGTTTTTCGTTAAGCGACGAGGCACCGGTAAAAAACCATGAATGTGTCAGAACGACGCCACAGATCGGGGCTTTATTGAGCAAAAAAAAATAGACAGTGCTCGCTCGGCGCAAAAGATTGTCATATGGCTATCGAGCTGCGTTACGGTTAAGCAATGCCGCTGTTAACGGCCTCACCCGCCTGACAGATTGCGCGGCATGCCAACCGTATCAACGAACCATTTCGCCGAATAGCTCCCCATGCAGAATCTTGCCAGCAGTACCGACGATGAACTCCAGCCTGCCGTTGAGCCGCCGCTACCGAACCCGGAGCCAGCGACACCCGAAGCCACACCCTTACCCGCCACAACGATCAGCGACTCAGCCGCTGAGGACACCCGACCCGCATCCAGCAAAGGGCCCGCTAAAGCGCTAAGCAAAGCGCCCACCAAAGCGCTCAGCATCGCCAAGCAAATCGATGCGCTTACCGATCCGAGTTTCATGACCTCACTGGCACGCGGACTGGCCGTCATCAAGGCCTTCAGCGATCACCGCCGCGCCATGACGATCGCTCAACTAAGCCTGAAAACCGGGATTCCACGCGCCGCCGTGCGTCGATGCCTTTACACCCTGAAACAGCTCGGCTACGCTGACTCCGAGGCGAACAACTTCTTCCTCAAGCCCGGTATTCTGGCGCTGGGTTACGCCTATCTATCCTCCACGCCACTGACGGTGGCCGCTCAGCCCTACTTGAACGAGCTAAGTCATCGTGCGAAAGAATCCTGCGTACTTGCCGTGCTTGAGAACCACGAGGTGATGTACATGGCCCGCTCGGTTGGACCACGCGCGCTATCACTCGCGCTGAATACCGGTAGCCGGATGCCAGCCCACTGCACCGCACTCGGGCGTGTGTTGTTGGCCGGATTATCTGCGGCGCAGCTGGACCGGTATTTCGCCGCAGCGAACTTGGCATCGTATACGCCACGCACGATCACGTCAGAGCACAAGCTGCGCGATATCCTGTTCGAAGTTCGGCAGCGTGGCTTTGCAGTGGTTGAAGAGGAAATGGAGATTGGCCTTCGCTCAATCGCGGTCCCGGTTCGTGGTGCATCCGGTGCCACAGTCGCCGCGCTGGGTATCGGTGCTCAGGTCGCGCGCGTCTCACGTGACGCAATCGAGGACCAGCTTCTGCCCTCATTGCTCAATGTCTCCAACGAGATTTGCTTGCTGCTGCCGTAGCGAATTATCAAGCAGCCTTATAATCCGGTCTTGAAAGTGCGCATCACCGATGCGCACGCCCAAAATAAATGCGGCCCATCCACACATAAGCCGCAATAAAAACCGCAGGGCCCGCAGCCCGCCGAGACAAGACAATGAAAACTCAAGTCGCCATCATAGGCGCTGGCCCCTCCGGCTTGCTGCTTGGTCGCTTACTCGACCTGCAAGGCATCGATAACGTGATTATTGAGGCCAAATCACCCGACTATGTGCTGTCCAGGATCCGCGCTGGCGTCCTTGAGCAGGGAACGACAGATTTACTGCGTACTGCACAAGTGAGCGATCGTATGGATCGTGAGGGGATGGTGCATGAAGGTTTTGCGCTTTCATTCGCGGGCGAATTACGTCGTGTCGATCTGAAAAAATACTCGGGCGGCAAAAACGTCCTGGTCTATGGTCAGACTGAAGTCACTAAAGATCTGATGGAGGCACGCACAGCTTCAGGTGCCACGCAGTTTTATAACGCTGAGCAAGTCGCATTACATGACACCGACAGCGACCATCCCTCGGTCAGCTTTATCCATGAGGGTAAGCCGCACGAAATTCAGTGCGAGTACATCGCTGGCTGCGATGGCTTTCATGGCGTATCACGCCAGTCCGTCCCGAGTGACCGCATCCAGTTGTTTGAACGCGTTTACCCATTTGGCTGGCTCGGTATCTTGTCACGCACGCCGCCGGTGTCACATGAACTGATCTACGCCCATCACGAGCGCGGCTTCGCACTATGCAGCATGCGATCGGACAACTTGTCGCGCTACTACGTGCAGTGCTCACTGGACGATCGTGTGGAGGATTGGTCAGACCAACGCGTCTGGGATGAGCTCGTGTGTCGGCTGCCGGAGGAAAGCACCCGACAGATCGTGACCGGCCCGTCGATCGAAAAAAGCATCGCCCCGTTGCGCAGCTTCGTCGCTGAGCCGATGCAATTCGGGCGACTATTCCTGGTAGGGGATGCAGCCCATATCGTCCCGCCCACCGGCGCCAAAGGACTGAACCTTGCCGCCAGTGATGTCTATACGCTTTATCACCTTCTGCGCTTGCGCTACAAGGCCGGGCGCGAAGACCTGATGGCGAACTACTCGTCGATCTGCCTGAGGCGGATCTGGAAGGCAGAGCGCTTCTCATGGTGGATGACCTCGTTACTGCACAAGTTTTCGGATGATCCTTTCGGCCGCAAGATTCAGGAGGCTGAACTTGCCTATTACACAAGCTCGGAAGCGGGGCTCAGCACCATCGCAGAGAACTATGTCGGTTTGCCTTACGAGGCGATCGAGGCATAAGCCAGAGTAACCCTATGGCTTGCCAGGTGGAATTACCAGGCGGGATGAGATAGAGTCAAGTGGCGTCTATCGGCTGACACTATGACAACAACCATCCCATTTACGCCCGCCCCCTCAACCTGAACGGTCTGCGGGAGAGTTTGTTCCACCTGCAGCATGCATCAGCTCTGCTTGCCGATGGGCTTGGGCGAGTCTGATCTGGAGAAACTCGACCAGATCATCGGGCGCCGACGCAAGGTGCGTAAAGACACCCCGCTGTACCGGATGGACGACCCCTTTACTAACCTGTATGCGATCAGGCTGGGGCACTTCAAGACCTATCAGATCACACCGTCGGGCGAGCAACAGGTGACCGGGTTTCAGATGGCCGGTGAATTACTCGGCATGGACGCCATCAGCACCGATCGCCATCACTGCGATGCGATGGCGCTGGAAGATAGCGAAGTCTGCGAAATTCCCTTCCCGCGACTGGAAGAATTATTTGGCATGATCCCCACCTTGCTGCATCACTTCCACCGCATGATGAGTCGCGAAATCATGCGCGAGCAGAATGTGATGCTACTACTCGGTAACATGCGCGCCGAGCAGCGCTTCGCTGCTTTTCTGGTGAATCTCGCCTCGCGCTACGCTGCTCGTGGCTACTCATCGACGCAGTTTCAGTTGCGTATGTCGCGCGAAGAAATTGGCAATTACTTGGGGCTGACCATCGAGAGTATCAGCCGCCTGCTATCGCGACTGAAAAAACAAGGACTGATTCGTGTAGCCAACCGCGAGATCGAGTTACTGGAACCCGAGCGGTTGCGTGCGATTGCGGCGGGCACAGAATCCTGCGAACCGGGTTAGAAACGTAGCGACACCGACCAGGCGAGCGGCAGTTTTTGAAACTCTCAATGCCGCTAACAAAGCAACGCTAGCTAGTCTGCTCAGAATGGCGGGTGCGGGTTCTCGGTTCTGACCAGGTACATACTGATCATGCTGGCCAGCGCGCAGACAGTCCAGAAAAAGAAAAAGCTAATGGTATACCCCGCAATCGGC
>VGHX01000077.1 GCA_016868055.1 Betaproteobacteria bacterium
AGTGCCGCCTCGCCTTGCTGCGCACTCTCTTCCGTCATCACTTTGAAAGGCAAGGCTAACGACACATCATAGTGTCGCCGCCATTGCCCATCATCGGTTTGTCGCAGCACATCAGCGGCCAGCTTGTCCCACTGCTGATCAGTGTGTGGGCCAAACGGCGCAGAGATGGTTCGGATGTAGTCGCGGGCTTGTTGAAAGCTATCAAACCGAAGATCTTCACCGATATAGCTGCCAATACGTGACAGCGCCTGAAAATTCAGCGTAGGGCCTACATCGTTCATCACCACCTTGCAGATGGGTGCATCGGGTATCGCCGCGAGACCCAACCCAATCAGCGCGCCCATCGAAGTACCGAACCAATCGACCTGTGGCACATCCAGCCGCGAGATCAAGGTCACCATGTCGCTGACATACTGTGGCACCCAGTAATACTTCGGATCTTTCAACCAGGCTGAGCGGCCACGTCCCACCACGTCCGGGCAGATCACACGGTACTGATCTGCCATTGCAGCCGCCAGCGCATCAAAGTCATCCGACACACGAGTCACACCATGTACGCACACCAGTACGCGCGGGTTACGCGGGTCACCCCACTCCTTGTACGCCATCGCATGCAATCCTGCCGGCGACAGGCATTGCACCATTTTGATCTGCGCTTGCATTGTCACGGGGCGGTCTCCTTATCAGCTTTTTATGATTTTAGCGGCACTACCCGTAAAATCGCAGCATCGATCATCTCATTGCAAAAGGAATGCCCATGCAAACGCGCCAGCTCAACGGTAAAACTGCCCTGATTACCGGATCCACCTCCGGCATTGGCCTCGGCATCGCGCAAGCGCTAGCGGCCGAAGGTGCCAATATCGTATTTAATGGTTTTGGGGAGGCTGCGCAGATTGCGGAGTTGCAGAAACAGACAGCATCACAATTCGGCGTGAAAACCGCCTACTTCGGCGCCGACATGACCCAGCGACAGCAAATCGAGCAAATGATGAAAGACGCAATTGCCCAATTTGGCTCGGTGGATATTCTGTTTAATAACGCGGGTATACAGCATGTCGCGAACATTGAGGCGTTTCCGGTCGAGCGCTGGGATGCCGTCATCGCTATCAATCTCACCTCGGCATTTCATACGACACGCCTTGCGCTGCCGGTCATGCAAAAAAATAACTGGGGCCGGATTATTAATATCGCCTCCGCACACGGCCTGGTCGCATCCGCTGGCAAATCAGCCTATGTCGCTTCAAAGCACGGCATTGTCGGCCTGACCAAGGTCACTGCGCTGGAAAACGCGCAAACCGGCATCACCTGTAACGCCATCTGCCCCGGCTGGGTGCTGACGCCACTAGTGCAAAAACAAGTCGATGCGCGCGCCGCAGCGAACGGTATATCCATCGATCAGGCCAAGCGTGAGCTGCTGCTTGAAAAACAACCCTCCGGAGAATTCGTCACGCCCGAGCAACTCGGTGCGCTAGCGGTTTTCTTGTGCAGCGATGCGGCTGCACAAGTCCGTGGCGTGGCGTGGAACATGGATGGTGGTTGGGTGGCGCAGTAAGATCATGGTTGCGCATTAAAGGCTTTGAACCGACCTCGTTAATAGCGAGATAGATCCGAAGCCTTGGGTTTTTCGTCGAAAGCTAAACTACGCTTAAGCCTATAGGGCGCTACGGCTTTGGAAATAGATGGCGTAAGTTGGGGCGCTCCTTGGCAACATATTTAATGAGGTCTGGCGTCGCTTGCTTGCGTAACAAATCGATCACGCGGTTACCACTCAGGTCTTTGGCGTTCCTATCGCAGCCCAAATCAAGTAAATCTAGCGCGAATATCCATCGGTCCTCATGATCCATACTACGCACCTGTTCATTCGCGCCAAGCAAAGCCAATGGTGCCACCGTCACGATGGTTTTTATTACCCCAGAATCTTTCATCGATGGACTATCGAAACGAAAGCCGGTTTCTCGCATGGAGGTAATTAGATTTTCCAATCTCATCCAATCTTTATTATCAATGGCATCCCAGATAGTCTGCACCAAGACGGCTGCATAGTTAGGAATTGGGCCGCTATCCTCTGATTGACTGATCGAGCTTGAAGATAGTGTTTCATCAGAATCGTACCTCGTGCGTGCAGCAAGCTTAGGCTCAGAGATATACCGATACGGGCTACCTTGCTTCTCTGACGTCGCGTCGAGATTACTTTCATCTTCAATGTTTTGTACGTCATCTTCAAAAGAGTCGCTCAAGGCGCCCGATCGTGGGAATATTTTTTTCTCAGACTCACTCGTTGATGAATCCGCCAAACCGTTTTGATTTTTCTTGTCGAGCTCACGCTTCCTCGCAGAGACCCGCATCTTAATTTTCTCCAAGGGCGAGTCTTTTCCCTTCGCTTGGCGCAACCTGGGAGACCTCGGGATTCGCGTTTTTGGTGATGAACTCTTTTTGCGCGTATTGTCTACCGCATTTGAGTTGCTGGTTGATGGCGTAGGGTTAGCACTGTTATTGCCGGGCACGGTATTGGTATTACTCGTTGAGCTCGGCGTCGGGTTATTACTGCTATTGCTGAGAACGGCATTGGTATTACTCGTTGAGCTGGGCGGCGTGTCGCTTTGCCGATAAGACTTGGGCGGAATACTGGGTGTGCTCATAGCATGCGTCCTTGTAGCAAAGGTTGTAGTGATAACGACTGAGTTAACAGTCTTGATCAGAACATACTTTGCAACGCCAAATACTCTTAAGCTGCGCCTCTGATGCATCTGTAGTGCACTGACGATGAGGTCTGTGAAGAAAATGAGACGGCGAATACGGTGATACCACGCGGGAGGGCATGCCGCTATCAAGCTGCCATTGAAAAAGCCGGCGGGCTTTGCGCCGACCGGCTTTGGTGGGAGATTAAACGCGTCAGATCAGAACCTGATCTCGCACCCTGTGCTGGCAATCAGTTCGTCTTTAGCTACGCCGGGTGCCATCTCGACTAATTTCAATCCGTGCTCGGTCACATCCAGCACGCACAGGTCAGTGATGATGCGGTCGACGACACCGACGCCCGTGAGCGGGAGGTCGCAGTGTTCGAGCAATTTGTGAGCGATGGTGCCATCCTTGGCCTTGGCGACATGCTCCATCAGCACCACAACGCGGCCCACACCCGCTACCAAGTCCATCGCACCGCCCATACCTTTCACCATCTTGCCAGGGATCATCCAGTTCGCGAGATCACCGCGCTCCGAGACTTGCATTGCACCGAGGATGGCGATGTTGATTTTTCCGCCTCGAATCATGGCAAATGAATCTGCCGAGCTGAAGAACGAGGCACCTTTCAACGCGGTGACTGTTTGTTTACCCGCATTGATCAGATCCGCATCAATATCTTCTTCGGTCGGGAAGGGCCCGATGCCGAGTAAACCATTCTCAGACTGCAGCCAGACGGTAATGTCTTGCGGTACATAGTTCGCAACCAGCGTCGGCAAGCCGATGCCAAGGTTCACATAAAAACCATCCTGCAGCTCTTGCGCGGCGCGCGCCGCCATTTGTTCACGTGTCCATGCCATGGTGATCTCCGCCTTACTGTGCACGCACGGTGCGTTGTTCGATGCGCTTCTCCGGGTTGGCGTTCACCACAATACGATGAACGAAAATCCCCGGTGTATGCACCATGTCGGGGTCGAGATCGCCCAGCCCCACCATCTCTTCCACCTCAACAATCGTCAGCTTGCCTGCCATCGCTACATTAGGGTTGAAATTACGCGCTGTCTTGCGATAGACCAGATTGCCGACCGGGTCTGCTTTCCATGCTTTCACCAGCGATATGTCAGCCACCAGCGAGTACTCCATCACATACTGCTCGCCATCGAACACGCGCACTTCTTTACCCTCAGCGACGATGGTGCCCGCTCCGGTCCGCGTAAAAAACGCAGGAATGCCCGCACCACCCGCGCGCAGTTTTTCTGCGAGCGTGCCCTGCGGCGTGAAATCAAGCTCCAGTTCGCCGGCAAGATATTGACGCTCGAACTCTTTATTCTCGCCAACGTAGGATGAAATCATTTTTTTGATTTGACGGGTTGCCAATAACTGCCCGAGACCAAAGCCATCAACGCCCGCGTTATTCGAAATCGCGGTGAGATGTTTTACGCCCGTTTCGCGTAATGCCGCAATCAGCGCCTCGGGTATACCGCACAGACCAAAACCACCCACCGCGATGGTCTGCCCGTCGTGCACGACGCCCGCGAGTGCACTGGCGGCGTCTGGGTAGAGCTTGTTCATGATTCTCCTTGATGAAATACCGAAGCGATCGATACTACTGATGCAATGACTTAAATATTAAAATCAATCATTGTAATGAAACACTGTAATCAGCTGCTGCAATTAACTGCTGCAATCAACTGCTGCAATCAACTGCTGCAATCAGATTCTGCAATCAAACACTGTAATCAAATACTGCAAGCAAATACTGGTCAGATCGCGACAGTTTTAAAGAAAAACTCAGACACTTATCAGGCTGCGTCAGGACACTGCCATACCATCATCAGCAGTAATCACTGCGCCATTCATGAAGCGCGATTCATCGGCCGCCAGCAGCAGCAGCAGCCCATCAAGATCCGACGGTACGCCTACGCGCTTGCGGGGCAAAATATTCACCAGCTTTTGCCCGCTTTCCCCGGCAAAGTACTCACGATTGATTTCGGTCTCGATATAACCCGGGCAGATCGCGTTGACATTAATGCCGTAGCGGCCCCACTCCAGCGCCATGGCTTTGGTCATTTGCACCACGGCTGCTTTACTCATGCAGTACACACCAATTTGTGACAGCACTCGTAGTGCCGCCACCGAGGCGATGTTGATAATACGGAAGTGTCGATTTGGCTCCGCCTTGGAACGCAAAATCATTCGCTTGGCGACCTCTTGCGCCACAAAGAAAGCGCCCTTGGTATTGGTCTCCATGATGAAGTCATAGTCATCCGGCGTGACATCGACTAGCTTTTGCGTGGTCGACACACCCGAGTTATTGACCAGAATATCGATCGGCCCGGCCTCGGTTTCCGCGTGCGCCACCGCTGACTTGATACTGCCCAGATCGGTCACATCCAGCCGAACAATACGCGCGGCCCCGCCATCCGCCTCAATCTGCGCTCGCAACTCTTTCAGTTTTTCGGTGCGCCGCGCCGCAAGTACGACGGTGGCGCCGGCCTCGGCCAAAATCTGCGCGAAACGCTCGCCCAGGCCGCTTGAGGCACCGGTTACCAGCGCTACCTTGCCCTTGAAATTGACTTCGATACCCACGCGCGCTCCTTGATCGTCTTTAATTCGGTCGAAGCCGTTATCATTACATGATTCCGCGTGCCAGAGACGCCTCCCAAAACCGAGTCAGCCCAACCCGGGGCTGAAAATTCAGCGATATCGCAAGCCCCATGACGAGCCCCAGCCAGAACCCGAGTTTCATTGATCAATTCGGCCCCCGCGAGGCCATGGACTATGACGTTGTTATTGTCGGGGCCGGTCCGGCGGGGCTGTCGGCAGCGATTCGGCTGAAACAACTCGCCGAGCAGCAGGGCCGCGACATCAGCGTATGCGTGCTTGAAAAAGGGAGCGAGCCGGGTGCGCATATTCTTTCGGGTGCGGTGATGGACCCGATCGCTATGAACGAACTGTTCCCGGATTGGCAGCAACGCGGTGCGCCACTCAACACACCGGTCTCGGAAGATCGCTTTCTATTCCTCACCGAGAGCAGCGCAATCGCCACGCCCAACTGGCTGCTGCCCGCTTGCTTCCAAAATCACGGTAATTACATCGTCTCGCTCGGCAACGTGGTGCGCTGGCTGGCGCAACAGGCCGAGGCGCTGGGCGTAGAGATTTTTCCCGGCTTCGCCGCTGCCGAGGTTTTATATGATGATCAAGGCGCAGTCGTTGGCGTTGCCACCGGCAACATGGGCGTGGGCAAAGACGGCGCAGCCACCGCCGATTTCCAGCTCGGTATGGCCTTGAACGCAAAGTACACGCTGTTTGCCGAAGGCGCGCGCGGGCATCTGGGAAAGCAGCTCATCCGCCAATTTCAGCTGGATGCCGGTCGGGACCCGCAAACCTATGGCATCGGTCTGAAGGAGTTATGGGAGATTGACCCTGCCAAGCACCAACCCGGTTTGGTTATTCACACGGCCGGTTGGCCGCTGGATGCGGATACCTATGGCGGCTCTTTCCTCTATCACCTCGACAACAATTTGGTAGCGGTCGGCTATGTGGTGGGGCTGGGTTATGCGAACCCTTACCTGTCACCGTTTGAAGAATTCCAGCGCTACAAAACACATCCGGCGATTCGCAGTTTTTTTGAAGGCGGCAAACGGCTCTCGTACGGCGCGCGCGCGATCACTGCGGGCGGCTTGCAGTCACTGCCCAAGCTAACCTTCCCCGGTGGCGCGCTGATTGGTTGTGATGCAGGCTTCCTGAATGCCAGCCGCATTAAGGGCAGCCACGCAGCGATGAAATCCGGCATGCTCGCGGCCGAAGCAGCGTTTGATGCGATCGCTGCGGAACGTGCGCAGGATGAGCTGACTGCGTACAGCACGCGTTTCGAACAGTCATGGCTGCACGAAGAGCTGCATGTCGCGCGCAACTTCAAACCCGCGATGGGCAAGGGCTTGTATCTCGGTACGCTACTCGTCGGTATTGACCAAGTGCTGTTGCGCGGCAAAGCACCTTGGACACTGCATCATCAGCATCCCGATCATCTCGGCTTGCGTCCTGCCGCAGAGTGTCAACCGATCGCTTACCCTAAGCCGGATAATGTGCTGACCTTCGATCGATTGTCATCCGTGTTCATCTCAAACACCAACCACAATGAGCATCAGCCCGCGCATCTCACGCTGACGGATAGCAGCGTCCCTGTGTCGGTCAACCTCAACACCTACGCCGGGCCCGAGCAGCGCTATTGTCCGGCGGGTGTGTATGAGTATGTCGAAGACAGTGGCCAGTCTCGGTTGCAGATCAACGCGCAAAATTGTGTTCACTGTAAAACGTGCGACATCAAAGACCCGCAACAAAATATTGTGTGGGTCACGCCTGAGGGTGGTGGTGGGCCGAATTACGCCAACATGTAATTGCAGATGCTGAATGATTCTGACGGTGACTCTTCACCGTCCTCAGTAAGCTTATCCGAGGCATTCCGCTACTGGCTGCGTCTGGGCTTCATCAGCTTTGGTGGACCGAGCGGTCAGATCGCCTTGATGCATGACGAGCTGGTTGAAAAAAAACGCTGGATCTCCGAGCAGCGTTTTTTGCATGCGCTGAACTACTGCATGTTGCTGCCCGGGCCCGAGGCAATGCAACTGGCCACCTATATCGGCTGGCTGATGCACCGTACCGCGGGCGGCATCATTGCCGGTTGCTTGTTCGTGCTGCCCTCGCTCTTGATTCTGATTACGCTGTCGTGGGTTTACTTGGCGTTTGGCGATGTGCCGGTGGTGGCGGGTGTTTTGTATGGCATCAAACCCGCAGTGGTCGCGCTGGTGCTAGCCGCAGCGTGGCGTATAGGGCAGCGCAGCCTGCATAACCGGTGGCTGCTGGCAGTGGCTGTGCTGGCTTGCGTGCTGATCAGCGCGGTTCAGCTCCCCTTCCCGGCAGTGATCGGTATTGCGGCGCTTATCGGCGCCATCGGTGCGCGCTACAAGCCCGGCTATTTTTCGCTGCAAGCGCATCACAACAGTAGCGGCACACCTGCGCCCACTGCGCTGATTGACGACCATACACCGATACCCTCGCATGCGGCAGTTGAGTGGCGAGCATTACTGCGCACCGCGGCCATTGGTGTCGCGCTGGGCGCACTGACACTGCTGCTCCTGAATCTCTTGTTTGGCTGGACTAATCCGCTGGTGCAAATGGGCTGGTTTTTCACAAAAGCCGCGCTGCTCAGTTTCGGTGGCGCTTACGCGGTACTGCCGTATGTGTATCAAGGCGCGGTGGATCACTTCGGCTTGTTGAGCGCGACGCAAATGATCGATGGCCTCGCATTAGGTGAGACCACGCCCGGCCCACTGATCATGATCGTAGCCTTTGTTGGTTTCGTCGGCGGCTGGACGCAAGAAGTACTCGGACCGTTCGGCTTGTTTTGGTCCGGCTGTGCCGGCGCGGTGGTGGCGACCTTCTTTACCTTTTTGCCGAGCTTTATTTTTATCCTGGCGGGGGCACCGTTGGTAGAAGCCACCCGTGGTGGTCTGCGGCTGACAGCGGTACTTAGCGCGATCAGCGCTGCTGTGGTGGGCGTTATTGTCAGCTTGGGTGCGCTGTTTGCAGCGCATGTCTTTCACCTTGATCAGGCGCTCCCACGCTGGGATTGGCTGGCGCTACTGATTGCCGTCGCAGCCACTATCGCCTTGGTCCGCTTCAAGGTCAGCACCGTGCGGCTAATGCTCGCCTGTGCGATAACCGGCCTCGTGATATCTTACATGCCCATCCGGCCGGTATTTTGACCGCCACAGCAACGAGACTTTCTGATGGCGACGTCGCCATCTCAGCAACACATGACAGAACGCTTTATTCCGGTTGCCGACCTGCGCTACTTGCAAGCGGTGCCGCATATCCCGCAAACGCTGACGCCTGCCACTGGGCTATTGTCGGATACGCTCGCGCGACCGCTACGTGATCTGCGTATCTCGGTCACTGATCGCTGCAACTTCCGCTGCGTGTACTGCATGCCGAAAGAAGTGTTCGACAAGGACTACCAATTTCTGCCGCAAAGCTCGTTATTGTCGTTTGAGGAAATCACGCGCGTCGCAAAAATCTTTGTCGCACACGGCGTTGAAAAAATTCGACTCACCGGTGGTGAGCCTTTGCTGCGTAAGCATATCGAGAAGCTGATTGAAATGCTGGCCGGGCTAACGGCCCACAATGGCAAGCCGCTCGATCTCACCATGACCACCAACGGCTCGCTACTGACCAAAAAAGCGCAGTCGCTTAAAGACGCCGGTCTGCAGCGCGTCACTGTCTCACTCGATTCCTTGGACGACGCCACCTTCAAGCGCATGAATGATGTGGACTTCCCGGTGTCGGATGTCCTGGATGGCATCGAAGCCGCCCACCGTGTGGGCTTGGGTCCGGTGAAAGTGAATATGGTGGTCAAGCGCGGCCTGAATGATCAGGAGATCGTGCCGATGGCGCGCTACTTCAAAGGCAGCCCGGCTATTTTGCGATTCATTGAATACATGGACGTCGGCGCGTCGAATGGCTGGAAAATGGATGAAGTGATCCCATCGGCCGAGGTCGTTCGTCGTATTAGCGAGCAGACGCCGCTGGAAGAAGTTGAACCCAACTACACCGGCGAAACAGCCGAGCGCTGGCGCTATGTGGATGGTAGCGGCGAGATTGGCGTGATCTCCAGCGTCACTCAGGCCTTCTGCAGCGACTGCAACCGCGCGCGCCTATCGACTGAGGGCAAACTATTTACCTGTTTGTTCGCCACCGGCGGTCATGATTTGCGCGCGCTGCTGCGTGCGGGGCATTCTGATGAAGAGATCATTGCGGCGGTGGCGCATCTGTGGTCGCAGCGTGATGACCGCTACTCTGAACTGCGCACGATCAATACCGAAGGCCTCGCCCGCCCCGTACGCAAAGTAGAGATGTCGTATATCGGCGGTTAAGATTCAGTGCCGCGTGACTGCGATGGATCCCGGCCTGCACCGGGGTCCAGCGAATCTCGATAATGCTATCGATATCCAAACGTAACCATGACTGACAAGCTCCGTCAAATCACAGAATCCATTTCCGGGTTTGACGCAGAGTCGCTGCGGGTTGAGTTCGCGCAGCAAGCCATCGCCCGCTGCATTCAACCTATCACGCAAACCGAGCAGGTACCGCTCAAACAAGCACTCGGTCGCACGCTCGCTACCGACATGAGTGCACCCATCAATGTGCCGTCGTATGACAACTCGGCGATGGATGGCTATGCGTTTTCAGGTTCAGACCTGAAACAAGGTCACATCACACTCAAGCTGGTTGGTAAAGCTTTTGCCGGGCACCCCTACCACCCAACAGTACAAACCGGTGAGTGCGTGCGCATCATGACTGGCGCGCTGATGCCGCGTGGCTGCGATACCGTGATCCCGCAAGAATTAGTCGCTGAGGCAACGGAACATTCCCTCACCTTTGCAAGCGGTACGATCGAGGCCAAAAGTAACGTGCGCCTTGCCGGTGAAGACTTACCGATCGGCGCCACGGTGCTACACAAAGGCCGCCTACTGACACCCGCTGACCTTGGTCTGATTGCGTCACTGGGTATTGCTGAGCTCACCGTCATGCGTCAACTGAAGGTGGCATTTTTCTCGACGGGTGATGAGCTACGATCGATTGGCCAGCCGCTTGAGGCAGGCTGTGTGTATGACAGCAATCGCTACACGCTGCACGCCATGCTTGATCGCGCAGGTTTCGAGGCGATTGATCTTGGTGTGGTTCGCGATGACCCTGTTGCGTTAGAAAACGCATTGCGCGAAGCAGGCAAGATAGCCGACGCGGTGATCACTACCGGTGGCGTCTCTGCCGGTGACGCAGACTACACCCGTGCGTTGATGGCACGGCTTGGCGAAGTCATGTTTTGGAAAATCGCGATGCGGCCGGGTCGCCCCATGGCCTTCGGCAAAATCAATGTCAACGGCAAAGACGCACTCTTCTTCGGCCTGCCGGGTAATCCGGTTGCCGTGATGGCGACTTTTTACTTCTTCGCACGCGATGCGCTTTTTCGGTTGCAGGGAACAACGACCGAAAGATTACCCAGCATCCAAGCCATCAGCTCCCATGCCATCAAAAAACGGGCGGGTCGTACTGAATATCAACGCGGTGTGATCGCGTTCGATTCGACCGGCACAGCGAAGGTGCGGCTCACCGGGGCACAAGGCTCAGGCATTCTCAGCTCCATGTCTGAGGCTAACTGTATGGTCGTGCTTTCCCACGATGAATGTGATATCCAGGCAGGTCAACCGGTCAACGTCATGCCATTCACTGGCTTGATCTAAGCGACTTTCCAGAGGAACCCTCCCGCCAAGTCTGTCACCGAGCAGGGCCCCCGCCTTGCAAGGATTGAACCTATGACAGACGCCTACATTCACCCTCCATCGGATCCGGAGGTCGCCGCTATCGTCACGCAACTAACTGACGGCCTGCAAAACATTCAGCAAACATTAGAGCAATGCAGAGAGCAACTGAAACAAGGCTACACGCTTGGTGAACTGCGAGGAATTACCGATGATGGCTATGCAGCGCTGTACCAGGTCGCGCATGAGCTTTGTGATCAAGGGGATTTTCATCATGCCTTGCCCATCGCGCTGCAACTCACCCTGCACAACCCGACCGATAGCCGCTACGCATTCATGGCCGGCGCTTGCCTGCAACGACAAAACCATCTCGAGCCGGCGGCACTGCTGTATGCGATGGCCTTAGATGTCGATACCGAGCATGCCGCTGCTGCATACCGATTAGGAGAATGCCTGATCGCCATCGGCCAACCTGAACAAGCCGTTCCCTTACTCAATAAAACGATCGAGCTCAGCTACGGCGATTTTGACAAGCGTACGCTCATGGAGATGGCACAGAAAAAGCTCGATGGCCTGGGCGCGTACACAGGCGGCAGCTACCTCCCGCGGTAGCACTAATCCGGCTTATTTTTCATCCAATCAGCCGTCCCGAAGAAGGCCTCTAACAAGCGGTCTTCTTTTTTTTCATCGAAGCCAATATCCCGCATCGCCAATAGCATGCAAGTGAGCCACTCGTCGCGCTCCTTGGAACCAATCGGGAATGGCAAGTGACGTGCGCGCAAAAAAGCAGGACCATATTTACCGGTATACAGAT
>VGHX01000078.1 GCA_016868055.1 Betaproteobacteria bacterium
TCAGAAAAAATCGCACGGCATCACGACCGCGCGTGAGATTGCGCTCACCTGCAGCGTCGCGCGCCTCGCCTGCCGACCACTCGATCAGATCGCGCAAGGTGACATAAGAGCCAGCACGCTTGGAAATTCTCACTTCCTCGCCATTGCGCATGACGGTGACCATTTTGTGCAGCACATAGTCTGGGTAGCCTGCGGGGATTCCCATGCCGACCGCCTGCAGGCCCGCGCGCACGCGTGCAATTGTGCCGTGATGATCACTACCCTGGATGTTAATTACCTTGTGAAAGCCGCGCTGCCATTTGGTGATGTGATACGCCACATCCGGTACAAAGTACGTGTAAGTGCCGTCAGATTTTTTCATGACGCGGTCTTTATCGTCACCGTACTCGGTACTCTTCAGCCACAGCGCACCTTCTTGCTCGTAGGTCTTGCCAGCCGCCTTGAGCGCACCGACCGCAGCCTCGACCTTGCCATCGCGGTAGAGCGATGACTCAAGGTAGTAGTGATCAAACCGGACACCGAAGGCTTGCAGATCCAGGTCTTGTTCATGCCGCAAATAGGCCACGGCAAATCGACGGATAGATTCAAGGTCATTGACATCACCGCTCGCCGTGACTGGCTCACCATCGGCGGCGGCGATTGTTTTTCGTGCGATGAAATCAGCAGCTATATCGGCGATGTAGTCGCCGTTATAGGCAGACTCAGGCCAATCCACATTTCCCGGCTGGCTGCCTTTGGCGCGCGCCTGCACAGATGTCGCCAGCGTCGCGATCTGCACACCGGCATCGTTGTAGTAGAACTCGCGCTGTACGGCATGACCCTGCGCCTCAAGCAAGGCGCACATTGCGTCGCCCAATGCGCCTTGTCGACCATGCCCGACATGCAGCGGGCCTGTTGGATTCGCCGACACAAACTCGACTAGCACCTTGGTGTCGGCACCCGCATTGGAACGCCCATAGCACTGCGCATCAGCAAACACACGCGCCACCACCGCTTGCTTCGCCGCGAGCGCAAGACGCAGATTGATGAAGCCCGGGCCGGCGATGTCGATCGACTCGATCAACCCCATACGCGCCGGATGCGCTAGCACGGCGTCAGCGATAGCTTGTGCCAACTCGCGCGGGTTGCGCTTGAGCGGCTTAGCCAGTTGCATCGCTATATTGCAGGCGAGATCACCGTGCGAGGGATCGCGTGGCCGCTCAAGGGTGATTGCCGGAATCGCCTGATCGGTGCCGGCGAGCAGTGACGTCACCGCCTCGTTAAACAGTGCGCTGAGTTTTTCTTTGTGTTGCTGTTGCATGGAGAGGGCGTGCGCCGCAGGAAGCGATGTCGCAAATCAAACGCAAATTATAACGGGCGGCATGTCTGGCTTCTTACCCGGTGGTTGTTCACAGCTTAATTTGCTGCATCGTAAGCATACCGCTGATCGCAGCGCAGGCATTTTTATTCGCTTAGCGGCGCTCAATAAGGTCATCGTTCCTTGCCCTAAGTTCATCACTGGCGGGTGTCTCAACACCGTCACACACTTGATTCAGATGACCCACAGGGAGCGGTAATGAGATTATCGACGTTAGCAATTGGAGGCACGGTCACGCTGCTGCTTGCGCTAGCTGGCTGCGGCGGTGGCGATGGCGTAAGCGCCGGAAGTGTTTTGAATGGTAGCAGCGCTGGCAGCGGAAGTGTGGTGACGAGTACACCGCTCAGCGCGGTGTCTGCGGACAGCCCAAACAGCCAGGACGCATACCCGTCGGGTGTCTCCGCCTGCAGTGGCGCGACACTGGGCACTGCGGTGGGTCCGATACAGCTCAGCAAGAGCGGCGTTCAAACGGTGGGGTTCTCGACCAGTGATCTGCTGGCCAACAACAGCAACACCGCCGAGGCATTTGGTTTGCAGCCGTTGAACCAAGGGTTCGCTGAGGTGCGGGTTTTACATGACACGGATACCAATATCAGCGCGGTGGATCTGCTGCTTTCGCAGCTCAAGCTTTTCTGGGACGGTAACTCGGAGCGCCCGCGCATTATTGAAAATTTTGGTCTGAAGCGAGGGCGCGTACAACTCGGAGAGCAGGGCATGTCGACACTGGTTGCGTTGCCGCCCCAAGGCGATGGGTTTTGGAATAACAACCCGCTGACCTTCAGCGGAACGCAAGACCACTATGCCAACAATCACTACTTTGAACGCAGCGCGACGAGCTGCGATACCCAAGACGCCGCCTGTGTTGCAGCGGCCAACAACGGGCTGCGCCTAACGACTGGCAATTGGCGCAGCGGCGGGTTCGAGCCCAACCAAATTGTCGGCACACGTCTGCATGAAGATGGCGCAACGCAGGGGCCTGATCAGATGCCGTTTGCCGGTTTCAAAGGCTACCGCGATCTGTGGAACTGGAGCTACCGCTACGCACATGTGGCCGGCTGGGTCACCAAAGACACCATCAGTATTCAAGAGTGGGGCGGTGGTCGCGAGCACAATAAAGAGCGGCGCGGCACGATTGCATTCGGACAGCTCACCGACCCTTCGACTGTACCTGCCAGCGGTAGCGCCACTTACCGCGGCTATGCGCGCGGCTGGTACAGCCCGGATGGGCAAATAGAGGTTTACCCCATCGCGGCGGATATCGAGGTGACTGTCGATTTCAGCACGCGTCAAGTCTCGCTGCAGCTACTGAATGTTCGCATTGACGAGGTCCTTCCGGCAAATCTGGAACCCGCCGCCAAGCTGACGATTGGCAGCACAAATGCGCTGCCGCTCGGCACCTTGGCAAACACCGCTATCGGCGCCATCTCTCATGGCGGCGCAGCCGGTTACGCTGGCCTGCGGTTTTTCGGGCCTGCCAACGGTGGCGGGCCGGCAGAGCTTGCCGGCAGCTTTTCCATCAAAGGGATCACCGGCATCAGCGCAATCGGTGGATTAATTGCACGTCGGGTCGCGCTCTAGGCAGACCGGCCGCATCCAAGCACGCCCCAACTTTCAGCGGCTTGCCGGTAACACCGGCTTGCCTGCTTGCCCAGCTAAAGAGGAGAACTCTGCGAGATCATGACAGGCACGCTCAACAAGGTCATGCTGATCGGTCATCTTGGACATAACCCGGATCTCCGAACCCTGCAAAACGGTGATCATGTGGTTCAACTCTCGGTGGCTACCAGCGAGGCCTGGAAAAACAAGTCGGTGGGCGCGCGGCGCGACGCCACTGAGTGGCATCGTGTGGTGCTCTACAAGCGACTGGCAGAAATCGCCGGGCAGCACCTGAAAAAAGGCGCACTGGTGTACGTGGAGGGCTACCTGCAGACTCGCAAATGGACCGGCAAAGATGGCGTAGAAAGGCACACCACGGAAGTTATCGGTAGCGAGCTGCGCTTGCTGCACCGGCCCTCCGAGCAGCGCGCTAGCTTTACCAGCCACGACGACCCGGCGCCTGACCGCGACCTGATCCGCCGCGTCATTGCCAACGGCGTACCGCAATAGGGATTGGGGGCACTGGCGCGGCTGGCGGGGATTGCCCACATCCCGCGGGCCGCGGATTCGCTTGCAAGCGAATCCCTTCGATCTCCGTCGAGAGCCAAACTATTGGCTCTCTCTTTCTGCTAAACATAATCATCATGCAGGGTAGGCCTGAGGCACTGGCGCGGCTGGCGGGGATCGAACCCACGACCCTTGGCTTCGGAGGCCAATACTCTATCCACTGAGCTACAGCCGCATCGCGAGGAGGCGCGCAAGGATACCGGTTTTCAATCAGGCAGTCCACGAGCGCACTTGTCTGCGGGAATTAAGTCGCGTGATTCGACTATACTTTCGGGCTTTGCAAGACAGGCTGGCTTCCGCCATCACCCCACGAGGAAATCATGAGTGACGCCCATAGTGAATCGCCGATTAAAACCCCCAACCAGCTGATTGCTGTCATTGTTGCCTCATTCGTTATCCCGATAACGACTATTTTGTTATTGGTGAATTTCGTCGGAAACACCTCCAAGCTGGGTTCCGACTCGGCTTCGCAATCGCCGGAGGCGATTGCTGAGCGCATCAAACCAGTGGCCGATGTCAGCTTCACCATGCCAGAGGCGCCGGAAGGTGCTGCGGCGCCCGCCGCTGCCGCTGCCGCTGGTGCGGTCGCGCTGAAAACCGGCGAACAAGTCTACAACGCGGCATGCGCTGCCTGCCACGGTGCCGGCGTTGCCGGAGCGCCCAAGAAGGGCGACGGTGGTGCCTGGGGCGCTCGTATTGCCCAAGGCTACGACACCCTGGTATCGCATGCGGTCAAGGGCATCCGCGGCATGCCAGCCAAAGGCGGTAACCCTAGCTTGGATGATGTTGAGGTTGCGCGCGCGGTGGTGTACATGGCGAACGCCTCTGGCGCAAAGTTCAAAGAGCCCGCCGCCAAATAAGCCTATCGTATCTGCTGGTGGCACTAGCGTGATGCCGCCACCAGCACGCAGCGAAGTGCCAATGCCCGGCGCGGTGCTTCGCTGACGATCAGGATTGCGAGCGCCGCCGCAAAAACAACCAAGCCAAAGTAGCCGCAGCAACCGCCACTAGCGTGCGGCGAATCATTTTGCGGCCGCGGCCTTTTCCTAACACCCACGGAACGGCGGATGCAAGCAGCGACATTCGCTTGTGCGCCAATACAAACTTCAAGAGCTCGATCGCCTGCCCGACCATGGCGCGCGGCTTGGCGGCGTCTTGAAGCGCTGCGCGCGCCTCAGTGATCTCCAAGCGGTAAAGCGCTCCTTGCAGCATCAGCAGTTTTCGTTGCGCGTCACGTTCTGCTTTGCTCATTACTTGCGCTCCGAATTAAGATCGGTACCCGACAGTGCGTCGCGATCTTTTTGCAGCTCGGCTAGCGTGATTGGTAATCCGATCTGTCCACTCGCAATGATACTGCGCGCTCTCCACAGCGTCCCTAGCGCCAGCGCCAGGTAAGCAACAAACAGTATTAGCAGAATTCGCCAACCAAGCGCATCCCACATCAGCGCGACCAGCAACGCCGACAGGCTGAGCAAAGCGAACGCGCTCGCCAACACCGCTAGCGCTGCCAGCAGCACCACTCGGAACACCGCATCGCGCGCATCGGCAAGCTCCAGCATCGCCATCGACAGCCGCACACCAATCAACTTCAGCACACTACTCACTACGGTACCTGCGCTTGACGCCAGGCCGCTGGGCGATGAGGCCGATGCGTTCATTGCTTAACGCCTTGCGATTAACATGCCGACGACAAGACCAACGCCGGCAGCAATGCCTATAGCGCGCCACGGATGCTCATGGACATATTCGTCGGTATCGTGCGCGATTTTGCGTCCTTTGCGTACAGCGGCATCTTGCAGGTCGTGCGCACGCGTGATCGCATGGTCCAGCATCTTCATTCCCTTGGAGCGCAGCTCTTCTGCCTTAGCGCCGCCGGCCGCAGTCGCTTCGTCAAACAAGGCCTGTGCATCGCGCACGAGCGATTTCAAATCATTGCGAGCAGTCGTGATTGTGGACTCTGACATCGGTATTCTCCTTGAAGGAAATGAGCTAATGATCATACGCTTGCAAGCTGGATGGTTACACAAAAACCTAGTCCGGCGCTCAAGCAACAGCGCTACGAAGCTTAACTTCGACGCCGGACAAATCAGGGCCGCTTAAGATCAGCAATCTGCCAGTTGGAATCTGCATCAATTCGGCATCACGCTGATTCGCTCGACACTCAAGCAGTGCTTGGGTACAATCCGCCACTTTCGTGTGCTACCCACACGCGAATGGAGCGGTAGTTCAGTTGGTTAGAATACCGGCCTGTCACGCCGGGGGTCGCGGGTTCGAGCCCCGTCCGCTCCGCCAAAAACATGATGCCCACTTTGTGTGGGCGTCTTTGTTTTAAGGAGCGGAGAGAGCCAATAATTTGGCTCTCGACGGGGATCGAAGGGATTCTTGTCAGTTGGCCCCTGTTTTCTTGCGACAGCCCTCTGAGCAGTATTTCACCTCTTCCCAGTTCGCCGCCCACTTCTTGCGCCAAGTGAAAGGCCGGCCACACGTCACACACTGCTTTACCGGCAATGCGTGCGGGTTGCGAAATCCGGAGCGGGCGCGCTGCTGAGCCATTCACGCCGCTTTGGGGGTTTGCAGAAGCGCTTTCAGATTGGCAAGCCGATCTTGTGGGGTGATCGGCGCGTCTTCAGGCAGCGGCGCGTTGCCCTCCGCAAGCTGCATCTCTTGGATAAAGCGCGAGGGCTCGCATGGGGTGCTGTCGCGCACGCGTTTGCGCTGTTTGCACCATGTAACCGTCAGGCTGCGCTGCGCACGTGTGATACCGACATACATCAAGCGCCGCTCTTCTTCGATACGCTGCGCGAATGATTCAGGCGGCGCATCAGGATCGCCCTTGTGCGGCAAGATGCCCTCTTCCACGCCCACCATGAAGACATGCCCGAATTCCAGTCCTTTGGCCGCATGCAAGGTAGATAGACGCACGGCATCAGGCGCCTCATCACGCCCCTCGAGCATGCTCATCAGCGCGACCATTTGGGTCAGCTCAAGTAGCGATTTTTCTTCTGATACGCCTTGCGCACCGCCGCGACCCTTCTCTTTTAGCCAGCCAGTAAAATCAAGCACGTTTTGCCACTTCTCTTGCGCCTGCTTATCATCAAAGGCGTTGTAGAGATACTGCTCGTAGTCGATGGCCTTCATCATGTCGTCAAGCACGGCGCCTGCGTGATCGCCGCCGCTGATCTGATCCGCACGCATCGCGCGCGCCTCTAGTTGCTGTATGAATTCGCAGAACTCGCGCAAGGGATTCAATTGGCGTTCGCTCAAGCGCGCCTCAAGACCACCTTTGTAGGCCGCCTCCAATAACGAACAGTTCCATTGACGAGAGAACTAGCCAAGCACCTCCAGCGTCGCTTGCCCAACACCGCGACGCGGCGTTGTCACTGCTCGTATAAACGCAGGATCATCATCACCGTTGGCGATTAAACGCAGATAGGCGACGATGTCTTTGATCTCGGCACGATCGAAAAAACTTTGGCCGCCCGACATCACATACGGAATTCGCTCGCGTCGTAGCGCCTTCTCAAGTACGCGTGACTGATGATTACCGCGGTAAAGAATCGCATAATCGGAAAACCGCGCGCGCCTATCAAATTTATGCGCCGACAGTAACACCGCAACCTGATTCGCTTCTGCTTCTTCGTCATCCATCGCAACGACCTGAATCTGATCACCCATACCGTGCTCAGACCAGAGCGACTTTTCAAATACTTTCGGGTTGTTACCAATCACGGCATTTGCTGCTCGCAATATGCGGTTGCTGGATCGATAGTTCTGCTCAAGCTTGATCAGTTTCAGCTCGGGGAAATCCTGCTGCAGGTTGTTCAGGTTATCAATCGTCGCTCCGCGCCAGGCGTAAATTGCCTGGTCATCATCACCGACCGCGGTAAACATCGGCTTCTTGCCAATACCGGTCACGAGTAATTTTATCAGCTCATACTGACAGGTATTGGTATCTTGGTATTCATCGATTAACAAATAACGCAGCCGCCGCTGCCAGCGATCGCGCGCTGCCTCGTCGTTCCGAAACAGTTCAACTGGTAGCCGTATCAAATCATCGAAATCCACCGACTGGTAACTACTGAGCGTCGCGACGTAGCTGCGAAATACGCGCGCCGCTTGTGCTTGTTGCTCATCTTGCGCCTGAGTTAGCGCCTGATCCGGCGAGCAAAGGGCATTTTTCCAGAGCGAGATTTGATGCTGCAGACGCCGTATCACGGCCTTGTCGGTGCTTACCGCCAAGTCTTGGAGAATCCCGAAGCAGTCATCACTGTCCATGATAGAGAAGCGCTCTTTCAGCCCCACCGCGCCTGCTTCACGACGCAGAATCTGAACGCCCAATGAGTGAAATGTCGACACGGTGAGCTGCTTGGCCAGCGCGGGCTCGCCCAGTAACTTGGCGACTCGCTCGCGCATCTCCGACGCCGCCTTATTGGTAAAGGTAAGCGCAGCAATATTTTTTGGTGCGTAGCCGCAGTGTTCGATCAGGTGCGCGATCTTCGCGGTAATCACGCGCGTCTTGCCCGACCCAGCACCAGCGAGCACCAGGCAAGGGCCTTCCACATGCGTGACTGCGGCATGCTGTTGCGGATTCAAACCAGAGGACATGAAGCAGCGGGGCGGGAAGTGATCGGAAGCACGCCATTGTATCGAATTCTGCTGCGCGCTATGGCCGCGAAGCAGTCCGCCACGCATGGTAAAGTCAAGCCATCAAGGCGCTTGGCAGCATGAATGAAATTTACGCATCTCATTGAAATTAATATGCCGGACAACCCGCTGGTGATGATGATCACGCGCGAGCAACTCTGGCATGGTCTGGTGCTCCGCGCCGAGAAGCCAACGCTGTTCGTGCTTGGCCTCGATGCTTGCGAAATAATCACACGATCTTCTGACGAGTTGACCCGCATCCTGCATTTCGGTTCGCTACTCGTCCACGATCAAGTCACGTTCACGCCGCAGCAGCACGTGCATTATCACGTGCCGCAGCAGGCCGCTATTCCTGCCTCTGATTTGATTATGAAGATCGAGGAGCCGCAGCCGGGCGTGCTGTTTGTTCGCTTCGAGTATGACGATCACAATGACGCCCAAGAGACTGACGAGGAGTCGTTTTATAACGACTTTCGGCGTGAAGCATATAAAGAAGCAGACATCGATACGATTCGCGTGATCCGCGAGCTCGCGCAGCAAGGAAGGTTGGACGCGCCGCTGCAATGAGTCGGATGCAATGAATCGACTGCAACGCCAACGATGCAATCCGGCGCGCAATCCTCACGCGTACTCTCGTTGGCAGGACGTTAAAGGCGTCAGATATCGATTGGGTCAACTTCCAATGTCCAGCTCACCCGCGTTTTAATCGCTCTCAGTGCCTGCATCCACGGCTTCAAAAAAGACTGTAGTTGCGAACGGGACGACGATTCAAGCAGCAGTTGCGCGCGCTCGATACCAGCTACTTTGGTCACCGTCATCGGGACCGGGTCATTCATGCTGATGCCGGGGTGCGCCATTAAGTCGCGTGCCTGCGCTAGAAACGCCAGCGCAAGCGTCAGCGTTTTCGACTCTGCGCGCAGCAACGCCTGAAACGCGTACGGCGGCAGATGCGCTGCTCTGCGTTCGGCCAGCAGGGTGTTTGCAAAGCCGGGATAGTCATGCGCGAGCAATGACCGATACAAGGGATGCGACGGGTAGCGCGTTTGTATCAACACCTCTGCCCGCGCCGCGCCGCTGTGCGTCTGGGCGGCGCGTCCCGCGCGGCCTGCGACCTGCATCAGCTGCGCAAACAGGCGCTCGCCGGCTCGGTAGTCTTGCGAGAACAACGCCGTGTCCGGATTGATCACTCCGACCAGAGTAAGCCTCTGAAAGTCGTGCCCTTTCGCGACCATCTGGGTGCCGAGCAAAATATCGACTTCACCCCGATGCACTGCTTCGAACGCGGCTTGCGCGCTGCCCTTGCGTCGGGTTGAATCGGCATCAATGCGCAGCACGCGCGCCGACGGAAAGCTCTGCTGCAGGTACTCTTCGACCCGCTGCGTTCCACGGCCGAGCGGCTGCACGTCGACGTTGCCGCACGTGGGGCACGCCGCCGGAATGCGAAGCTCGAGGCTGCAGTGATGACAGCGTAAACGTCGCTCGGGTTTGTGCAGCACCATGAATGCGGTGCAGCGCCTGCAGTTACTGATCCAACCGCAGGCCTCGCATTGCATCACCGGCGCGTAACCACGTCGATTCAAAAACAAGAGCGATTGCTCGCCATGCTCAAGGCGTGTACGTAGTGCGTCGAGCATGGGTTTGGAAAATCCGTCGCTGGCTTTGTTGACCTCGGTGTCAATCAACCGTACCGAGGGCAGCTGCGCATAAGCGGCGGCGCGCTGGGTCAAGCGCAGTGACTGATATCTGCCACTGGCTCCGTGTAGCCAGCTCTCTGCCGACGGCGTAGCAGAGCCAAGTACCACGGGTATCTGCAGCTGATGCGCGCGCCACACCGCAAGATCACGCGCGGAGTAGCGCAATCCTTCTTGCTGTTTGTATGAGGCGTCGTGCTCCTCATCGATGATGATCATTTTTAAATTTGGCAGCGAGGCCAGCACCGCGAGTCGAGTACCCAACACGATGTCGGCCTGTCCGGCGTGGGCAGATAGCCAGTGACGCAGCCGCTCACCCTCTGCCAATTGGCTATGCAAGCTGACCACGTGCAGCGCCGGAAAGCGCGCTTTCACGCTGGACTCCAGCTGCGGCGTGAGATTTATTTCCGGCACCAGAATCAATACCTGCGCAGGGTTTCCCGCCTCGTGCTCCCGCTGTAATAGACGCTCGGTCGCATGCAGGTACACCTCGGTCTTGCCGCTACCCGTAACACCGAACAGCAAATGCGCCTGGTAGCCGACCGCACTAATGATCGACGCCACCGCTTGTTGTTGCTCAGCGTTCAGCTGGGGGGCGGCCGGGCGATCGGTGGCTTCGGCGTTGCGATCGCTGGAAGTCAATTTTTTCAAAGCACGGTCCAGCGCGACCGTGCTCTCGGTGCGCATGCCCTTGGGTAAACAGGGCAACGCGACCTCACCGAGCGGGCGCTGGTAGTACTCTGCGGCGAAAAGGCACAGCGCCAGCCACTGCTGATTCAAAGGCGGTAATTGCGCCCGAACCTGGATGGCAGCGCGCAACTTGTCGGGTTGGATATCGCTGGTTTCTTTCGCCCCGACCACCATACCGACGAGCCTGCGCCGGCCAAACGGCACCAGCACCAGCTGACCGGGCAAGGGCACGGGTTCATGGGGCGATTGCGCAAGCCACCGGTAATCAAAGGTGGTGTCGAGCGGAGCATCCAGCACGACGGACAAAACGCAATTGCTCATGCGACGCGCCCCCGCCGACGTTTGCGCCGCAGCACATTGATCAACCCGTCTGATCCACTATCCCAACCAAGCCCGCGTTCGGTCATCCCAAACGGCTGCCGAGAGGGGCTGAAGTCATCGTGAACTTGCGCGCAGGTTTTAATGTGAATCCTCAGAAGTTTTTTCAAACATTTGCCGCGAAAAGGCATTTTTTTATCTATCCACAATTCTTGTGGATAACTTTGTGCGCAACTAGGGCTTGACACGCCAAAAGCCAGATTTCATGCGGCTCGCAACACATTGCTCAACAGGATCGCAGCGAATCACTACTTATAAAATCAATGAGTTAGACCTAGCATCTGCCATATCGAAATTTTTTCGAACAAATTTTTCAGGAGACTTGACAGGGACAAAATTTGTGAATAAGCGCAAGCCGGCGGGTGTCGATCCCGGGAAAATCGGCCCATCTGGCGGAAATGTCGCGCGCTGCCGGGTTTATCGCGAGAGGTGTCAACTGTGGGTTGACAGTATGACTGTCAGCATACCGATGGTCTGCGCAAGGGCTAGCCGTCGAATCGCGAAAA
>VGHX01000079.1 GCA_016868055.1 Betaproteobacteria bacterium
CCGGGAACTTGATTCCCCTAAAGGGTCGTTCGAGACCAGGACGTTGATAGGCTGGGTGTGGAAGCGCAGTAATGCGTTAAGCTAACCAGTACTAATTGCCCGTGCGGCTTGTCCCTATAACATTGACAGTTATAGACAAGTATTCAGCGTAAATGCCAAGTTGACTTGTGCATCACGCCCGCCAATTTTGTAGTTCTTCTACTTCTTTCAGATTGGGTTGTTTGTGACGCCGGCAATCATGGCGCACAGGCAGCTTTACAAGTTATGCCTGATGACCATAGCAAGTTGGTACCACCCCTTCCCATCCCGAACAGGACCGTGAAACGACTTCGCGCCGATGATAGTGCTGCAACCAGTGTGAAAGTAGGTTATCGTCAGGCTACTTTTCTGAAAACCCCCGACCATTGTTTGGCCGGGGGTTTTTTATTTTGCGGATGCTCTTCGTGAGAAGCAGCAGGTAGAGCCGCCCCGCGGTTGATGCAGTGCGATCATTCGAATCTGATGGATGGTTATCCTCCGGTTAACGTAACCATCGGATAAACACCGTAGCGAGAAAGTAGTTGGCGTCTGCTGCCTCGCCTCAAGCTCAAGATTCCACCGCAAGAGACCAGCAACCTGACGAACGGAAAGAGCCCGGTATGTTCGAAAGAGCCAAAATCCGTAACTCGCATTGGGCTGTTCCGAAAATGCAAAAGCCCTCGTTATTGCTAACGAGGGCTTTACTTTCTTGGTGGCCCGGGGCGGAATCGAACCACCGACACAAGGATTTTCAGTCCTCTGCTCTACCAACTGAGCTACCAGGCCAAGGCATGTAAGTATAGCAAAACCCGCACAGCGCCGATAGCTACTGCAGGGATTCTCAGGGTAAATCGACACGAAAGATATAATCCGCTGATGTTAAAAACCACAGACATCTGCATTGTTGGTGGCGGCGCGATTGGTAAAACGGCCGCGCTAGCGCTGGCGCGTGCCGGACATCAAACAACCTTGCTCACTGCCGAGAGAACTGATTACAAAACGCCAGTAACCGCCCATTGGGATCAGCGCGTATACGCGCTCAATCATGTTGCGTACGACTTGCTGTCACGTTTGAGGGTGTGGGACGTGATGGATCCATCGCGTATTGCCGCTATCGATACCATTGAAGTCCATGGCGACGGCGACGCGGCCGGCCATGTCGGTTTTGATGCCTATGCAGCGCACACAGAGGCGTTGGCTTGGACTGTAGAAGATAACAACATCAATCAGGCGCTTGACCATGCACTACAGTTTGCAAACGGCGTCACGACACAGCATGGATCCGCAAAGGCGTTACGCTTCGATAATCAAGGCGTGTGCTTGTACCTTGAAGACGGAGCGCAAATTGCCAGCAAGCTCGTCATAGGTGCAGATGGTGCCAATTCGTGGGTGCGCTCACAAGTGGATATCGGTATCCAGTATCGCTCGTACAATCAGCGCGCAGTCGTTGCAAATTTTGGTTGCGAGTACCCGCACCATGGCGTCGCAAGGCAGTGGTTCTTGGGGGAGCAAGGCATTGTTGCCTTGCTGCCGTTGTCTGGCTCATGCGTGTCGCTCGTCTGGTCAGCACCGGATAGCTTAGCCAGCGTACTCATGCAAGAGGCACCCGAACAACTCTGCCGACGCTTATCGAACTTGCCAAGCCAATCGTTGGGTGCGTTCACGCTATTGCCTCCCTCCAAGCCACAGGCTTTTCCATTGCGCCTCATACGCTCTGCCAGCATGATCGCGCCGCGTATAGCGTTAATTGGTGATGCCGCGCATGTCGTACACCCCTTGGCCGGGCAGGGGATGAACCTTGGCTTCGCAGATATTGATGCCTTGTTAGCCGCTCTGTCAAAAAGTGAAAACACTTCCGACTGCGGCGACGAACGCACGCTAGCTCGCTACGCCCGCCATCGCGCTGAGGAAGTCATGTTGATGCAGTTAACGACAGATGGATTACATCGATTATTTGATACATCCCTCGCGCCAGTGAAGCTTCTACGTAACCTGGGTATGTCGGCATTAGATCAGATACCATTCTTGAAGCGCAGGCTAATGAACCAAGCATTAGGGCGGCCACTTTCTTTTTAATTGCTATTGCTGAAGGCGAGTAATGAACAACACGAAAAAAATTCAATGGCTGGCAGTGCTCATGTGCTTGTTACCTATTGCAGCGCTCGCTCAGACCACAGAGGCAAAACTCAAAAAACTTCTACAGGGAAGGCTCGGCAATGAGCAGCCGGTTGAATCTGTGACAAAAACGCCCTATGGCGGTCTGTATGAAGTTAAGGTGGGTAATGAGTTGGTGTACACCGATGCCGAGGGCAAGTTTGTTTTTATTGGTCATGTATTCGATACCGAAACCTCAAAAGACTTGACCCAAGCAAAGCTGGACGACATCAACAAGATCAAATTTTCCGACTTGCCGCTGGATTTGGCCGCGAAGTCGGTAAAAGGCAATGGAAAGCGCGTCATCGCCGTATTCGAAGATCCGAACTGTGGCTATTGCAAACGATTTCGGAAGTCGCTGGTCGAGATCAAAGACCTGACTGTCTACACCTTCATGTACCCGGTCCTGGGCGATGACTCGCTGAAAAAAGTCAAAAATCTTTGGTGCAGCGCAGATCGAGCGAAAGCGTGGGACGACTGGATGCTCGAAAACAAGGCCGCCCCGAATGCCCCAGAATCATGTAGCACTGCAGCAATCGACAAAGTCATTGAATTGGGTAAAAAACATCGAGTGACCGGCACGCCCACGATTATCTTTGCGGATGGGTCGCGGGTTCCCGGCGCAATCGATGCAAAGACACTTGAGAGCAAGCTGGCGCAAATCAAATAACTGTCTCGGGCAAAGCCGGTTACGTGAAAATCATTCATCGACGCCGGCCGCCCGGTATAACAAAACGACCATAGTCTTCCGCTAACATCAGTATCAGCGTCAGCATTGACCGAGACTGAGGTTTAGCAACGGTAGTCACACGAAGCAGCTGCGACTCGAAGTCGACTTGAATGAGACTCGAATGAGACTCGAGAGCGGAAAAAGACCGAATAGGGTACGGATAAAGTGCGCATCAAGTACGGATAGAGCACAGATACAGTACCGCTCAAGTACGACTCGATTAGAACTCAAGAATAGCTCGGGCAGTAGTTGATTTCGCCCACGCCGAATTATCTTTTGAGCTAGTTGTGTTTAAGCGAATAAAAATTAAACCAAGGAGACCAATCACATGTTTCGCGCCATTCTACTCACCAAGAACGACGACGGTTCCACCCGAGCTGAACTCAGCCAGCTCGATGATTCACAATTGCCCGCAGACGGTGATGTGACAGTAGCGATAGCGTATTCCACAATCAACTACAAAGATGGCTTAGCCATTACCGGAAAATCGCCGGTCGTGCGCAAGTGTCCGATGGTGCCAGGCATTGACGGCGCCGGTGAAGTCATCGCGTCCTCACATCCCAACTGGAAGGTCGGCGATCATTTTCTATTGAACGGCTGGGGCGTCGGTGAAGGTCATATGGGATGTCTTGCCGAACGGGCACAGTTAAAAGGTGATTGGTTGATCCCGCTGCCGAATGGCATGAGTGCGCGCACAGCAATGGCCATTGGTACCGCCGGCTACACAGCAATGTTATGCGCCATGGCTTTGGCAGAGAACGGCGTCAAGCCTGAGCATGGTGACGTCCTGGTCACCGGCGCCTCCGGCGGCGTAGGCAGCGTTGCTGTTGCAATCCTCGCAGCGCGTGGCTATCGCGTGGTGGCCTCTACCGGAAAAACAACTGAGGCCGACTACCTGAAGTCACTCGGCGCAGCTGATGTCATGGACCGCGCCGAGTTATCGGCAGCTGGCAAGGCGTTGCAAAAGGAGCGCTGGGCTGGCGTGGTGGATTCGGTGGGCTCACACACACTGGCTAACGCCGTGGCACAAGTTCGCTATGGCGGAACCGTTGCCGCGTGCGGTCTTGCGCAGGGTATGGATTTTCCTGCGACCGTGGCGCCGTTTATCTTGCGTAATGTGAAGTTAATCGGCGTTGATAGCGTCATGGCGCCGATCGAACGTCGGGTTGCGGCGTGGTCCAACCTGGCGTCAGAAATCAAGCCTGACACGCTTGAGAAAATAACGCATCAAATCTCGCTAGTAGATGCTTTGGCATGGGGCCCGAAAATTCTCGCTGGTGAAGTTCGTGGTCGACTTGTGGTTGATGTCAACGCTTGACCCAGACGTCGCCGAACACCGCACCATCACCTACCAAGCACTATGCCCCCGCGCCGCGAAGTCATCCACTACGCAATCCGGCCACATGATCTGGCGCTGCATCTGTTTGAAGTCGCACTAACAGTAACGCACCCTGACCCTGAAGGACAGGTGCTATCGCTACCGGCGTGGATTCCCGGTAGCTACATGGTTCGCGAATTCGCGCGCAATATCATTGAAATTCGTGCCGAAGCAGGCGGACGTAAAGTCAAACTCACCAAGCTGGATAAGCATAGCTGGCGCGCAGCGCGCTGCAAAGGCGCGTTAAGCATCACGTATCAGGTCTATGCATGGGATTTATCGGTACGCGCAGCGCATCTCGATCAAACCCACGGTTTTTTCAATGGCACTAGCGTATTCCTGCAAGCCCATGGCAAAGAGCAGCTTGCGCATGTGGTCGATATACAGCCGCCACAGGGTGAAGCCTATACCGGCTGGCGGGTTGCCACTACATTGCCTGAACTCAAAGCCCGGCGCCATCGCTTTGGTACCTACCGTGCGCAAGATTATGATGAATTAATTGATCATCCTGTAGAGATGGGTGACTTCACCCTGATCGAATTTGAAGCCCATGGTGTGCCGCACGAGATGGTGATCACCGGGCATGTGCCGAATCTGGATAACGAGCGCTTGGCGCATGATCTGCAGCGAATCTGTGAACATCAGATCGCCTTATTCGAGCCACGCACCAAGCGCGCGCCCATGCAGCGCTATGTGTTCTTAACACTCGCCGTCGGCGATGGTTACGGTGGGCTGGAGCATCGTAGCTCGACAGCTTTAATTTGCGCGCGTTCCGACCTGCCTGTGCGCGGGCAACCGGCGATCAGCGAGGGCTATCGTAATTTTCTTGGTTTGTGCAGTCATGAGTATTTCCATACTTGGAATGTGAAGCGTATCAAGCCAGCGGTGTTCGCGCCTTACGATCTCACTCAAGAAAGCTATACCTCGTTGCTATGGTTATTCGAGGGCTTTACCAGCTACTACGACGATCTGACTTTAGTTCGTGCCGGGTTGATTGATCGTTCTACTTACCTCAGTTTGCTCGCTAAAACAATTAATGCTGTACAAAAAGGAAGCGGCCGCTTGAAGCAAAGCGTTGCTGAATCCAGCTTTGATGCCTGGACCAAGTACTACCGGCAAGATGAGAACGCGCCTAACGCCATCGTCAGCTACTATCAAAAAGGTTCACTCGTAGCGTTGTGGTTCGATCTGCTTATCCGTAGTCGAACACGGGGCAAGCGATCATTAGACGATGTGATGCGTATATTTTGGCGTCGCTATGGCCGTGATTTTTACAGCGACGGACATGGCGTGGGCGTCAGCGCCAAAGATGTAGAGGCATTATTTGATGAAGTTACCGGGCTGCGCCTGAAACCGGTATTTGATCATGCCGTGCGCGGCACCAAAGACTTACCCTTGAGCGATGTATTAGCCTCGTTTGCTATACGTTTTCAAGATCGCCCAGCCAAAGCAACGCCATCGCTCGGCGTTCGCACCCGTCGCGACGGTGCCGACTGCAAGCTGGCTTCCGTTTACGAGGGCGGCGCGGCGCACCACGCGGGCTTATCAGCGGGTGATAGCTTGGTGGCGATTGATGATTTGCGGGTCACTGCCTCTAATCTGGATCACTTGCTGACACGATACCGTGTCGGCGATAAGGTTCGGATTCACGCGTTCCGTCGTGATGAGTTACTTGCCTTTGAGGTCAGCTTGCGGCCTGACATTTCGCCCAAGGTCAACCTAACGATGCTGGAAAAGCCTGTCGCTGCGGCCAAGCTGCGCGACGCATGGCTCAAGGCCCGATAGCGTAGCCGAACTGATGCGCGACTGTTGATGACGATTCTGAATCAGCAACTGTTGCGAGCATTTTTTACCGAAACCCGCCGTAGAAAAACAATGTGAGGTTAGTCATGCAATCTATAACTCTATCGCGCATCAATACCTTTTGGCTGACGCTGTCGCGCCTCCAGCGCATTAGCCTCCCGATGTTGCTGGTATCGGTTGCGACAACTGTCAGTAGCGCGGAGCTGCCGACCGCAAGCCCGCAGTCGCAAGGTATGTCGAAAGAGCGACTGGCTCGTGTCCATGGTGCCATTGAGGCCGAGATCAATAACAGCCGTATGCCGGGCGCCGTTGTGCTGGTAGCGCGCAGGGGCGCAGTGGTGCACGCCGAGTCCTTGGGTTGGCAAGATAAAGACGCCGGCACGCCGATGAAGCGTGACACTATTTTCCGCGCGTACTCCATGACCAAGCCGCTGGTTTCGGTGGTGACCATGATGCTGGTGGAAGAGGGCAAGTTACAGCTGACAGACCCTGTCTCCAAGTTTTACCCGTCACTAGCCAACCTACAAGTACTCACCAACCCCGCTGATCCCAATAGCCCACGCGAACCGGCGAAGCGGTCAATTACGGTGCACGATTTGCTGCGGCACACGTCGGGTATCACCTACGGTGAATTTACCCGCTTTGCTAGTGTCAAAGCGGCCTACGAAGAGGCCGGCCTTTTTTCACCAAAAATACCGATGGTGTCCATCGCGATGTCGCCCGAGCAGCAGATCGAGGCCTTTGCAAAAGCGCCCCTAGTCTGGCAGCCGGGCACTACTTTCGACTACGGTTTGTCTACCGATTTACTCGGCCGTGTATTAGAAAAAATTTCTGGTAAATCGCTCGGGGTACTGCTGGATGAAAAACTTATCAAGCCCCTTGGCATGAAAGATACCCACTTCGTGGTCCCTGCCTCCAAGGTGACGCGGATCGCTGAGCCTTTCAAGTTGGATCCCGCAACCGGTGGCCCGAGCATGCCAGTGCTTGATGTCACCAAGCCCACCGGTAATGAATCCGGTGGCGCTGGGTTGTCCACCACCGCCGATGATTACTTGCGCTTCTGTCAGATGCTACTGAATGGCGGCACGCTCGAAGGTCGGCGCTATCTCTCGCGTACTACGGTGGCGCTGATGGCATCCGATCATCTGGGCCCCAAGGTCGCCACACCGGTACAGCCGGGTGAGGTGTTGATGGGTGTGCAGGGCTACACCTTTGGTTTGGGCTTCATGGTGCGTCAGCAAGCGGGCATTGCAGCGGTGCCAGGCTCAGAAGGTGACTACGCCTGGGGCGGTGCTGCAGGTACGTTTTTTTGGATCGACCCGAAAGAGCAACTAGTGGCCGTGATGATGGCGCAAACACCCGGGCCGATACGGCAGTCATATCGGCGGATGATCAAGACGCTGGTTTATCAAGCACTCGACTAGAGCAAACGGCTCAAGTTGATTTGCGAATAACCCATAAACATACCGGCTACCGCGACAAACGAACTCTGATGGATCCGTCCTGCCGGCGTAGGCCGGCATCCAACGTATGGATTTACCAGACTCCGGCCTACGCCAACAGAAACTCAAGCAGCGCATCAAACTTCGCCGCGTCGAAGCTGCCATTGTCCAGTCGCATCAGCGCCGGGTGCGAAGGCGGCTCGACGCGTCGCTTCATGTACGTCTCCCAATTAGCCAGCTTCCAGTGATCGCGCTTGTCATTGCGCTTTTGAATGCGTCGCTTGGCTTCTTCGCTGGACAGATCAATCCATGCCACTTTGCACACTGTGTGCTCGGGCATGCCGAGTGACGTCGGCTGAAAAAATTTACCTGCCAAAATCTCGCGCGTAAACGGGCCAACCAAAATCACATGGTTGCCGATCTCGAGATTCTCGCGCGTGATATCAAGCAGGCCCGAGTATTCCTGGTCACGCAAATGCTGCAGATAAGTCGGGCTATCGCGATCCGCGGGGTCACCCGTGAGCAGGCCCATGATGTGTGAGCTGAATGCGCCATAGGCAGTGTCTTTGTCCAGGAAAAAAAAGTCATGGCCAAATTTCTGCGAGAGCAGCGGCACGGCGCGTTTAGCGAGAGTGGTTTTGCCTGTGCCAGCGTGGCCTGCAAACAGGATGAGTCTAGGATCGGGCATATCAGGCGTTTTCAAATGATTATCAAAGTTGTCGATATTGTTTTTCGAATGAGAAAAAAATTGTATGATGCGATAGTCTGTTTTCTTCTCAAACTCGTCGAAAGAGAACAATATGGCAGAGATTCATGCGTCCGGCTCACTGTTGGTGGGAGAAGGTGTCTTCATGAAAGGCTTCATGCGAGTGCCTGGCGTCGCCAGCATCGATGGCAAGCTGGAGGGCGAACTCAGTGCTGATTCCGTATTCATTCAACAGAACGGCTCCATGGATGGTCAAACCACTGCCAACCACGTACGTGTCGCCGGGACATTAACAGACACCACGGTCGCCAACCGAACCCTGCTGGTCGAGTCTACCGGCTTGGTGGCGGGTGCTATCACCTACCAAGAAATGGAAATCAAAAAGGGTGGTTCGCTGCAGGGTGGCATTTACAAGGTCGGGCGCGAAGCGCCGCCCATGCCAGTGCGCGCACCAGAGCCGCCACGTGCCGCTGCGCCGGAGCCAGTTGTGCTTCCCGAGGCCGTTGCCGAAGTTGCGCCCGCCGAGCAGGCAGTGTCGCCGATGCCGCTGCCGGTCGCGGCCGCTGCGCCTGCAACCGAGCTACCCGCAGCGTCGACTGTTGTGCCGTCGAGCTCGATACCACTTGCCACCAACAACAAGCCTAAAAACTAGTGATTTGTCCCGGGCGGTAAGCTGCCCGGTTCTGCGGGCACACCACCTCGTACAAGGTCTTGCAGTGCACATGCAAGACCACCTCTCATGAACCACTGGCGCAAGCGCATCGGCAGCCACTTCAAGCTGACGTTCTATCTTTGTCTGTTGACGGCTGCCGCGGTCGGCTTGTTTTTAAAAGATGCGCCAGCCGCTCAAACCTCGTTGCCCGCGGTATACCAGTGGAGCGTGATCGGCTACTACGGCACTTTGCTGTTGCTGGTTGCTCTCGCGCTGTTGCCGCTGGCCCTGTTTCGACTTACGTACTGGTTATGGCCATTACTGGGTTGGGCGTGGCTGGTCTATCTCGCGATTGATATCGCCGTATTCAATTTGTACCGCTTTCATCTCGATATCTTGATGGTCGAGATGTTTTTGCGTGATTTTCAGGGAATGGGAATCCCGCTGTTCGTGTTAGCGCTGTTCGCGTTACTGGCAGTCGCCTTGCTGGTGCTGGTGCTGTGGTTGTTCATGAGCAGGCGCAGCGGTCGGCGCCATCATTGGCCTTGGTTTGCGGCGGGCTTGTTGCTGATGCCGTTGGTCTTGGTCGTCAACTCCGTGATTCATGTCTGGGCAAGTCACTATCTGCGCGATGAGATCACGCTCTACCGCCCTTTCTTGCCCATCTACTACCCGGTCGAAGCCTATGCCAGTGCGCCGCGCTTGAGCGCTTGGTGGCCAGCTGTGTTCCCGGCGGCCTATGGCAAGGCAGACAACGCACCAGCACAAGGTGGCGGCATCGTGCAGTACCCGCGCGCACAGCCAAATTGCGCGCCGCTAGCCGATCCGCCATCAATTCTGATGATCGTACTGGAGAGTTGGCAGGCTGATGCCATGACACGCGATATTACGCCGAACATTAAACGCTTCGCTGCAACAGCTACGCAATTCACACAGCATGTTTCTAGTGGTGCCGTCACTGTGCCCGGCCTGTTTGGTTTGATGTACGGGCTACACCCCAACTACTTCGAGCTTACTCGTTCCGCGCCGGACAGCTTCCCCAGTTTGTTTACGCAAACCCTGGATGCGCAGGGCTACCGCACCCGTGTTTTCACCTCGACCAATTTGGATGGCTTTTCGCTGAAGCGAATGTTCTTCCCCAAGATTGCAGCAGCAGATTTCATCGATAGCCTGCCGGATGCTGCGCTGGTAGACCGCTACATTGCCACCTTATCCTCTTCAGAGAAACAGCGATTTGATTTTGTATTTTTGACGTCTTCCCATTCGCCCTATAGCTACCCGCCCGAGTACGCGCGCTTCAAGCCCTTGCCTTTGGTCGAGGGCGGGTACGCGCTCGATCGTCACTCAGACAACAAGCCCTACAAAAATGATTATCACAACAGTCTGTTTTTTCTCGACGCGCTGGTTGGAAAACTGCTCGATGCAGCAGAACGTGAAGGCAAACTCGCTAATACTTGGGTGATCATCACCGGCGACCACGCCGAAGAGTTCAACGAGAATGGGCTTGGCTATTGGGGGCACGGAAGCAACTTCACACGCTGGCAAACTCATACACCGATGATTGTGCGTGCGCCTGGAGTGGCATCGGGCCGTGTCGAACAAAAAATGTCTTTACACCAAGACGTCGTACCGACACTAATGCAATCGGCACTAGGCTGTACCGCTGACTTTGCCGACTACAGTAATGGCGAGCACCTGCAGCAGTTACCCGAGTCACGCGGCACCGTCATCGCCTCGTACATGGGTAGTGCTTACCTGATCGACGGTAAAGTGCTTGAGCGTGTCGTTAGCCGCCGCTACGCGTGGAGTGATTTGAAACAACCGGTCGAGAGTCCAATCCCGAGCCAGGTACAGCGCTTAAGAGAAGAAGAGTCGAGATTCCTGAAGCGCTAGTGTCTCGTGGTGCTGAGCGGCACCTGCAGATGAAACATCAAGCCTGCGCCACCCGGAAAGCTAACCTGCGCCTCATAGCCACTGCCAAGCTTCCAGCTGAGCGCCGGCACAAACCCCGGCGAGAAGCCGTTGTGGTTGAACGGTACCTTGTGCTCCCATGGTTTGACATAGCCGTAAATCAACCCCGCTGACCACTTCG
>VGHX01000080.1 GCA_016868055.1 Betaproteobacteria bacterium
GATCACGGTCACCAATTCGCATTGCTTGCCGGCGGCGATCCAGTCGCTGCAGGTCTTGAGTACTTCAAGGTCGATGCTGTCCATCTATGCCCAAAGCTATGAGTGAATGTGCTGATGATACTGCTTCGCTGAACAGGAGAAAAAATGCCCCCCCTTGCAAACAAGGGAGGGCATTCAGCCCTTCAGACAAGCGGTCCGATTACGCGGACTTGAGTGCTTTCGCAAACGGCATGCTGCGCAGGCGCTTACCTGTTGCCGCGAACACGGCATTCGCAACCGCAGGCGCGATCAGCGATACTGCAGGCTCACCGGTGCCACCTGGCTTCTCGTTGCTGTCAACCAGAGTGACGTCGACGACCGGCGCCTCATTACCACGCAGGATTCTAAAGTCATTAAAGTTATTTTGGTCAATGCTGCCGTTCGTCATTGTGTTCTCGCTGTAGAGCGCACCTGACAGACCATACATAATGCCACCCTCAAGCTGCTGGCGAACGATGCCTGGGTTCACCATTTGGCCGCAATCGCAAGCCACAGTGACCTTGTGCACCTTGATATTACCACCGCTGACCGAGACTTCGGCGATTTGAGCCATGTAGGTACCATAGCCTTCCATCAGCGAGACGCCCATTGCACGACCTGCGGCCAACTTCTTGCCCCAGCCTGCTTTGTCAGCAGCGATCTTCAACACGTTCGCAAAGCGTGGCTGTTTACCGAGCAGCTCCATACGGTACTTGACTGGATCCTTACCAGCAGCGTGTGCCAGCTCGTCCATGAACGATTCGTTAGCGAAGCAGTTCATGGTGTGCGACACAGCGCGCAGGTAACCAACGCGGATGCCGGCGTCGTGGATGATCAGGTCGTGCGAGGTATTCGGCACATCGTAAGGCGCAACTGCTGCCTCGACCATGAAAGGATCAAGCGTGTTCTTCGGCAGACCGAACAGTACCTGCGTGATCGACTGCGAGCTGACCTGGTGCTTGATTGCGATCGGCTTGCCGGATGCGTCCAAGCCACCTTCCAGACGGTTCACGCCTTGCGGACGGTACCAATCGTTCTTCATGTCGTCTTCACGGGACCATAGCACTTTGACAGGACGGCCAGACGCTTTCGACAGCTCAGCAGCTTGCACCGCGTACTCCTGTGTGATTCGGCGACCAAAGCCGCCTCCAAGGTAGGTGGTACGAACAGTAACGTTTTCTGGCTTGAGGCCAATTGCCGCAGCAGCGAAGCCTTGTGCGCCCTGCTGGAACTGGGTGGGGCCGATCAGTTCGCACTTGTCGCCAGACACGATCGCGGTCATGTTCATTGGCTCGAGAGGCTGATGACCCATATGAGGGGTAAAGTACTCAGCCTTCAGGACTTTCGCTGCGCTACTCAGAGCTTGGTCCGCGTTACCAATATCAGGACGAACTTTGATGGGGGCAACCGAATTGGCGGCGGCTTTGGTGCCGTCCCACATACCTTTGGTATTCAGGTTTGCACCCGGACCGAGGTCCCAGTCAACCTTCAGCGCCTTGCGCGCTTTGTACGCGCGCCAGTAGCTGTCAGCCACAATACCAACACCACCGTTGATCTTGTATACGCCGATGATACCAGGCAGGTTACGAACTGCAGAGTCGTCAAAGCTCCTAGGCTGGCCACCGATGACAGGTGACATCTCAATTGAAGCATATGTTAGACCCGGGACCTTCACATCAATACCAAACCCGGCGGTACCATTGATCTTGGCTGGGATATCCAAACGAGGGATCGCCTTCCCGACGATGTTGAACTGGCTTGGGTCTTTCAGCTTGACTTCTTTCGGCACCGGAACCGATGCAGCAGCAGAAGCGAGCTCGCCATAGGTAGCCGAATTGCCGCCACCCGATACGACACCGTTCTCAGCCTTCAGCGACGATGCTGGCACGCCCCATTTGTTAGCGGCCGCCTCAACGAGCATAACGCGCACTTGGGCGCCGCCTAAGCGCAGCTTTTCCCATGAATCGCGGATGGCGGTCGAGCCGCCAGTGATTTGCGCACCCAGCAAGCCGTTGACATAAGCCGGGTCAACGGCAGCAGTCGCTACTTTGACCTTGGTGATGTCGACATTCAGCTCTTCGGCAATCAGCGCAGGGAGCGAGGTGTGCACGCCCTGGCCCATCTCCGACATGTGCGAGATCAGGGTAATTTCATTATTGTCAGCGATGTGCACCCAGACGTTCGGGGTGTGCAGCGAGCCCGCTGCATTCGCCTCATTGCCGCCGAAACCGGGCACATACATGCTCAGTACGGCAACGCCCGCGGCGGACGTGGACGTCTTTAGGAATTCACGACGAGTGGTTGTCATTTCTTCTATCTCCTCTTACCTGTTAAGCCCGGCGCATTTCAGCGGCTGCATCTTTGATTGCAGCGCGCAGGCGGTTGTAGGTACCGCAGCGGCACAGGTTGCCGGCCATCGCAGCATCGATGTCGCTGTCGTTGGGGTTTTTGTTTTTTGCCAGGAGCGCGGAGGCACTCATCAGCTGACCAGACTGGCAGTAGCCGCATTGTGGCACTTGGTGCTTAATCCAAGCCTTTTGCAGCGGGTGCGAGTTGTCAGCTGAGAGTGACTCTATCGTCGCTACTTTCTTGCCGGAGACCGAAGACACCGGGGTTTGGCATGCACGAACAGCCGAGCCGTTGACATGCACGGTGCATGAGCCGCATAGCGCCTTACCGCAACCGAATTTGGTGCCCGTCAGGCCGATCTCATCACGGATGACCCACAGCAGGGGGGTATCCGGCTCCGACTGGACGGAGACCGCCGAGCCGTTCAGGTTGAAACTGATTGCCATGGTTTTTCTCTCCTCTTTCTGGTTTTACTGCAACTTAAGCCAATGATTTCTCATTAGTTTGTTTTGAAAGGCCAGTTTGCCCCGCCACTTCTTCGCGCTATGCCACGCTTCGGCATGCCGTTACATTTTTATTATTTCCGACTTTATTTTTATGAAACATTTAGGCTTAAAAAAGTCGGACTTTCCACACCCGATACGCTAGTGGAACCAGTATATAACATCGTTATTTGGCAAAATCAAGAAAGCGCATAAGACCAAATTAAACTGATCATCAACATTAGCAACCCGACAAAATATTTTCATTCTGTTCAGGCCGCTGCTGTGAAGTTGTGAAGATATTTTCTTCACAATATAGTTGCTGAAGAGGCATTATTTGTTAGGCCATAAACAACGCCACCAACAACGCCAGCGACATTTTCAGCTGATGATGGCCTCGTCGGTGCGCTGATCCCCCTCAGTATCGATCCAAGTAATCACGATCTTGTCGCCCGCTTTGCCGCCGCTGAATTTGAACGAGAAATACGGATCACGCGCAACTGAGCCGCCAAAATTCACATGCAGCACCAGTTTGCCGTTGCAGGTGCCGCGCACGGTTTGGATAAAGTGCGGCTTGATGAGTGTGCCGGTTTTGTCCCAGATCAGGCGTGACAGCATCACGTGCTTCATCAGCACCCGCACCTCGGTCCATTCACCACTCTGCACGGCGCGTACGCGCATCGGCTCGCCCATCGCTGCTCCTAACCCAGACAGCCACCGATCATTACGGTGATGTCTCTCAATGCAAAGTAAAAACGATCGTTGGCACGTACCACAGCGACCAGGTTCGAGCTCTTTGCAACTTTGATTCGCACTGAAAATCCGGGATCATTTTCCGGTAGCACATTGAAGCCCACACACACGGGATACGGGTTCAGATCCGCGATCAGCGCGATGAAGTCCGTTTGCGGAATCGTGCTGCGCACAGTCACCGGTACGTTGGTGCCGTTCTCGGCCAGCTCGGGCGCATCAAGCAGGAGTTGACCTTCCGCCGCCTCGGACAGCCCCGGCACCTTGCCACGCTCCGATCGCGTGACTGTGCGCGGCTCATTCGGCGTGGTGGTGTCGCCCTGCATGGCACGCACAAAGGCCTCCAAACTGCGCGCGCTGTACACCGCACCGTTCCAGTCGTTGCCCCAACGAGTCGCACCGAACACCTGCGCTGGCTTCAACAGGCCGCTGCCAAAGGCGAGCGACAAGGCACTACCAACGCGAATCAAGTCACGCCTGCGGGAATCCAAGCTTGTCTCCGGATAAAAGAAAGTGATATCGATGCCTCATTCTGCCACCGCGACGCGACACGCGCTGTCAAGGATGTTCGCAGTACGCAGACAGTACAAGACGTACGGCAAGGGATGGCAAGCCACGCTAGCGGCGCAAGCGAACCAAGTAGATAGGCTGTTAAGGATTGCGACGGGTTTCGATACCCCTGATCGACCCATACGGACGATTTTGATCCGCCAGGTTACCGTTCAAGCCATTCACCGTAGATGGCAGCAGCAGCATGGCATTGGTATCGACCGGACAATCGCGCATGCAGTCCTTGCCGCTCACATCAAGTTTGCCACGCAAGTCGAGCATGCCGTGTGCGATCGTATTGCCATCCCGATTCGGCAAACGACGCTGCACCTCGGCGATATTTTTTTCATTAAGCACATAATCAGCAGGGACCAGATCGGCGAGATTCAGAATGAAAGCGGTCACGGCGTAGACCTCATCTACCTTCAAGCTCTTGGGTGCATCGAAAGGCATGGCGCGACGGATGTAATCGAATAGCGTTGATACCGTCGCCAGCTTCATGATGGTAGTTTTAGAGTTTTCACTCGCTGCAGACAAACCGGCAACACGACCCCGCTCGATATCGGCTTTGGTGGTGCCGCCGACCAGCGGCGGGAACACGCTGGGTGATTCGGCAAACTCGCCATGACAGCTCGCACATTTTGCAACCCAGATTTTTTCACCTTGCGCAACGCTGCCAGAGCCGCGCGGCAGGCCTTGAAAATCCGGCCGCACATCAATATCCCAGGCGGCAATTTCGTTGGTGGTGGCTTTACGTCCGATACCGGCAAATTTTTCTGCATGCGCAGCTGAAACAGATAACAACAATAAAGTACTCAAGCTCCACGCAACCATGGCACGAGCACGCTCAAGAGATTTGTACATTCATCACCTCGCCCGCGGCAGACACCTGCCATGATTGAATCGCATTGTTGTGATACACCGAACGCTTGCCCCGCACTGCGCGTAAATCGGCAATCTTCGGCTGTACATGACCGGTTTCATCCACTGCGCGCGACTGAAGAATGTAAGGCTTGCCATCCCATTCCCAATCGAGATTAAATCGCGTCAAACATTTCGGCAGCACTGGCGACTCAAGTCGTGCGGTCTTCCAGTTGCGTCCGGCATCAACTGACACATCAACACGCGTGATTTTTCCGCGGCCAGACCAGGCCAACCCGGTGATGTTGTAGAAACCTTTATCAAGCAAGCGCTGGCCACCCGACGGCGAGGTAATCACCGATTTGCATTCCTGCATCACGGTGTACTGGCGCTGCATACCATCCGGCATCAGATCAAGATATTGCGTGGATTCTTCGCGCGTGCCAAACGGCGCATCGCCTACTTCAAGTCGGCGCAGCCACTTGACCCAGCACACGCCTTGCAAGCCGGGCACCACCAAGCGCAAGGGGTAACCATTTTCCGGCCGCAGCATTTCACCGTTCATACCCCACGCCACGATTGCATCATCCAGTGCGCGCTCGATCGGAATACTGCGCGTTAAGCTGGCGCCATCGTTTCCTTCAGCCAGCACCCATTTTGCTTGGCTTTTATCGATGCCGCAGTCTTCCAGTAGCAACGACAAGGGTACACCGGTGAACTCACAGCACGACAACATGCCGTGGGTATACTGTACCGACGGTACTGCCGGGCTAGCCCAGTCCATCGCGCTATTGGCACCACACTCGATAAAATGCATGCGCGACACCGAAGGCAAACGCATCAACTCTGCCATGGTGTAGACCTTGGCTGTGGAGACCAAGCCGTTGATCATCAATCGATGACCACGTGGGTCGACATCATGCCAACCCGCATGGTGTCGCTCGAAATGCAAACCGCTCGGGGTGATGATGCCGAACAGGCCTTGCAGCGGTGTGAAAGAAATACTGCTCTCGCGCTTCCGGGTCAGGCCGGGTGATTCGCGTCGCTGCAAATTAGCTTCATGCTTTGATGGCAGACCATAGGGCATATGTGCCACCGGGTGCCCCAATCGCGTCGCCTGTGCAGAGGGCTGCAAAATCGCCATGTCGCCATCGGCGGCAGGATGATCGGGCGCCGCCAATGCCGCACCGCTGGCAAGCGTTGCGCTGGCAGCCGCAAAACTTTTACGTAAAAAATCTCGGCGCGACACATCCAGGCCGTGGTTGCTGATGTCTTCAAGCAGCGTATCCGGAATAAAGTTTTCAGGCGCTGGCAATAAAAGCCCTGAGCTTCGTCGCGCGCTCATGAACCGACTATTTGCACGTAGCCGACAACAGCGCCGCATCAACGCTGCCATCCCCAGGCTTTACCCATGGCCAAGGGCCATGCGTCCAGTACACCGTCAGGCCACCACCCATGCCATCTTTGTGCAGTACGCGCAACCACTCACGCAATACCTGCTTGCTGCAGTCGTACTCATAGTTCAACTTCATTGAGCGAAACGGCTTGCCTTCGTAATCCTGATCGGCGGGATAGTCGACCACATGCCATAACTTGAAGGTGTCCGGCCCGGTGCGCTCGGGGCTACCCGCATTTTTGTAGAGTACGGCGGTGGCCGGGCCTGCGCCCATGCGCTCCCAGTCCGCGTGCGCCGTACCGGCTATACCCAGCAATGTCATTAACAGCACAATGGCTTTCATCAATCACGCTCCGAAACCCGTTGCACACAGCTTGCCCCAGTGGCGCGCTGCATACATAACGGATCGAAAAGTATATCAGCGGAAATTTTTACGAGTAGAATCGGTCGATCGCGACCTACTTAAAAAATAATTTACCATTCCCCCGCTACGCGCTGCTGGAGATCACTGATGCGAACGATTCATATGTTGCTAACGCTGCTCGCGTTGCAAACCATTCTGCTCGCTTTACCCGCACTGGCTATCGACAGTATCGAGCCGCAGCGAGCCGGATCATCCCCACCACCCGTGCGCACAGGCGTCGACATTGAGCCGCAGTCGCTATCGATGCCACCCCTGTACGTGCAGAGCCTGGCCGCGACCTGCGCCAACTGTCATGGTACCGAGGGCCGCGCACTTAGTGGCGCCACGGTACCCGGGTTGGCGGGTCGCAGTGCCGACGAACTGGTAGCGCAAATGAAAGCTTTCCGCAGTGGTGAACGCAAGGCCACCATCATGCACCAGATCGCCAAGGGTTTTTCTGACACCCAAACCCAACTACTGGCAGATTATTTCGCTGCGCAAAAACGCTGAAGGAAGACCTATGGATCGTAGATTATTTCTTCAAGCGAGTGCTGCGCTGGCCCTGGGCGCAAACAGCATCAATGCACGCGCCATGCGTGGTGCCAAGGTGGTGGTGATTGGCGGTGGCTATGGTGGCGCCACGGCCGCGAAATATATTCGCTTGATGTCGCAACAGGGTATCGAGGTCACGCTGGTCGAGCCGGAACAATGGTTCATTTCATGTCCGTTATCGAATCTGGTCGTCGGTGGTAGCCGCACGCTGGCTGATCTGAGTCGGCCCTACACCTCACTGACCAAGCAACATGGCGTGACCCATGCGCGAGATGTCGCGGTTGCGGTTGACCCAGTCGCGCGCACCGTCAGACTTTCCGGTGGCAGCGTACTCAGTTACGACAAGCTGGTGATATCTCCGGGTATCGATATGAATTTCAGTAGCATCGATGGTCTGTCTGAAGCGCAGCAACAAGGCAAGATCCTGCAAGCCTGGAAAGCCGGGCCAGAAACCAATGCATTACGCGAGCAACTCGAGGCCATGCCCGATGGCGGCGTGTACGCACTGACCATTCCCGAAGCACCCTTTCGCTGCCCGCCCGGCCCCTACGAGCGTGCATGCCAAGTGGCTTTTTACTTCAAACGCCATAAGCCGAAAAGCAAAGTGCTGGTGTTCGATGCCAACCAGGATGTGGTGTCCAAACCTGCGCTGTTCAAAAAAGCTTGGGCCGATCGATACCCGGGCATAGTCGAGTACCACAACCAGCACAAAACAGTCGCTGTCTCAGCTGCGGATGGTCTGATCAAATTTGATGTGCATGATTCAGTCAAGGCTGATGTGATCAACGCCTTGCCAGCAATGCGCGCCAACAAGATCGCTACGCAAACCGGCCTAGCCAACATGGCGAATGGCCGTTGGTGTGGTGTGAATTATCAAACCTTTGAATCGACTGCAGCAAAAGATATTTTTGTGATCGGCGATGCGATACAGGTCGCTCAGTTGATGCCTAAAAGCGGGCACATGGCGAACAACCATGCCAAGGTTGCGGCGGCGGCAATCGTCGCACAATTGAGCGGGATCGAACCCAACCCGCAACCCATGCTCACCAACACCTGCTACAGTTTCATCGATGATCGCATCGTGGTGCATGTCGCCAGTGTGCATGAATATCTAGCCACGGAGCGCACCTTCAAAGTTGTGCAAGGTGCTGGCGGTTTGAGTGCTGAACCCAGCGAATTGGAAGGCAGCTACGCCAATCACTGGGCTCGCACGATCTGGGCTGACATGCTGGAGTAACTGCCAAGGGAGCAAACCATGACTGGCTAGCGGTTGACGTGACCATCGACTTACTTGACTAGGAACCCGTGTCATTCGGTTTTACATCCCCGCTAATCTCTGCCAACGTCTATGAGCCAGCCCGCGATCGATTGGTATTTCGACTTTATCTCGCCCTATGCCTACCTGCAGTGGCAGCGACTGCGCCGCGAAGCACCGCAGCTGGCGCTGAAACCCAAGCCGGTGCTATTTGCCGGATTGCTCAGCCACTGGGATCACAAAGGCCCGGCTGAAATTACGCCCAAGCGCAGTTGGACTTACGCGCATTGCTTATGGATAGCACGTCGGCACGACATCCCGATGCAACTACCCACTGCACATCCATTCAACCCGCTGCCGTTGCTGCGATTGGCCTTGGCGCTCGACTCGACTGATGAGGTGGTCGATCGCTTGTTTGCCTATGTCTGGCGGCAGGGATTGCTCCCTTCAGACGAGAGCGCCTGGCAAGATCTGCTGGATGAATTGCTGGTCGAACCGGCCGACATCAGTACCGATGCGATCAAGCAAACGCTGCACGACAACTGCGAGCAGGCGATTGAAGCGGGCGTGTTTGGGGTACCGACCGCCGTTGTTAACGACCAATTGTTTTGGGGGGTCGATGCCACCGATATGCTGCTGGCTTATCTGGCCGACGATGCTTTCTTTCGCTCAGAGGGATATGCCAAAGCCCATCAGTTGCCCGCTGCGGTGCACCGCCGCAAATAATCGGCCATCCCAAAGTCTATGCCCAGTATTGGAAGTGTTACTGCAAATCCAAATGCCTAGCCTGGCTTGAGAGAATTTCGGCACCGCCTGAGAAAATAAAAAAATCCCGATAAAATCCGAGGCATGAAGCGTTTTTCCCGCCATCGGGTATCGGTGCAAAAAAATGATTGCTCGTCTTTGGATACGAGTCCTGCTGGTGATGGCAGCATTGCCGTTCACCTTGGCCGCATGCGACTCGGCCCCGAAAACTTACGATGCGTGCATGCTGAAAGCATCGCGCGAGGCGCGTAATGATCGTCAGTTTCGCGTGATGGCTGAGGCCTGCCGAGAGAAATTTCCTAATCGATGATGACGACTGACCAAAGCCGTCATTTAATACCCAATCGATGAACAAGGCTGACCAAGATTTGAATTTGATATCCAACTGATGATGAAGCTTCACCGATATTTGAATTTCATACCTGCCAGCCTGTCGGCTGCGCTGCTGCTAGTCAGCTTGAATGCTTCGGCTGATGACTGCGAAAACTTCATCAAGATGGATGGCTTGTTCAGTAAAGCGCAGCGTGAATGTCCGTTCAGCTATTACGCTTTCCGATTTCACCAACATTCACTGCTATGCGGCGAAAAAACCGGTGAGGCCAAATGGAAGCAATTGTTTTCGCAAGGCGCCTCGACCTTTGATGGCAAGGCCGCCAGCATGGGCAAATCGGCTCTATGCAATAAGCTGGTCAAAGACTTCCCGATGACAGTGAAGTTTTAACTCAGTGCGTCAACCCGATCACCCATCATGGGCACACTGGCGCGCCAGCCGAGCTCTTGTTGAATTCGACGCCGTGGCGCATCGGCGGCGTCATGCTCGCCGTGGGTGATGTAGACATGCTGCGGCGCTCGCTGCGCGGTTTTCAACCAATCAATGATCTGGCTGGCTTCTGCATGCGCAGACATGCCCGGCAGTGAAACAATCTCGGCAT
>VGHX01000081.1 GCA_016868055.1 Betaproteobacteria bacterium
AAAACGCTGATCGGTTTCGCGCACAAACGCAAGACCATCACCGATGCGAATCTCGACCCGCGGATCGTCCAGCGCGCCGTGATGAATATTGCCAAAAAACTCGCGCGCGACACGGATTACCGCTTCGTCCAACTCCGCAATCACCACACGCTCTACCGAAGGGTATTTAAGCAGCTCTTCCGCCGCGCCGCCATCGCCGCCACCCAGAATCAACACGCGCTTGACCTTGCCGTGACTGGCTGCAGCGGGATGCGCCAAGGCCTCGTGGTAGAAGAACTCTTCTTTTTCCGAGGTCATGTAATCGCCATCGAGCCGGAACAACCGACCGAACTGCGGTGATTCATGCACTTCAATCAGCTGGTGGTGCGACTGCTCTCGGTGCAGCGCTGGGCCTAAACGATAGCCATAGCTGCTATGCGAATTCAGCCATTCATGACCAATCGTGGTCTCGCTTTGCGCAGAGCCCACCTCGCCGCGTTGCAGCGCCTGCGGATTAGACTCTGCCGGATCGAACAGACCAGACAAGGCATCGATTAATTGCGCTGCCTTGGTGCTGTTGTCGGTCGAAAAATTGCAGACATACACATCAAGCGTGACTGCCGACTGCTCAGGCCAGGTGTGAATGGCCAAATGAGATTCAGCGAGCAAGATGGTACCGGTGATACCACCTGGTTGGCCTTCGAACTCAGGGAAGGCGACAAAGGTGTCGCCAACGACAGTCAGGCCGCTCTCATTCACCGCCGCAACGCAAGCCTCGCGCAGCCCGGCTTTGTCCGTCATGAGTGGCAAATTCTTACGACAACCGGACAGGTCGGCGGTGAGATGGATCCCTTGCATTTTTTTTCGAAAGGTCTTTCCTCGGCCCTACGGGCCGAAATTTATTTTTAGACAACAGCAGAGCCTTCCATTGTGCCATTAATTGCCGCCACGACAAAATGCTTACAACAAAGTGATTTGACGGTGACGCAGTGGTCACCTTCATATCTGCCACGCTAAAGCGGATTACACATCGCTAAAGTGGCCCGGATTGCAACCCAAACAAGAATTATTTTGATAATCTACGCGATGGCTAATATCTGTTTTTAAACACAAAAAGCCGGGAGCGAATATGAATATTATTATAAGATTATCGATATTCGCGCTTGCGCTGCAGGGTTTAGCGTTCAGCGGAATGGTTTGCGCGCAATCGTCCGCCGAGCAGCAGGCGCAGCAACCGATTCCAGCATCACGCAATTTTATTGGGCTTGGCATTGGCGCCTTCCCCAAAACACCGGGCAGCAGCGATCTACGCGTAATGGCATTGCCGGTGCTGCAGTACACCTTCGGTGATGTCGGCTACATCACGGGGCTAAAGGCCGGCGTGTGGGGTTTTACTTCGGAAGATCAGTCGATTCGAATCGGCCTGTACGCCGAGCCACGCTTTGGTTATGACAGTGCCGACAACCCGCTCACCGTAGGCATGGCGAATCGCAGCTTTGCCGTCGACTTGGGCCCCAGCGTGCGTTGGACCACGCCGGTGGGTGTGCTGAACTTTGATTATGGCTTTGACGTCAGCAGCCGCAGCGACGGTCAGGTCGCGCAATTGCAATTTATTCGACCACTTGTCAGCGAGATTGGATTTCGCCTGAATGGCGTCGTTGGCGCAACATGGCAAAACGCGGCGATGAATAATTATTACTGGGGCGTGCGGGCTTCTGAGGCGACCGCGACTCGTGCCGCCTACACCGCCGGCGCCGGTGTGGGTCTGTCGGTTGGCCTATCCGGGCTGTACGCTTTCGGCCCAACCAGCGCCCTGTTTTATGGTGCCACCATTAACCGGCTGTCGAGCGCTCAGTCCAACAGCCCGATCGCCGAGCGCGGGTTTGCGCCGCTGATTTACCTCGGCTACGGCTGGCGCATGTAGTCTCGACAAGCTACGTCTCGTAGCTGGGCGATTCCTGCCCCGAGCGTAACCAGTCCGGCGAGACATTACAGATACGCGCCACCACTTCCATGTTGCCGTTGGCCGGCAGCGCTTCCCCTGACAGCCACTTGCTCACGGTTGAAACCGCCACCGAAGAACCTGCCTGCATCGCGCAAAAAGCTCGCAGCAACTGCGTCGGGCGGTTGGGGTCTATGCCGGCGTTCGCAAGGCTGCTGCGCAGCCGTCTGCTGAACGCTTCTCTCTCCTTGAAATTCAGGTGGGCTGCCATAGCAACGGGTGGTGTGCGTAGGTGAGAGTTAAATCCTGAACATTGTCATCAATCGTGTCGGCTAATTGCGCGTGATTTCATTCAATCGCTACACGCAAGCTGGGCAAATCAATACCACTCACCACCGCCACCCACTCCTGGCCACTGCACATCGGCGCGGCTGGAAGCCAGCCACCGATCGCCAAGCACTGACCAGCAACGAACGGGCTCTCGCTGGTAAGTTCGATGTGCCGCTGATGCAGCGCGTAGGCGTGCTGCAGCGATTTATCCAACCGATCACGCCCCATACCAAAGCCAACAATCTGCGCGCCCTGACGCTCGACCACATTCAAGGTCATGGTTGCGTTCGACACGAGTTGATCAAACACGGTACGACTTTTTTGCGAGAGGGTCTTTGCCTCGCCCATCACCAGGTGCGAATGAAAACCGTTGGCGCAGACTTTGTCGGCGTCGACCCAGCGCTCAGATTTGAACGGGTTCTGCAGAATTTCGAGTGCCAGCGCTACCGAGTCGAAGCGCTGCAAGAAGGTCTGCAACCCCTCACCGGGCTCAGGCGTTGAGCCCAAACCGAACACCAGGGTGGGTTCCACCATCAGTGGCTTGGTACCGCGCAGCTTGATCGCGGTGGCATTGTCCTCGGCGTGCAACACCGAGTGCTGGTACAGATAGCCCAAGCGCGGTAACTGAACCGCCTCACTGGTAGCGATTGACTCGCCCAAAATCATTTTGCGGCCGACCAGCTGCCAGCCTTCGGCAACACCCAGGGTGTGCAACGTGTCGAGCACTCGCACGCTCTCTTCGCGGTCCAAACCGAGTTGCTCGGCCTGTGGCTCCAGTAGCGCGCGTTTGCCTTGATTCGCCTGAATTGCGTGCGCGTAAGACAGAAGTCGGGAGGTATGCAGCATTTGCGGCCCCTCTAAATGTGTAGAATTGGAACATGTTGTACCGACTTTACTTCTACACTTCTAATAAAATTTCTCTATCAACCCCATTAAATCTATAGTTGTGTAGGTTTATGTGCTAAAAATCTTGTATTTACAAGGCCAGCTGGTTAAGATTGTGCAGGTTATGCATTGAAGAAATTTTCAGAGCTTTCTGCTTAGTTTTTAAGAAAGAAACGCATGGACACTGCGACTGCTGTCAAGCTGCTATCGATCGGCGCGATTTCGCGCGAAACTGGCATTCATGTCTCTACCATCCGCATGTGGGAGGCGCGCTATGGCGTGCTGCAACCCGTGCGGACCGACGGCGGTGCGCGCCGGTACAGCAGCACAGACCTCGAGCGGCTAAGACTGATCAAGTTGTTGGTAGATCGTGGTCACAAGCCGAGCGCGCTGGCCAAGCTGACGCTTGATCAGTTGAGCTCGGAATTCATAGGGCCACCTGCCCGCGCTGGTGCGAACGCGCCGGTAGCGCCGAGAATCGCCTCCATGGGCAGCGCGACATGGCGCTCGTTACTGTTCGCTGATCCGGCCATGAAGCCTTGGACCCCCGCCGCGCATTTTGACGAGTTGGCAGATGTTGAAAGCCGGCTTGAAACGTTTGATGTCGGCATCGTGCTCACGCCCGCGTTGCAGATGAACCTGGCTAAATATCTGGCCGCTGCGCTCTCCGTGTACAAGACCAAGACGCTGGTGGTGATCTATGAATTCAGTAGCAGCAGCGTGATTCGTTTTCTGAGTGCGCTTGGTATCGAGTGCATCAAATACCCCGCAGCGCCGATGGATCTGGCGCGTAGCCTGGCATCGATTGTCGAGTCGCGGCAGGCAGATGCACACTCGCCGGCGCAGCCGCGATTTGGCATGGAGCGGCTTCACACAATCGCGGCGACCGACTCTCACTTGCTGTGTGAGTGTCCCAAACATCTTGCCAGCCTGATCATCAGCCTGCACAGCTTTATCCAATACAGTAACCAGTGTGTGAACGACTCGCCCAAGGATGCCTTGATCCATGAAAAACTACGGGATATTGCAAGCCTCGGTATCGTGCAACTGGAGTCCGGGCTTGATCTTGTGTTGGAAGCCGAAAAAATAAATCAAGTCCACGCCGCATGAAACCGATCGCGATTTTTCGTCATTCTGCGGCTGATGGTCCAGCCTACCTCGCGACGTTTTTACAGCAGCAGCAGATTCCCTACCAAGAAGTGCGAATCGATCGTGGCGACCCTGTCCCGAAGCAGGCCGATGCGTATGCCGGTATCGCGCTCATGGGCGGACCGATGAGTGTTAACGATCCGCTGCCTTGGGTAGCCGACTCGTTGGCACTGATCCGCGATGCGGTCGAGCGCGATGTGCCGTTGATCGGGCATTGCCTCGGCGGTCAATTGATCAGTAAAGCGCTCGGCGGCGCTGTCACGCGTAACCCGAATGGTAAAGAAATTGGTTGGCACCAGCTGCATGTGACGGATGCTGCCTTGGGTCGGCATTGGCTGGGTACCGATGATGGCTTGGTTGGGTTTCACTGGCACGGCGAAACGTTCACACTACCCACTGGTGCGAGTTGGCTGGCGCGCAGCGAGGCCTGTACCAATCAGGCGTATGTGCTTGGCCCGCACATTGGTATGCAGTTTCACATCGAGATGGATGCGCCAACCATCGCCAGCTGGTGCGATGAGGGCGCGCCGGAAGTCGATGCCGCCCGCAGTAAACCCGACGTGCATCCGCACGTGATGACCACGCAGCAGATTGCAGAGCGCACGCCACAGCACCTTCCCGCGATGCGCGCGGTCGCCGAACATTTGTATCAGCGCTGGGTCGGTAATCTACGCGGATAGCCCAATGCGGGCACGCCGCATGACTACCCGGCTCGACCACCTGCATTAACTGCCTGCTTCAACCGCCTACACTAACTGCCTGGTTCAACTGCCTGCTTCTGCTTGCTGTGCCTCTTGCTCGCGCCGGTAGCGCAACGATGACATCACCGATGCTGCAATAAACGCGATACCAATCAAGCCGGTCACAATCTCCGGCACATGAAACTTCATGGTGATGAACATGATCAAGGCAAGTATGCCGATAGCATAGTGAGCACCGTGCTCGAGATACACATACTCGTCCAGCGTGCCCTGCCGTACCAGAAATACCGTGATCGAACGCACAAACACTGCGCCAATCGCGAGCCCGAGCATGATAGTCACCACGTCATTGGTGATCGCAAACGCACCGATCACCCCATCAAACGAGAACGATGCGTCGAGTACTTCGAGGTATAAAAATCCGCCAACGCTGCCACTCTTGACCGCCTTGGCGACATCACCTTCACCAGACTCTTCTTTCTCGAGCATGTTGCCGAGAATGTCGACGCCAACGTAAACAATGATGCCCCACACACCGGCCGTCAGTACCGCCAGGTGGTTATCAGGCTCAGCCAGCGTCAAGCTTGAAAGCACCACCGCTAACGCGATAAAAATAGGTACCGCCTGGATCGTACCGTAGCTCGCCATTTTTTCTTCGACGTGACCGGCCCAGTGTAATTCCTTGTCCTCATCGAACAAAAAATTCAGAAATACCAGCAACAAGAACACGCCGCCGAAGGCAGCCACTTCATCATGATGCTTGGTGAGGTAGAAAGAAAATTCACGCGGATTATGCAGCGCCATATTCCAGACTTCAGCGGCGCCAAGATCCGCAGTCTGCGCCACAATCACCAACGGAAACAGCAAGCGCATACCAAACACGGCGATCACGATGCCGAGCGTCAGAAACAGCTTCTGCCAGAACTCGTCCCAGTGCTTCAGTACCGATGCGTTGACGACAGCGTTATCGAATGACAGCGATACCTCGAGCACGCCAAGAATCAGCGCAATACCGAAGGCGGTCATTGCGCCAGTACTGCCACCATGCTCAAATCCCCACCACAGCGCCAGACCAAGGCAGACCACTGAAAAAAGAATAGAACCACTAAAGTGCCGCAAAACAGACCTCCGATATCCTACTTTTATTGGGATTATTGTGCGAAGGCGTTATATCACAAGCAAGCGGGGGTTTGCTTGCACTCTGTACAGTCAACTGTGAAATTTTGAAGTGGTGCAGCGATATCAGCCGCGTAGCGAGCGCTTGAGCAACTTGCCATTTGGATTTCTTGGCAACGGCGTATCGCCAAAAAATATTTCCTCAGGTACTTTGTAATCAGCCAGACGCTCTGCACAATGCCGCCGTACCGCATCAGCATCCAGCGCGTGATTCGGCGCGTACACGTAGGCATGCACGCGCTCGCCAAGTACCGGGCAAGGATGCCCAACCACCGCTGCCTCAACCACGCCTTGCAATGCCATTAACGTGTTCTCGACCTCCACCGAGTAGATTTTGAAGCCGCCGCGGTTGATCATGTCTTTGATGCGATCGAATATACGAACTAAACCCAAGCCATCGATCGATCCAACATCACCAGAGCGCCAGCAGCCGTCGGTGAAACCTCTTGCCGTTGCCTCGGGATTATCCCAATAGCCTGGCACCACCATTGGGCCACCGATCCATAACTCACCTGATTCACCGGTCGCGACCGGTTCACCGTTTTCATTCATCACACGGATATCGGCGCACGGCGCCGCAATGCCGACACTGTCATGGTGTATCGCTGACAAGCCGAGCGGCATGATCGTGCTTGGCGAACAGGTCTCGGTCGAGCCGTAGCAGTTGACCAAAGTGAGCTCGGGTAATGCCTTGGCCAGCGCCTGTACAGTTGGCACCGGCATAGGTGCGCCACCATAACCGCCGACGCGCCACGACCGAAGATCTGTCGTAAAAAATGCCGGCTGCAGCAAACACAGCTGATACATGGCGGGCACCATCACGCTATAGCTAATACGCTCGCGCGCGAGTAAATCAACCAATGAAGCGGCCTTGAATTCCGGCACGATCACCAAGGCACCACCCACATGCACCATCAGCGCGATCAAGGCCACCAGTCCGGTTACATGGCTTGCCGGTACCGCTAATACGGCACGGTCTTGGTTGTCTAGCTTGAGCGTTACCGCAAAATGAATCACCGAGTGCGCGATATTAAAATGGGTCAGCATCGCGCCCTTCGGGTTACCGGTCGTGCCTGAGGTGTACAAAATACAAGCGCAGTCTTCCTCGTCCACATTAGCCACTGCGTGTGGCTGCCCTTGCAGGGTTTCGTACGTCACGAGCTGCAGCGAGTTTGGCGTTGCCCTTGGTGATGATGAAGAAGTTGGTGATGATGAAGAAGTTGATGATGCTGATGCTGTTGTTGACTTCAATTGCTGATCATCGGCAATCACAATACCCAGGCGCAGAGCGCTTACTGCTGCGGGTTCGGGCAAGCGCGACAACAGTGACTCATCCAGCACGATGGCAGCAGCACCACACTGCTGCAAGATATACGCGAGACCCGGCCCCTGCTCGCGCGTACCGACGGGTACCGCTATCGCACCGATTTTCTGTAACGCGAACAGAACCGCTACGAACTCGGGCCGATTACCAACAAACATGACGACTCGCTCGCCGGCGCTAATACCATGCGCAACCATACCGGCGGCGACGCGATCAACCTCATTATTCAGCGCGCGATACGTCCATCGCTGCTGATTACATACCAGTGCCTCTTGGTCGGGATACAACGACACTGCACGCGCCAGCATCGCATAAAAAGAGAGCGGTCGATCGACAAAACAACGCAGTACGCGATTGCCAAAGTGCGTCTCTGTGCGCATCGCGGGTAGCGGCACGTGATGCTGCCAGTCGATCATCGTTAGCGCATCCTAAGTAACGCGCTGCGCCCCGCGCTCGATCATGATCTCGGCATCAAGCAGACTGCGCGAGTGGTTGAGATCGGATTGCGCAAGCAGTACCGACAAATCACTGCCCCGCAACGAGGCAATGACTTCGGATAGGCGCGCTGACAGGGCCGGGGCTACCCCCTCAAACGGCTCATCCAGTAACAGCAGCCGTGTACCGACAACGAGCGCTCGCGCCAGCGCGACTAACTTTTGCTGACCACCTGACAGCAGCAGTGCGCGTCGCTCACGCATCTCATGCAGCTCTGGCAGTACCTGATACACAAACGCAAGACGCGAAGCCGTATCCGTAACGCCGGTCGCCCACAGCGGCACCAAAATATTTTCTTCGACGCTGAGCTCGGGTACCAAGCCACGGTCTTCAGGCATATAGCCAATACCCAAAGCAGCACGCGCGTGCGCAGGCAGCCGCGATAAATCGTGACCCTCAAATGTAATCGCACCACTACTTAACGCCAGATGACCCATGATGGCGCGCAGCGTGGTGGTCTTGCCAGCACCATTACGACCAATCAGGCCGACCATTTTGCCTGTGCCGATCGAGAGCGACAGACCACGCAGCACTTGCGCAGACTGAATCGACACGTGAAGGCGATCGATCTCAAGCATGATCAGTAGCAGCGATCAACTCGCCGGTGACATAACGTTTAACATCGGACATCGCGAGCGCTTGCTCGGGCTTGTCATCAGCGATGATACGACCGCTATAAAACGCGATCACGCGCTCGCTGTACTGTGCCACGATATCCATATCATGCTCAACAAACAGTACCGTCGTAGGGCTGCCATCAAGCGCCCGCATGACGGTATCCATCATGGGGAATTTTTCATCGGCAGAGACACCGGAGGTTGGTTCGTCGAGTAACAGTACCTTGGGCTGCCGGGTGAGCGCCATTGCGATATCCAGCAACTTACGCACGCCACCGGGTAACTCGCTCACCAGTCGCTCGGCATGGGGCAGCAAATCAAACCGCTGCAACATGTCATGCGCGAGCGCCATGCTGTCGGCATTTTTTGCTGGTCGCCAGAACGACAGTGCGCTCTGCTGCGCAGCAATTGCAGCCAGCAAGTTATCTTGTACCGACAAAGCTTTGTAGAGCTGCGGAATCTGAAACGAGCGCGCAACACCTAAACGCGCTATCTGACGCGGCGCCAGCCCGGTAATGCTCTGCCCGTCTAACAAGATCTCGCCAGCATCCGGTTTGATATAACCGGTGAGCATATTGACAAAGGTGGTCTTGCCGGCGCCGTTACTGCCGATCAGGCTGACCCGCTGACCATGCGCAATCGCGATCTGTACGCCGGCGGCCGCAGTCACGGCACCAAATTTTTTCTGGATACCCCGCGCATCAATCATATAGGCGCTACTCATGCCGAGCCTCGTGCTGCAGCATCAGCCGGCGCAGCGCTTGAGCGTATGCGTGCCACCCACAGCGAGCCAATCCCGTTTGGCAGGAAACGAATCACGGCGAGCAAGAACAAGCCCATCGCCAATTGCCAGCTATTCGGGAAATACGCGCTAGAGAAGGATCGCACCAGCTCAAGCGCGACCGATGCTACAAAAGCAGCCAACACACTATGATGCCCAGCGAGAATCGCGACAAACACGAAATCGCCCGAGCGTGTCCAGTAGCTGTAATCAGGCTCAACATGGCCTAAGGCGATGACGGCCAACGCGCCACCAACGCCACCGCAAAAAGCGGCAATGATGAAGTTGGTAGCGATTAATGACTGTACCGAGCTACCCAGATACTCAACACGAATTTCATTGTCACGCGCCGAGAGCACCACCAGGCCGCGCACTGAATCAAAATACACACGCATCAGCACACTGATCACGCCAACGATAACGACCGTGACCGCGT
>VGHX01000082.1 GCA_016868055.1 Betaproteobacteria bacterium
TTGTGATCACACGCTTTGCCGATCGAGCCTAATAAAATGCGATCACACGGCATGAAGGTTGATGCCCCACCGGATTCGGTTTGTCCCCAAATCTCCAGCATGGGAATACCTAGCGCCAAATACCAACGCACCAAATCTGGCGAAATCGGTGCGGCGCCCGTACCCAAAAAGCGAGCACGGTGTATGCCGATCATACGGCGTACATTATTCAGCGCAACCAACTTGGCCACTGCGAAAGCCAGCTTCAGCCACGCAGGTACTGCTTTACCCTCCAGCACATACTGCGCCACAGCCTGACCGCACGACAAACTTAAACGATAGACCGTTTGCTGCACTGCGCCGGCTTCGGCGATAGCAATCGTCACCGCCGAGTAAAATTTTTCCCAGACGCGCGGTACTGCAAAAAAAATAGTCGGCGCGATCTCGCGCACGTTTTCCGGCACAGTATCCGGGTTCTCTACAAAATTCAGGGTCGACCCGGTATATATGCAGGCATACATGCCCCCGAGCCGCTCGGCCACATGACACAGCGGCAAGAACAGCATGCGCTCGTCTTGCTCACCCTGAGCCAGATACCGGCTAAAACCCCGTATCGAGTACACCATACCCGCGTGGCTGTGCATGGCACCCTTGGGCCGGCCTGTGGTGCCGGAGGTATAAATCAAAATCGCCAAATCATTTGGCTGACGACTGATACGACGCGACTCGAATACACCGGGGTTATCGTGGTCATATTGCTCACCTAAGGCGCGTAATTGCTCAAGGCTCAGCACCATCGGGTCGGTGAAGCGATTCAAACCTTCGGTATCAAGCAGCACGATGAGCGCTAAATTCGGCAGATGAGGTCGCGCCAGCAAGGCTTTGTCGAGCTGCTCTTCATCTTCTACAAACAGCACCCGGGTCACCGAGTCTTGGCACAGGTACCGCACCTGTGCGACCGAGTCGGTAAGGTAGATGCCGTTTGAAATGCCACCGGCTGATAGCACGGCCATATCAGCGAGCACCCACTCGAGCCGCGTGTTGGAGAGTATCGAGGCGCAGTCACCGACTGCAAAGCCTTTGGCGACCAGGCCCATGGTCAGCTGCCGCACACACAGGCCGGTTTGCTCCCAGGTCCAGCTCTGCCAGATACCGAATTTTTTCTCGCGCATCATGCGTCCGGGGCCACGTGCCTGTACCGCGTTCCAGAAAATATCGGTGATGGTCTCACCGGCCATCTGGATATCACTCCGCGGCTGCAGCTTGCTGGTGTCCCATAAAACACTCATGCATTATCTCCAGGTTTTCTTCTTTTTCCAGCGCTGCTCATCGCGCACGGTCGCTTCCTTCAGACCTAAATAAAATTCTCTGATATCGTCATTTTGCCGCAGGCGGGCGCAACTATCTTCCATCACGATACGCCCTGATTCGAGCACATAACCATAATCAGCGACGTGCAGCGCCATGTTGGCATTTTGCTCAACCAATAAAATAGAGGTGCCACGTTCGCGATTAATACGAAGCACAATACCGAAAATTTCCTGCGTCAGCTTGGGCGACAGACCAAGGCTAGGCTCATCCAACAAAATAAGCTCAGGCTTGGCCAGCAAAGCACGCGCAATCGCCAGCATCTGCTGCTGACCGCCTGACAGCAAACCGGCCGATTGCATTGCGCGCTCGCGCAGCACCGGGAAGTACTGGTACGCCATCTCTATATCCTGCGCGATGCCGTCTTTATCCTGACGTGTGTAGGCGCCCATGATCAGGTTGTCGCGCACCGACAGCAACGGAAAGACTTCGCGCCCCTCGGGTACCTGCACCAGACCACGCCGCACAATATGCGAAGGATCGTGTGCGGTGATATTGTCACCCTTGAAAAAAATCGTGCCCTTGCGCGGATCGATGATGCCGGAGATCGTTTTTAGTACCGTGGACTTACCCGCCCCATTCGGACCGAGTAACGCGACGATCTGACCACTAGGTACCGACAAGCTCACTCCGCGCAGCGCTCGCACCGGCCCGTACGCGCTCTCAACATTACTTAGCTGCAGTACCGGCGCGCTCATCTGACTAGGGCTCCGCAGGCGCAAGGCCTGATTGATCGCGTTGAATATCCTCCAAGCCACCGCCCAGGTAGGCCTCGATCACGTCAGGATGCGACTGCACTTCGGCTGGCGCGCCGATCGCGAGCACCTCACCTTGATTCATCGCCAATACGCGATCACTTACCTTCGACACCAAACTCATATCATGCTCGACCATCAGCACGGTAATGCCAAGATCCTTTTGGATATCCTGAATCCAGAACGCCATATCGGCAGTTTCTTCGACATTCAAGCCCGACGAAGGCTCGTCAAGTAACAGTAATGTGGGTTCTGTGCAGAGCGCGCGGCCGAGTTCGACGATCTTGCGAATCCCGTAGGGCAAACCGGCAACCGCCGTGTCGCGGTAATGCTGAAGATCCAGAAAATCGATGACCTCTTCGACTTTTCGACGGGTGTCGATTTCTTCTTGCCGCACGCTCGACGAAAACATCATGTGATGCCAGAAGCCGGTGCGACGGTGAACATGTCGACCAACCAGCAGATTTTGCAGTACCGAGGCATGCTCGAATAACTCGATATTCTGAAATGTTCTCGCGATTCCCGCCGCGGCTACGGCATGCGCGGGCATATCACCCAGGTTCATACCGCGAAACTCGATATGGCCAGTGCTCGGGGTGTACAAGCGACTAATCAGATTGAATACGGTGGTTTTACCGGCACCATTCGGTCCGATCAGGGTAAATACCTCGCCCTCGTGCACGGAAAAATTCACCTTGTTTACGGCTAACAAGCCGCCGAAACGGACACTGACATCGTGCGCACTTAACAAGATCGTGTTCATTTGAGTCGGTCCGATTTCTGGAAGCTTTTTTGGCGCTTGAACATACCTCTGCGATAAAACGGGAATAACTCGAACCAGGTACGTATTTTGATCCAGCGGCCGTATAAACCCATCGGCTCGAACATCACGAAAGCAATCAGCACCAAGCCATAAACCACCGCCTGTAATCCTGGCGCCTGCGCGACCAAAGGCGGCAGAAAGTCTTTAGCCAGCGTGATCAGCTGCGGCATGGTGATTAAAAATATCGCCCCCAAAAATGCACCATGTACTGATCCCAGACCACCGATCACAACCATCAAGAGCAGATCGATCGACTGCAAAATATTGAACTGATCGGGGCTGATAAATTGCATTTTATGGGCGTACAGTGCACCGCCAACACCGGCCAACGCCGCTGAAATCATGAACGACAGCGTTTTGTAGTAGGCGAGATGTACGCCCATACTCTGCGCAGAAATCTCGGAGTCTCTGATAGCGACAAATGCACGTCCGGTCGAGCTGCGCAAAATATTCAATACACCAAGCGTACACAGTACGGTGACGACCATACACACCAGATAAAATTTTTCTGCGTTGTCGATTTTCAGGCTGCCGATCACCATGGTCTTGACGTGCAAGCCCGCGTTACCACCGGTGAGGCTTTCCCAACGCGCCAGTACTTCTTCGACGATAAAACCAAATGACAGCGTAGCGATACCGAGAAAAATACCCCTGACCCGCAGCGCCGGCAGGCCCACCACAGCACCCACCAAGGCAGACAGCCCCGCGGCCAGCAAGAGCGTGATCGGGAAAGGCGCGCCGTAGCCCGACATCACGCCCGCCACATACGCACCGACGCCCATGAAGGCAGCATTACCAATTGAAAATAAGCCGGTGTAACCTGCGAGCAGCATCAGACCCAGCCCGATAATGCTGTAGATCATGACGAACGACAGCTGCGCCAGCCAATACTCCGGTAACAACCATGGCGCTGATAGCAGCAGTAGCAACAGCAAACCGTACCAGAGCACATGGCCGCCGTGCTTGGCCAGTTGAATGTCTTGCTGATAGGTGGTTTTGAAGATAAATCGCATGTATCACACCTTTTTGCGCAAGTTATCTCCAAACAAACCGTTTGGCTTAATCACTAACATCAGCAACACCACCACGTAGGCTGTTACATCCTTGAATCCTTCAGGCAGCCAAAAGCCCGCCAATGATTCAACTACACCAATAATGATGCCGCCAACTACCGCACCAGGCAGGCTGCCGAATCCACCCACCACAGCAGCAGGAAAAGCCTTTAGCCCGATGAAACCCATATTCACATGAACAAAAGTAATCGGCGCCAGCAAGATGCCGGCAATTGTGGCAATTACGGCTGCCAAAGCCCACACCAAACTATTCAGGCGTTTGACGGGTATGCCCATGTAATACGCCGCGAGTTGATTCTGCGAGACAGCCTGCATCGCGATGCCGATACGGGTGTATTTGAATAATAAATACAGCGCACCGCACAGCAGGCCGGTGGCCAGCATCACGATCAGCTGCGTTGCGCTGAGTACCAGTCCGCCAAGATTGAAATTTGCATCGGCATAGGGTACCGGCAATGTGTGTGTCTCTGTACCGATATCCGGCACCATGGTCACCAGGCCACGCGCGACATACCCCACACCAATCGACAGCATTACGATCGCAAACGCCGGTTCGCCAAGCACAGGATGAATAAATACCCGCTCGATCATCCACCCCATGACCGCCATGACGATCGTCGCCGTGATCACTGCACCCGCAAACGACCAACCCAAGTAGCTGGCGCTGCCGAGCGCGGCAAATGCGCCGAGCATCATTAATTCACCCTGCGCAAAAGTGACTGTTTCAGTCGCTTTGTAAATCAGCACGAAGCCGAGCGCGATCAGGCCATAAATACACCCCTGAGATACGCCGCTTAAAATGACCTGTAATGCCTGCATGCGCTTGTCACACAATCCGAAGAGAGCGGTCTGATTAATGCCGGAGGATCATGCCCGGCTTTTCAACCGAATAATACTCAGCTTACACTGGCCACTGGCAGGTGACAAAAAGTAAAAATAATCATAAAGGCAACACTATGAGAAGTGATCACCTGACTTGTCCGACCCGATACACAGAGCGAATTTTCTTTGGCATGAGTGAGGTCTGAAATAGATAACGATGAGGCGCATCCGGCTGACTTCTGGTTTAGGGTTTTATGGTGATAACTGGCACCCCGTGCTGGCTGCGATCGAGCGCGGCGAGGTCGATTACGTGTGCTCCGACCATCTGGCCGAGTTAACGCTGGCAATTCTGCAAAAAGACCGCACCAAAGACCCGGCCGCCGGCTATGCGCGCGACCTGATACCAATGCTCACCCATCTGTGGCCAGCGGCGTCGGCACGCGGCGTTAAATTTGTATTTAACGCGGGCGGCTTAAATCCACACGGTGCGGCCGAAGCACTGCAAAAACTTTTCGCTGAAAAGCAGTGGCGTGCCCGAATTGCTGTGGTAACTGGTGATGATGTGCTGCAGCATATCGACCGATTCCGCGTTAGCGGCGAGGCGCTGCAGCACATGGAGAGCGGTGCATCGATCGAAGCAATCCGTGAACAACTCATTTTTGCCAATGCTTATCTCGGTGCACAGCCGATCGCACAGGCACTGGCACAAGGCGCTGATATTGTGATTACGGGTCGGGTCGCCGATGCTGCCTTGTTCCTCGGCCCACTGCTGCATGAGTTTGCGTGGGATGCTAACGACTGGTCACGCATAGCGCAAGGCGTGGTCGCAGGTCATTGTCTCGAATGCTCAGGCCAGGGCTCGGGTGGAAATTTTGGCGCGGCCGACGTCTGGCAACGTATACCCGACCTTGCACATATCGGTTTCCCGATTGCCGATGTTGGGAGTGATGGTGAGGTTGTTTTGTGCAAATCGCCGGGTAGCGGGGGCAGCATCAATTTTCATACGGTGCGACAGCAGCTACTCTATGAGGTACATGACCCAAAAGCGTATGTCACCCCGGATGTGGTACTTGACATGAGCGAGCTCGAATTAAAAGACTTGGGTAATGATCGCGTCAGGGTATCTGGTGCCATCGGTAGCGCCGCACCAGATCAGTTGAAAATAGTAGCGGGATATCGAAATGGCTGGATGGGGCATATCGTTATCGGATTTTGTTGGCCCGACGCGCTAAAAAAAGCACACGCAGCAATCGATACCATCAGCCTGATGATGCAGGAACAAGGCATTCATCCTGATGAGCTATGTACCGAGTTTTTAGGCCGGAACGCTTTCCTTGGTCCGCATGCAACTGTAATGCAAGATGATGCATTGAATGAGATATGGTTGCGTATGGCGATCCGCACGACAAATAAAAAGCATGCTGATGCATTCCCACGATTGTTTCCTTGGCTTGCGCTATCCGGTCCGCCGTTTATGGGAGGTTTTCATGGCATCCCGGTAGCGAGTCAGTTGATCGGCGTGTGGCCTACGCGCGTGTCGCGTCGATTGGTTGAAGAGCAGGTATCGATCGACGTGTTTGAAACTTTTTAGCATCTCGCTGTTGAGTCAGCATTCAAAATTTTTACTTAAGTGATTTGTAGCCAAGCAAAATACCCTATGCCGACCTCACAATGTGATCAGCCATGAAACTTCGCCTCGCACAAATCGCGCATACTCGCAGTGGTGATAAAGGCAATGTGGCTGATATTGGCCTGTTTGCTTGGGAGCCCACCGGGTATGCCATCCTCGCCCGATATGTCACGGAAGACGCATTACGTCGGCACTTTTCCCACTTATGGCCGGCACCACACAATGAGACCTCGGCTTCAGAACATACAAAAAAAGTCGAACGCTTTGACTTACCCAAGCTGCTCGCACTGAAATTTGTATTACGCGGCGCACTGAATGGCGGTGCTGCATCCAGCCTGCGTAGTGATAATCTTGGCAAAACCATTGGTGCGCAATTACTGAGAATGGACATTGAGGTTCCTGATGATGAGGCAGCTGCCGTACTCAACAACACGCGGCAAACGCTTGATACGTTCTGAGGGTAGCGCGAACTTATGACGACTCAGCCAAGTAAGCGTCCCAGTGTGCGCGATGCCTTCATCCGTCTGGTGAGAGATTTCGGTATCGATACGGTTTTTGGTAATCCAGGGTCAACTGAATTGCCCATGTTTCGGCAATTTCCTGCTGATATGCGTTATGTGTTGGGCCTTCAAGAATCAGTCGTGGTTGGTATGGCTGATGGCTACGCACAAGCCACTAAGGGCGCCGCGCTGGTGAACTTGCACTCGGCGGTGGGTGTTGGGCATGCGATGGGGAATATATTTACCGCATTTAAAAATCAAACCCCGCTCATTATTACTGCGGGTCAGCAGGCGCGTTCGATTTTGCCTTTCGATCCGTATTTATTTGCTGCGCAGTCTACTGATTTGCCCAAGCCCTATGTCAAATGGTCCTGCGAGCCCGCGCGTGCGGCTGATGTGCCGCTGGCGTTAGCGCGCGCGTACTACATGGCTATGCAAGCACCGCGTGGTCCGGTGTTCTTGTCAATTCCTGCCGATGATTGGGAAGCTGAAACCGATTGGGAAGCGACACGATCAGTCAGCCAAGCTATCGGCCCTGAGCCTGCTCTACTTGCTCGACTCAACTCGGATCTTGGCAAAGCAAACACCGTCGCAGTCATCACAGGCGCTGGCGTCGCGCGAGATAGCGCGGTTGATCGCGTAGTGCGCTTGGCTGAACGCTACCAGGCAGTGGTATATAGCGCGCCGATGAGTGCGCGATGCGGCTTCCCCGAGCGGCATGATTTATTCGCAGGATTTTTACCGCCAATGCGCGAAAAAATTCTCGCTCAATTACAGCGCTATGATTTTATTTTGGTATTAGGTGCGCCGGCGTTCACCTATCACATTGAAGGAGCAGGCCCTCATCTGCCACCGGATACGATGTGCTGGCAAATTGTGGACGATCCGAATACAGCCGCATGGACTCCAACGGGTCACACTATTGTGTCGAGCATTGATCTTGCACTTGATGCGCTGCTTGCGATAACCGCCAGTTCCGAGCAGCCGCGATCTGCGCCGCCGGCTCGAGCCAAACCATCGCAGCCCCTGACTACCTCACCGATGAGTGCGGCGTTAGTACTTCAGGCATTAGATCAGGCGCGTGGTGATAACGATGTCATCGTGGAGGAAGCGCCGGGTACACGGACCACCATGCAGCAGTATTTACCGATGGATGGTGAAGATCGCTTTTATACGATGGCAAGCGGTGGCTTGGGATGGGGTATACCGGCAGCCGTGGGTGTCGCTCTCGGCAGAAAAAAACTGGGCTTACCAGGTAGAGTGATAGCGCTGATCGGAGATGGCTCAGCAATGTACGCAATACAGGCGCTATACGGCGCTGCTGAACTCAGTTTACCGATCACCTTCCTGATTATGAACAACCGCCGTTATGCGGCGTTACAAGAGTTTGCGCCGGTGTTTGGCTATGCGCCCGGCGAGACACCTGTCGGTACAGATTTATCAGGTATTGATTTCGTGAGGCTAGCCGAGGCGCAAGGCGTGCAAGCAGCGCGTTTAGACAACCCGAATCTGCTCACCTCATCTTTGCTGGCTGCGCTGAGCGCTGAGGGGCCGTATCTTTTGGAAGTAGTTATTGCCTGATCCAATTTACTGAGGGTCTATACCGTCAGGTCCAAACGTGAGCAGCAGCGGCAATACAAGCCGTACGGCAATTTGCCATCAATGCCGAAGCGACCTGCCCAAATAGATTCTAAATCTCTGCAGAGATTATTGGCTATATCCCATGCCGCTCACAAAATTCAGTGCCGCGTATGATCGGATACTGTGACGATAATTCAAGTAAATCTTTGTCACCCGTAAGCAAGCAAATAGTTTCATCAATATTCATCGCTGCGACTAGTGTTCCCAAGATGAGCACATCGTCTGGGTCACGACACACTTTTTTTCCAAGCCTAACCGGTTCAATCAGTTCTACTTGTAAGGAGAGAATATCTATAAGGTCATCAATCTCACTGGCGGATAAGCCATGACGATTTGATAAACGCGGAAGAACTCTACGTAACTCCTCCAAGATGAAATCGGAGAGTACTAAATCTAAAGAGCCTTGACGCCATTGAGCCATGATGCGGCCCGGCAGGCTCTTGGGGAAAGCCAGTCCAGATAGCAAGACATTCGTATCGAGTACAACCCGCACTGCAGTGTACCGGTTCTGGGTTAGCTACGTTTTTTTAGCTTCGCCTGTTGGGCTCGATCGTCAGAGATCGCCTTCTCAATTTCAGTCATGCCTTGAACTTCATCCACATTTTTGAAACCTGCCTCAAGCCGCTCACACAAAGATTCAAAGCGCGCCTGCATACGACGAATCCGTTCGAATAACCGAGCATCGACTAGCGCCGCAACCGGTCGCCCGTCTTTATTGATGACCACCGAGTCCCGGCGGTACTGAACCTGATTAAGCATTTCGCCTAAGTTTTGGCGAAAGGCCACCGCATTGGTTTGCCGGATCATGACACTCCTTATTCTTTCAAAAATACTATTTAGCATATTGACCGTAATGGTCATTATGGCCATGACTCGGTTGCTAGTCAAGTGGAGGCGCGGAGGCGCGCTTTCGCTCTTGGATGCCGAAACGCTGATTGTGTGTTCCCCACCTGTCCCCAACAATGAGGACAGACGACACGCCCCAATCCCAACACACTACTCCTTGGGTCATGCTTGGCTCAATAAACACTCAAGGAGAGCATCATGTACAAGCAAAGCTTCTCAAGCGCTGCGGCCAGCATGTTCGCGGCGGCGCTCATAGTCGCACCATCGGCTTATGCAGATC
>VGHX01000083.1 GCA_016868055.1 Betaproteobacteria bacterium
TGCGGCAAATTTAAAAGGCGCCAATTTAAAAGGCGCGACAACTGCCGGCACTAAATTTGAAGGTGCCAAACTGTGCAATACCATCATGCCGGATGGCAGCGTCAACGACTCAGGGTGCTAGTGCCGGCGCACTAACAAAAGCGTTATTCATTACGCTCGAAAACACCTGCTGCTTTATTTTTCCGGACGCTGTCCCATGCAAATACTTGGGCGTTCATAGCGACAAATACGCCCGAGCCACTCAGTTGGGCTACTGCGATGGCGAAGCCCAAATTGAACAAGGCGTCTGATGAGGCAACACGGTACGGCACCATGGCACCCGTGAGTACGATTGTTTTTTGCAAAGCGGCTTGTCCTATCACCTCGGCTGTTTCACGCATGGTGTCGGTGCCATGAATAATCACGATTTTATTTTCTTCGCTACGCTCACAAGCCGCCAAAATCTTGGCGCGATGCTGGTCGGTCATCTCGAGCGAGTCCAAAGCAAGCAAAGGCTCGAAGCTGATCGGCTCGGTAATGCGAGCACGCTCCAACGCAGCGGGCAGTATGCTGGTCTCGAAAATCAAGTTGCCGGTCAGAGGGTCGTAGCATTTATCAAAGGTGCCGCCGGTGGCGATGATTCGTAGGTTCATGATGCGATCTCGGAAAATCGGCAACATGATAACGCGATAAAAAAAGGAGTGGCTCCGTGGGAACCACTCCTGAAATGCTGAGCAGCGCCGGCGTTGATCGCCAGTGTTGCCCGCCATCCGAGACAAGATGGACCGCCATGGTAAAAGCGCCGGCAGAGAAAAATCCAATGCTAAGTTGGCATGGTTTTATGTCCACTCTTGCACTGAAGTTACAGGTTCAACAAACAGGTGCGAATGTCGGGTTTATTATTCAACATACGAACACGCATTGATAACAGTAAACTACCCGCTCGATTTATTTTGATGCTGCATTGTTGATGAAGGCTCTTGCTCCCGGCACCGTCATCTTTCACCGCTACCGCGGCTATGGTGTTATCACGGCTGTCAATTTAATGACTGGTTGGGTCTCTGCGCGATTTGGGAGCGAAGGGCGCACGCTTGATTTGAATCTATCCTGCGACCAGGTACAGTACGCAGATGGCGAGCCAATTCATTTTCGCGCCGCGCCGCCTGATCGCATGCCGCACGGGCGGTTAATGGCGATGGTGCGAGAGTTACACCAGGCAGGCTATCAGCGGCTCTATCTCTACAGCTGGCCAAAGCCGTCTGGCTTGCATTGGCGCTGGCATCTGTTCACTGGCAAGCGGGACTGGTACAGGCGTAGCTGGCGTGAGGGCTGGTACGGCTCTGGTGCCGACTACAACCTCAATCCTGTGATGGGTTGGGGCGACGGTCCGGCAGACTCGGTGGCCGAGCTGTGCTCAGCCTTGGCGCGTTTTGACCCGCAAGGCTTGGCGCAGGCCTTGGGTCGCGACGAAGATCACGCGCGGTGGTTTGCTGACGTTTGTGATGCTTTGCTGCCCGATTATGGCTACTCGCTCGGCTGTGATCGGCCTCAAGCGGCAATGCCTGCGTCATTGCCGGTTATTCCTTTGCGGGCCAACCTGCCGCCTTATGCGGGTGCGGCGTTGCCATGGCCGCCTGGGTGGTCTGCGCTGTGGTCGGGATTGCGTCCGCTCTTGACGCGTTCAGAGCCGGTTCGATTTGACCTCTGATCATCCCTCACCGGGGGAAGCATACGTGCTGCCCATGCGCGAGGGGGTGGCTCCCAGCTTTGCCTGGCTTCCGCATGGGCACTGGGAAACACTGGGGCAATATCTGGCGTTTCGCTTTCCAATGGTGCCGGAAACAGAGTGGCGCTTGCGCATGGGTCGGGGTGATGTGCGCAGCGATAGCGGCGAGATGGTCCAGTATGACGACGCCTACGTTAGCGGCAGAAAAATTTTTTACTACCGGGTCCGTATTGGCGAAACCCCGATTCCTTTTGAAGAAGTCGTTTTGTACCAGGACGACGAGTTGATGGTGATCGATAAGCCGCACTTTGTACCCGTCACCCCGGGCGGCAAATATTTACACGAGTCTTTGCTCGTTCGGCTACGCCGACACACTGGGCTGCAATCGATAACACCGATTCATCGCTTGGATCGCGAAACCGCTGGAATAATACTGTTCTCGGTAAACCCTGCAACCCGATCACAGTGGCAAGCGATGTTCAGATTCAAGAGGGTACATAAAATTTACCAAGCGCTAGCGCCGCTGAATCCGGGCTTACAATTTCCACGCAGTGTCAGCAATCGTATTGTCCGCGATGACTTGTTTTTTCGGGTTAAAAACGTGCCCGGCGAGCCGAACGCTGTGACTCACATTGATTTGCGATCACATGACGGCCGCATCGGTCATTACCGGCTGGTACCCGAGACAGGAAAAATGCACCAGCTACGCCTACACATGTGCGCGCTCGGTATTCCCATCCTAAACGACAAGTTCTATCCCACACCAGCGCCGGCCACCGATGAGGATTTTTCTTCACCGTTGAAATTATTGGCGAGCGAGATTTCATTCGTTGATCCGGTGTGCGGCATTGAGCGCTCGTTTAAGAGCACGCGCCAGTTGTGAAAAATAACGAGATACCTCCGCTACCAATAACGCCAGCCGTGCCGCGTAGTGCTTTTGTTGCGTTAGCCCTGGCGGCCTTCGGTAGCGGTATGTCAATGCGCGTCGCTGACCCGATGCTGATCAGGTTGTCTGCGGAGTTTTCGCTCGCCATCAGCGACGTGTCAGCGGTTATTACGGTGTTTAGTGTGGCTTATGGCTTGGCGCAGTTGTTATTCGGTCCGCTGGGTGATCGCTATGGTAAGTATTTGGTGATTGCGGTCGGATGCTTTGTTTGTTCATTCACCAGCCTGCTTTGCGCAGCCGCACACAATTTTTCGACCCTTGTCATAGCACGTCTTTTAGCTGGTGCCAGTTGCGCGGCGCTTATTCCTTTGTCGATGGCGTGGATTGGTGATGTGGTTAGCTACGCTGAGCGGCAACCGGTATTGGCACGATTTATGATTGGCCTAATTCTCGGCAACGGCGCAGGCGTATTTGTGGGTGGGTTATGCGCTGATCACCTTGATTGGCGAATTCCGTTTGTCTTGATTGCGATTTCTTTCTTGGTCGCTGGCGGCTACCTGTTGCGACTTCGCCGGCAACTGCCATCTCACGCGCTTGCACGACACGCGCTAGACAGTGGTGGTGTCGGCGCTGCTCCTGACTCTCTCCTAAAGTCTTTTTTAAAAGTACTTGACATTGCTTGGGCGCGGCTCGTGCTTGTCAGCGTTTTTATTGAGGGCGCACTGGTATTCGGCACCTTGGCGTTCATACCCACCAGCCTTCACTTGCGCCTCGGACTATCGTTAACAGCCGCGGGCTCTTTAGTGATGTTATTTGGTATTGGCGGCTTGGGCTTTGCAATTTTCTCGCCGCTGCTGGTTGGCATACTTGGCGAGCAACGATTAATCCGGTTCGGCGTCAGCATGATGGCGATCGCCATGCTCACGATTGGTTACAGCCCTAGCTGGTATTTGAGCATACCCGCTTGCTTCGTCTTTGGTTTAGGTTTTTACATGATGCATAACACCTTGCAGATTAATGCCAGCCAGATGGTGCCTGAGCGCCGAGGTGCTGCCGTGGCTGCGTTTGCTTCGTGCTTTTTCTTTGGCCAAGCCGTTGGAATCGCTGTGACAGGCTATTTGCTGGAAAAAGTCGATCCCGCGCAGCTAAGTGTTTGCTTCGCGGTTGCTCTTTTCATCACTGGCTTGTGGTTCGCCGCAGCCTACGGCCGACGCTGACCATAAGTCATCAGTAGGACTGTTTTTCATGCTATACCTGTCTCTTTTGACAACTCGGTTATTGTCCCAATGAGTTTCTTGACCCTGGATCTGAATTTGCTGCGGGTGTTCGACGCAGTGATGACAGAGCAAAACCTTACTCGAGCAGCGCATCGGCTTGCGATGACACAACCGGCTGTATCAAACGCCGTAAAGCGCCTGCGCGATGCGCTGGGTGACGATCTTTTAATTAGAACTGCTCACGGCGTTAAACCAACTGCACGGGCAGAGTCGCTCTGGCCTGCCGTTCGAAGAGCGCTAGCTGACTTGGAAGAGGCTGTCGCCCCGCGTAGTTTTGAGTTGGAAAAAGCGCATGCGACATTTCGAATGGCGATGGCAGACGCAACCGCGGCGCTCATCCTGCCGCCCTTGGTACGAGTTATTGAGCAAGTGGCGCCTGGTATTGATGTACGTATGGTGCCTTTGACTACACGTGAACCGCGCCCCTTGCTGCTGCGGGGCGATGTGGAGTTAGCAATTGGTTTTTTCCCGGGTGTGGTCGCGCAATTACAAGGTTCAACCGAAACCCCTATACGGCACGAGCGTTTGTATTCCGGCCAGTATGTTGCTGTGAGGCGCAAAGCACATCCTTTAAGCGACCAGCCACTCACCTTGGATCGATACTGTGAAGCTAATCACCTGCTAGTGAGTTTTTCCGGACGGGCGCGCGGTTTGGTTGATGACGCTCTAGCATCGCTCGGCCGTGATCGCAGAATTCTCCTGACAGTAAACCAATTTTTCACCGCCGGTAAAGTGGTCGCTGGGTCTGATCTCGTGATGGTGATTCCTAAACATCTGATTAATGCCACCGGTATGTCCAGTCAGCTGGTGTATCAGCCTTTACCTTTTGAACTACCTGAAGTGCACATCGACATGTTATGGCACGAGCGCGACGGAAGAAGCCCCGGGCATCGATGGCTTAGGGAACAAGTGAGACACGCTGGGCAGGAAACCATGTCCAAAGCCGTTTAATCGCGGTGTTTGCTTACCAGGTCGTCCCAATACGTCATTCATGTCATTCAGTCGATTCGTTCAGTGGATACAAGGTCGATTACAGCACCGCTACTGTCAATGCTATCGCTTGCATACTTGCGTCGTTGGTATGGATTGGGCGTGCTGGTAGTTTAAATAAATAGGTTTTATATAAAGATAGTAATAGATAATAAAGCAGGCCTTTGTCAGTGGATATCGTGACTTTTCGTAGTCTCATCAATCGTTTGCAAGATGGATAAATTGTGTATCCCCTGGCTTGAAGCCTTGCACAGTTAGTGGAGATGTTTTTCACTGTGTGTGTAGCAGCGAGTTATTAAGGTTTCCTGCAATACTTATCCAAAGAATTATCCACAGCGGGCCGGTGTAGCGACTTGCTTGAATAAACTGGTGTTGCTTGTATTAAGAATTTTGGAAATGACGTTGCCTCGGAGCGGTAAATGATATCCAGTGAAAGTATCGGGTCTTTTGCCTACATCATTATCGGTGCGGGTACCGCCGGGTGTGTGTTGGCGAATCGTTTAAGCCGGCCCAAGGGTGCGAACGTGTTGTTGATTGAGGCTGGTGGTAAAGATGATTACGTGTGGGTACATATTCCCGTTGGCTACTTGTATTGTATTGACAATCCGCGCACTGACTGGCGCTACAGAACAGATCGTGAGCCCGGCCTCAACGGTAGGCATCTGATTTACCCAAGGGGTAAGGTTCTCGGCGGCTGCTCCTCAATTAACGGCATGATCTATATGCGTGGTCAGCGTCAAGACTACGATCACTGGGCTAACGTGACGGGTGATGATCGCTGGCGCTGGGATAAGGTCTTGCCGATTTTTTTACGTTCTGAGGATCATCATGCGGGTGCAAACGCGTTTCATGGTGCCGGCGGTGAATGGCGAGTAGAGAAGCAACGGCTGCGTTGGGACATTCTTGATGCTTTTCGTGACGCAGCGGCGCAAACGGGTATTGCTACAGTTGACGATTTCAATCGTGGTGACAACGAGGGCTGCGGTTATTTCGAAGTGAATCAGAAAAACGGATTACGCTGGAATACAGCGAAGGCGTTTTTGAAAAACAGCTCACGCCAAGGTTCGCTCACGATCATGACTGGCTGTCACGTAGAAAAACTCATGCTGGAGAAAGGTGAGGGCGGTATCCGTTGCAATGGCGTCGAGTTTACCGGTGGCGCTAAGCGCTGGCGCGCGAGTGCGCATAATGAAACACTGCTAGCTGCTGGGGCAATCGGTTCTCCTCAAATTCTTCAACATTCTGGTGTGGGGCCAGTAGAGTTGTTGCAGCGGCATCAAATCACGCCCGTAGTGCCCCTTGAAGGCGTAGGCGCCAATCTACAAGACCATTTGCAATTAAGAATGGTGTTCAAAATCAAAGATGCGAAAACATTGAATACCATGGCGAGTACCTGGTGGGGTAAGGCAACAATCGCGGCCGAGTACTTGTTCAATCGCAGCGGACCGATGTCGATGGCTCCATCTCAACTAGGCTTGTTTACCCGGTCTGATCCATCTCAATCGACAGCCAATATTCAGTATCACGTCCAACCCTTGTCATTAGAGCGGTTTGGCGAACCATTGCACGCATATCCAGCATTCACCGCAAGCGTGTGTAACTTGCGGCCTAGCTCTCGCGGCACAGTAGAAATTACAGCGGCAGATCCGTACGCGGCACCAAAAATCGCGCTGAATTATCTGGCAACCGCAGAAGACCGCAAGGTGGCCGCTGACGCAATCCGTATCACTCGACGCATAGCGCAGGCGCCGGCCTTGCAGCGCTATTCTCCGCAGGAAATCAAGCCTGGCCCAGACCTTGTCACAGACCACGAGTTAGAGCAGGCAGCGGGCGATATCGGCACCACGATTTTTCATCCAGTGGGCACCTGCAAAATGGGGGCTAACGAAGATCCGGCTGCTGTGGTCGACAGCGAGTTACGCGTGCGCGGTATACGGGGCCTGCGTGTGGTCGATGCCTCTATCATGCCGACGATTACATCAGGCAATTGCAATTCACCTGTGATCATGATCGCAGAGCACGCGTCAGACCTGATTCTTGCTGCGCGTGCCTAATTTGCTAAGCCTGTTCATCGAAAAGCCGAGTGTTTTAGGCGCTTTTGACGCAAGCGAACACTAGCCAACCATGGTTGATGTGCGCGTCTTCATAGAAGGTTTGTTGCTTGAGCCAACGATTCTCCTGGTAGCGGCGGCATTGTTGGCCGGCTTGCTCGACGCTGTTGTCGGCGGCGGTGGGTTGATCCAGGTGCCTGCACTATTCGGCGTTTATCCTGCCGCCTCGCCCGCAACCTTGTTCGGCACAAACAAACTCGCGAGCATATTTGGCACAGGCTTAGCTGCCAGAACCTACTGGAAAACTGTACCAGTCGACCTGTCGTTGCTGCTTCCGGCAACAGGCGCTTCGTTGGTGTTTGGTTTTGCGGGTGCATGGGCAATGGCTTTGGTGCCGCCTGATATTTTTCGCAAGGTACTACCGTTCATTCTCGGGTTGGTCGCGCTGCATGTCTTTCGGCACAAAGATTTCGGTGTGCGCGGTGCCCAAGGATTTGAGGGCAGAGGCAAGGCAGCCGCAGCGGCACTGTTGGGCGCAGTTATAGGGTTCTACGACGGATTTTTCGGACCAGGAACCGGTAGCTTTCTAGCGTTTTTCTTGGTGCGCGTGTTTGGACAAGACTTTCTCCAAGCCTCGGCCTCGGCCAAGATTATCAATGTCGCTTGTAATTTTGCCGCTTTGGTGTGGTTCGTCCCGACCACCACGCCGCTATGGCAGACCGCGGCTTTGATGGCGGTTTTTAACATGTTAGGCGCTTGGCTCGGCGCGAGGCTTGCGATTAAAGAGGGCGCGGCTTTTGTCCGCAGGGTTTTTCTTGCTGTAGTGCTGGGTTTGATCGCCAAGACAGCCTGGGACGCCTTTGGCTAGTTGCTAAAAGCCCTGTTTCACGTGAAACAGTCGGCGCGCCAAGCCTTATTCGCCCCGGCCGAGCGCAGGTTTCACGTGGAACAATTGCCACGGTATCTTGGCTGCTTTTCGCCGCCTCCCTGAAATAAAAGCCCTTATAATCCAGTCTGTGCCATCTTGGCCTTGCCGCCAACAATGAACTTTCCAGCTGAATTTGACGTTATTGTGGTGGGCGGTGGCCACGCCGGTACGGAGGCAGCGCTTGCTGCTGCGCGCATGGGCCGTAAAACCCTGCTGCTGACGCACAATATCGAAACCTTGGGGCAGATGTCCTGCAACCCCTCGATTGGCGGAATTGGCAAGGGACATCTGGTCAAGGAGCTTGACGCCCTTGGCGGCGCTATGGCGATATCTACTGACGAAGCTGGCATTCAGTTTCGGATTCTTAACTCATCCAAAGGGCCGGCGGTTCGCGCCACGCGCGCTCAGGCAGACCGCGTTTTATATCGAGCGGCCATTCGTCGCCGGCTAGAGAACCAGCGCAATTTGTGGCTATTTCAGCAGTCGGTCGATGATCTGCTGCTTGAGTCCGACCGCGTTATTGGGGTGCAGACGCAGGTGGGCATCCGGTTTCGGGCGCGTGCCGTGGTGCTGACTGCCGGTACTTTCCTGGATGGGAAAATTCATGTCGGGCTGAGTAATCACTCCGGTGGTCGGGCAGGGGACCCGCCGGCGCAGTCTTTGGCGGCACGCCTTAGAGAGATGAAGTTGCCTCAAGGGCGCCTGAAAACCGGCACGCCGCCCCGAATTGATGGCCGGACAATCGATTTTTCGGTGATGCAGGAGCAAGCGGGCGACACCGACCCGATTCCGGTGTTCTCGGCGATGGGGTCGACCGCCATGCATCCTCAGCAGTTGCCTTGCTGGATAACGCATACGAATACCCGCACTCACGACATCATCCGGGCCGCGTTAGATCGCAGCCCCATGTTCACGGGTGTCATTGAAGGCGTTGGCCCGCGATATTGCCCGTCTATTGAAGACAAGATTCATCGGTTTGCCGACAAAAGCTCGCACCAGATCTTTCTGGAACCTGAAGGGCTGACAACCAATGAGTATTATCCGAATGGCATTTCGACCAGCCTTCCTTTTGATGCGCAGCTCGCGTTGGTGCACTCGATCGCCGGTTTGGAGCAAGCCCATATCGTGCGTCCCGGGTACGCTATCGAGTACGACTACTTTGACCCGCGCGCATTGAAAGCGTCACTCGAAACGAAGGCGATCCAAGGCTTGTTTTTTGCCGGGCAAATTAACGGCACCACCGGATACGAAGAGGCGGCGGCTCAGGGCCTGTTGGCGGGAATCAACGCTGCGCTGCATGCGCATGGTGAGCAGGCCTGGACGCCAGGTCGCGATCAAGCCTATCTCGGCGTTTTGGTCGACGATTTGGTTACGCGGGGCGTACAGGAGCCCTACCGGATGTTCACCAGCCGCGCAGAGTACCGGCTAAGCCTGCGCGAGGATAATGCTGATTTACGGCTGACCCAAATCGGGCGTCAGCTCGGTTGCGTTGGGGACGAGCAATGGACGGCCTTCGAGCAACGCCAAGAAGCGATAGCGCGGGAGTTGGAGCGACTAAAATCAACCTGGGTTAACCCCAAGGTAATTGCCGCACATGAGGCAAAAAGGGTTGTAGGCAAAGCGCTTGAGCGAGAGTATCCGCTAACTGACTTACTCCGGCGCCCGAACGTCAGTTATCATGCGCTGATGTCTTTAACAGGGGCTGATGGTCGCCGTTTTGACAACCCTCAAGTGGCCTCAGACGTCGCCGCCCAGGTAGAGATTCAAGTCAAGTACGCG
>VGHX01000084.1 GCA_016868055.1 Betaproteobacteria bacterium
CATCACCCGTTGATCCAATCAGTAAATCATCATCAGGACTGCCGCTGCCAGATAGCAAGCTGTCATTTGCGATTATCGCGTTGCGTAATTTGGTTTCAGATAAACCAATGTCCGCCCAGTTAGATCCATCACGCGAACCTGCGCTTTTCACGCCGATCACAGCACCGTTGGCTAGCAAGGGCCCGCCAGAGCTACCGGGCCCCATCGACGCAACTGTTGACACATACACCGCATCAACCGAATGCCGATCAACCAAGACCGTACCCGTCATCATCCCGCTGGAGCCTGACGGATAGCCCACCTCGGTCGCAAAGATATCTTTTCTATCTTGGCCAAAATCAAGCGCCAAACTACCAATGCCGCGTATCTCGCTCGGTAAACCAATCAGGGCGACATCGTATTGCGACTCATAGCGCCAGAAGGTTTCAGGATCGTTATCCGTATAAATTTCGGGGTTATAAATAATCGAAAACGGCGCACCCGAATCAATCGTCACACCGGGTGATTCGATCACATTACGCGCGCTGTTGTAATCAGCCCCAAAATAAAATCGAAAGCGCGCTGCAAAGCCACCACGCGTAGGATCAAACACGCAATGACCCGCAGTTAATAAGTCATTTTTTCCAACAATCGCACAGGTACCAATACTGATGCGACCATCCGGCCAAGTGGTTTCCAGCATCCCCACCATGGCGTAGGGTGCGGCGGCGCGTTGTGCGGCGCTGACTTCGACAATTGCCACTGCTATCCGCCGTTAAAGGCTAGTGCAACGGCCGGGTGTCGCGTTCGGCGCCCACCATCTCGGCTGCTGCCTCGTTCATCCATGCGGGCCAGCCATCAAGCGGCCACTCGGCCCGTACAAACATATTGCGCAGAATATGCAAGTACTGGCGCAGGTGGACTGAGTCCATCGCCAGATCAGCCAACGTGCCATCGCGCAGCGGCAGCTGAAGCACAACACCGGCGGGCGAGCGTTGCAGATCGAGTGTGTTTAAAAGCAGCGGCGTAGCATCGCCCGATTCAACTGCAGTACCTGGCTCCAGACGCATAAGCGCAGAGGTTTGTCTGAATGCCTGCATCAGCTCGCGGTCGGCTGCAGCAGATACCGGTGTCACTTTATCTAAATGCTCGAGTAAAAATTTTACCAGCGCGCGACTCATTCGCAGTGTGAGCCAGAATGACACCACCTCGCCGTCATCGCCTTGGGATCGCACCAAAATACGATCCTCTGCGGCGACATAATCCAGTGTAATTTTTTCTAGCTTCATTACACCTACCGATGGGTCTGACTTATTCTTCTTTAAGAGAAGCCGCAATACGCTTGGTCAGCGGATGCAGCAAGTAAGTCAGTAGCGATCGTTCGCCGGTTTTAATCAATACCTCAGCCTGCATGCCGGGCTGAAGATTGCGCTCACCCAGTTGCTTGATTCCTTCGGGTGTTAACTCTACTCGCGCCAAATAATACGACATCATGCCAGCCGGTGTTTGCTCGGTCAGTACATCACCGGAAATCGTCTTGACGACGCCATCCACCACCAGTTGCGGTGAATGGGCGAATGCCGAGAAGCGCACGTTGGTTGGGTCATTCGGTTTCACCCGGTCAATCACATGGGTTGGGATTCTCGCCTCCAGCAGCACGCCTTCTTCGGCAGGTACCACGTCCATCAGTTTTTGGCCGGCGGACACCACGCTGCCATTGGTAATCGTCAGCCCAATCACTTGGCCATCTACCGGCGCCTTCAGTTGCACTTTACGCAGCTCTGCACCAAGAGCCGTAGTACGCTCGCGTAGACCCTGCAGCTCGCGCCGTGAATCAGCCAACTGCGCCGAAGCATCGCGGCGATACTCTTCGCGCCGCTGCTGCATACGCATTTTCATTTCTTCGACATTACGCTTGAGGCGCTGCCGGTTACCTTCCAGATCGGCCATCACAGCGCGTAGCTCGGCCTGGCCCTGCTCAAGTTGAAGCGCCTGGTTGCGCGGCGCGTAGCCCTCTGACGCCAGATCGCTAATGCTTTTCAGTAGCTCGGATTGTTTGGCGCTTTGCATCTGCCTGCTCTCGAGCGAGCGCTCGATGCCTTTCAGTTGCGCCTCCAGGCCAGCGATATTTTCACCAATCGCGGCCAAGTCACTACGAAGTGCATTACGGCGCGCTTCAAATAACTGGGTTTGCGTGGCGACATGCTGCGCCGCCGCCGGATCAGTGGCAGCGCTGGTGAAATCCGGATGAAAACCGATATGGTCAGCGCCCGACAACTCGGTCATGGCACGGCCTTCAACCGCACGCAGCGCCAGGTAATTGTGATGCACCTGCTCGTAGCTCGCGCGCGCGGTTGCGTCGTTTAGCACGGCCAGCACATCGCCTGCTTTCACGCGCGCGCCTTCCTTCACCAATACGCGTTCAATCGTACCGCCACTCGGGTGCTGGATGGGCTTGCGTTTGGTATCGATGGTCACCGTCGCCGGCGCCGGCACACCTTCATCCAAAGGCGCGTACGCCGCCCACAGCAAGAAACCGCCAAAGCCAATCACAATCGCCAAAAAGCCATTGCGTATTGTGGCGCGCGTATCGGTGGGTAGCACCAGGTCATCCACATCGGTGATGTCGCTGGCAGAGCGAGCCTTGCCCGGCAGACGGGCCTCAAAAGATCGGGGAGCAATATTCATGATCAGGCGGTTCTCGGTTGGGGAAGGGCGTCCGGATGTGCGGTCACGTCCATCACACCAAATTGGGCGACGCTGCCATTGTTCAGCACCAGCACGCGGTCAGCCAGTGCCAGCAGATTACGTTGGTGAAGCACCATAAAAACAGTTTTACCTGCTTGTTTCAGTTCGACGATCGCTTTCATCAGCGCCACTTCGCCGACATCATCCAGGTTGGCATTCGGCTCATCCAGTACCACTAAATCCGGCATGCCATACAGCGCGCGTGCCAGTGCCAGCCGCTGCCGTTGACCACCCGAGAGCAGACCACCGGCTTGGCCGAGCGGGGTGTCGTAGCCTTGCGGCAGGTGCTGAATCATTTCGTGAATGCCGGCGCGCTTGGCGGCTTCGATCACCGCATCAGAGTCAATCTCGCCAAAGCGGCAAATGTTTTCGGCAACCGTGCCTTCCAACAGTTCAATATCCTGCGGCAGGTAACCAATGTGCGGCCCAAGACGGTCGCGATCCCATTTGCTGATATCAACACCATCGAGCAGCATCTGGCCACTGGTGCTCGGCCACACACCAATCAAGCAGCGCGCAAGCGTTGATTTACCCGCGCCAGAGGGGCCAACAATACCCACCACTTCACCAGAGCGAAACTCAAGGTTCAGCCCTTTCAATATCTGTGTCTCCGAGCCGGGCGCCCTTGCCACCAGCTGCCGCAGCTCGACTTGCCCTGTCACGTCATCCGCGCTGTGATAGCGCCCGCCGTCAGGGTAATCACTGATCACTTTATCGAGCCGGGAATAGGCCTGCCGCGCCTCGATAAACTGCTTCCAGGTACCGACCAAGCTGCTGATCGGTCGCAGTGCATTCGACATCAGCGCGTTAGAGGCAATCATCGCCCCCAGCGAGATCTCGCCGCGAATCGCCAACCAGGCACCCAGCGCAAGAATTAATGATTGCTGGCTGTACTGCATGAACTTGCCCAGAGCCTGCATCCGGTGCTGCTGCTCATGCGACTGCTCGCGCCGGTGAAACTGCGTCGCGACTAAACCAATCCAGCGCCGGCGCAAATTCGGCAGCATACCCATCGACTCAACCGCTTCAGCATGACGCAGCTTGCCACCTAAATAGCTGTTCGCTTGCAGTTCACTGTCGCTGGCGCGCTCATGCAATTGTGCCGTCATTAAATGCGAGCCAATCGCCAGCAAAATCAGCAACAAGGTGAAAACAATACCGGCCCAACCCAGCAGCGGGTGCATTAAAAACAGCACGGCAAGATAAATCGGCATCCACGGCAAATCAAAGAACGCGAATACCCCATTACCGGTCAAGAACTGGCGTAAATTCGTCAGATCAGAAAACGCGCGTGTAGCACTCGCACCATCCTGCGCCAAGTGCGCCGCAAAGCTGGCATCAAACACGCGCGCGTTCAAGGCCTCATCAAAACGCACTCCGGCACGCACCAGCAAGCGAGAGCGCACCCACTCAGCAACCGCCATCACCACGGTAAACAGCACCATAACCAAGGTAACTGCAATCAGCGTCACCTCGCTTTGGCTCAGCATAACGCGGTCAAACACTTGCAGCATGTACAGCGTGGGCGTCAGCATCAACAGGTTAGCCACCAGGCTAAACAAACCGACCCACAAAAACTCGGTTCGGAAAGTCCAGAGGCCGCGGCCGAGTTCAGTTCGGGTGAGAGAAGCAATCAGGTTCATGCCATACCCCCGGCCACTTGTGGCGGCACACCGCTAGCGGCGAGTTGCTGTTGGCGGGCTTTATTCAACGCGGCGAGCACCTCATCACGCGGACCGAAGCCTGCGAGTTGGCCATCGCGCAGAATAAGAATTTTGTCCGCCGCAGGTAATACCGAAGTGCGATGCGTAATGATGATGGTGGTGCTACCACGTCGCTTCAATTCAACCAGGGTCTCAAGCAGCGATTTCTCACCCGCCTCATCCAGGCTGGAGTTCGGCTCATCCAGCAACACAAATTTCGGCCAGCCATAGATTGCTCTCGCTAGCGCGACACGTTGACGCTGTCCACCAGAGAGTCGCGCGCCATCTTCGCCTAGCAGCGTGTCATAGCCATCGGGCAGTGCCTCGATCATGCTATCCAGCCCTACCTGCCGCGCCGCCTCGCGCACCTGATCCATATCCACATCACCAAAGCGCGCAATATTCTCTGCAATGCTGCCGTCAAACAGCTCGACGTCTTGCGGCAAGTAACCAAGGTAAGGGCCAAGCTCGGCCTTGTTCCACGCGTACATATCGTTGCCGTCGAGTCGCACCTTGCCGGATAAGGTCGGCCAAATGCCCATCAACAAACGCGCTAAGGTAGTTTTACCCGCAGCAGAAGGCCCAATCATGGCGACTGTTTCGCCGGGCGCCACTGAAAAATTCACGCCACGAATAATCGGGTAAGGGCTGCCCGGTGCGCCTGCGGTCACTTGCTCGACATTTAAGTAGCCCTCCGGCGCAGGTAACGACATACCGTACTGACGCTCGGGCAGCGCATTCAAAAAGTTTTCCATGCGGCGGTAAGAGTCACGCGCATTCACCACCAAGCGCCACTGCAAAATCAATTGCGCTAATGGTGCGAGTACCCGGCCACCGAGCGTAGAGGCCACAATCATCATGCCACCGCCACCGAGCAGCATGCCTTTCACCGTCAGCCAGCATGAAAGGCCCAATATCAGAGAGGTTTGCAGCATTTGAATCAGCTTGGCGCTCGCGCTGTTAATGCCGGCGGTGTCCGAAGCTTCGGCCTGCTTGGCAAGAAAAAGGCGCTGGCGTTTCATCCAGCGCTGATGAATATGGCTCGTCATACCCATCGCGTTGACTACTTGGGCATTACGCAAAACCCCGCTGGCGTAGTTTTGCGCGCCAATTGCCGCTTTGTTTGCTTCGGTGAGTGCGGGCAGTGTTTTGCGCTCGGTTTGTATGCCAAGTGCCACTTGGACCACTGCACCAATCAAGGCAACTACACCCAGCCACGGGCTAATCACAAAAACAATGATCAGATAAAGCAGCGATGAAGGCGCATCCATGATCGCCGTCACCGCCGGCGATGCAATAAAGTCGCGCAGCGTGCGTAAATCATTAAACACCTGCAGCGTGCCGCTGTTCGGGTTTTTCAGGTTGGCGTCAAAGCTGGCGTTAAACAAGCGCTTGCGGAGTGACACATCAAACTGCTCACTCGCTTGATACATCAGCTTGCTACGAACTACATCCAGCCACTCCATGATCAGGTAAGTACCCAGCACCCAAATAATCAACATTACCAGCGTCGTGCTACTGCGGCTGTTCACCACGCGGTCATACACTTCCAGCATAAAAATCGTGGGGGCAAGCACCAGCAGACTGGTCACAAAGCTGAATAGCGCAGCCCGCTTATATAGCGGTAGAAAACGCCAGATCAGTTGCGAGAGCTCGGTGCTTGCTGTTGGTTTCACAGCGGTGTTCATGCGGCGTGTTCCATGGCAGAGTCGGCGCTAGCCGACGGTGGGTGAGTCAGAATCAGCACATACTGCGGCAGCATGGGCTCGGCTTCGGCGCCATCTTGTGCCGCTTGCGAGAAATGAAAGTGCAAGGAAAATGTATCGCCTTTTGAGACCATCGCGATCTCGCGCAGTTTCTCTTGCTGAAAACGTTGCTCATCATCGGCGCTGATCGATAGCTGAAACCGCAGGCGACCATCTAACGAAAACATCGAAATCTGTCCGGCCTTGATGCTGAGCGTATGTCGATCAAAATACACCGGCGCGCTCGCTGCAAATTGCAGCAGGGGCAGCGGTTGATTACCCAGCCGCGCCAAGTTAAACGGGCTATGCGGCGACTGGTAGACCTGGCGGCAGCTGCGCGACACCGAGTAGATCGCATTGCAAATCATCTGCGATCCCAACTGCGGGAAGCGCGTGCGTAGCTGCCGGTAGCTCAGATGATGCAAAGCCACCCGGTTCCAGCAGCGGGTATCGCGCGCCAATGGCGACAGCGCGTTGCACACCTCGGCAAACGCTTGCTGCAGCGCATGCAGCTGCTGCGTCTGTGCCGGGTCGGCGTTGAGCGGGATAACAAGGGTGGTATTCACGCCAAATTTAGAGGGGGCAGGGCGGTAAAAAATTCATATAGGAGTATTCATATAGGATACTACTGATTGCTGCGAGGCAACAGAAAGCCTGAGTGTTCTTGTCGGGAATAAGTCCTCCATTCTCGAAGCGCTGCGGGCTTAACAATCGACGCACCAAGCCGATTTACACTAGATACGCCGTAAACCAAGCAGCGAACGCTGTCGCGTGACCTGAACGCCTAACCAAGACGAGCCGCCAATTGCCCTACCAAGAAACCGTGTCCGCATCGGGCATTCCCATCAATAACGTCGCTGCCGCCGCGGCCACGTTTGCTTATGACCAGGTCATCATCGCGCCAGAATCCAGCGCGGCGCGCTTGGTGCTGAGCGATGGGGTTAGCAACACGCGCTGGGTCGCCACCGGCAAGTTTCAGTATGCCTCGGGTAAAAGCACGCTGAACCACGCCTCGGGTGGTATCGATAGCCTGACCATCTTTCAAGGTGATACGCAGCTCACCAGCATCAGCTTCGGCCGACCGTTTGATGTGCAGCAGCTACTGCCCGTCACCGCATCGCAAGCCAACGCGCAGTTCAGCTACCGATTGAGTTTTTTATCAGGAAATGATTCATTTTTTTCTGCACGTGCAGGTGCTGCGCCCGATCAGGTGCAGGGCCTGGACGGTAACGATGTATTTGCCGGCTACGGCGGTGTCGACAGCTTTGATGGCGGCAATGGTAGAGATACCGCCATCTACCGGGGGCGCGCTTTTGAGTACACCATCAGCGCGCTCGGCAATAACCGGCACTCGGTGCGCGACAATGTCGGCCAGCGCGATGACACCGACACCCTAATCAACGTCGAGCGGCTGCAGTTTTCCGACTTCACAGTAGCGCTCGATACCAGCGGCACAGCCGGCCAGGCGTATCGTGTCTACAAAGCCGCGTTTAATCGAACGCCTGATCTATCCGGTCTGGGTTATTGGATCGATCGTATGGATAAGGGCATGGATCTGATTGAAGTGTCCTCGCGCTTCATCGACTCTGCCGAGTTTCGTAGTCTGTACGGCAGCAACCCAACCAATGATGTCTTCCTCACCCGCTTGTACAGCAACGTCCTGCAGCGCTCACCCGACAACACCGGTTACCAGTGGTGGCAAAACCAATTACGTAGCAACCCCGAAAAAACCTGGCAGAAAGTATTGGCTGATTTTTCAGAGTCTGCAGAAAATCAGGCCAATGTCGCACAGCTAATTGCTAGCGGTATTCCGTATGATCCACCCGGCTAGTCAACGCCAGCTGCGGGTAATCGTTCACGTTGGTGATCGGTATCTGATCAGTTATTGAAATACGCGCCCAGCGAGAGCACATCCTCGCCAGTAAGCACACCCGCCGCTTGGCGTAGCCGCAGGTAGGCAATCAAATGGCCGTAGCGTGCTTGCGCCAGATCACGCCGCGTCGTGTACAGCTGCTTCTCGGCATTCAGCAGATCAAGGTTGATGCGGGCGCCGCCCGCAATGCTTTTGCGCGTAGCGTCAATCACCAGCAGCGACGATTGCTCCGCACTAGCGAGTGCATCAATACGCGCTCTGCTGCTGGTAAACAGGCGATGCTGTCGGCGTAATTCCTGCAGCACGTCTTCAGTCTTCGCAGCCAGATCCGCCTTCGCGCGCTCAACCCCCGCCACTGCCTGACGCACCCCCGCATCGACGCTGCCACCCGAGTACAAGGGAATAGCCATCTGCACGCCGATGCTGCGCAGCCGCGATTCCTGGTTAAACGTGAACAAGGAATCTGACTTGGAGTCGGTGTAGCTCGCGACTAAATCAACTTTCGGGTAATGCCCCGATTGCGCACGGTTCAGGTCCAGCTCGGCATAATTCACCTGATGGCGCTGGGCGATCAGCGTCGCGTTTTGATCTAAGGCGATTTTTTCCCAACCCTCAAAGCTTTCCGGTTCAATCGATAAAAATTTGAAATCCGGGCTCAGCGTGGGTAGCGGCGTTGTCAGCGGTCCGGTAATGCTGGCCAGCTTGCGTCGCGCAGTATCGAGGCTGTTCTCGGCTTCCAACAGCTCCGCCTCCGACAACTCGTAGCGCGCCTTAGTCTCCAGCATATCGGTCTTGGTGCCGGCGCCGCGCTCAAACATGCGCTGGTTGGCCAATTCATTTTCTTTCAGCGCATCACGCTGAGCTACCGCCAGCTGAATCTGCTCACGAGACAGCAGCACCTCAGCATAAGCAGCAAACAACCGCACATATAAATCTTGCGTCTTGGCGGCAAGCACTGCTTCGCCATAATTTGACTGCGTATCGCCTTGCTTATAGCGTGCATACGCTTCCAAATTAAACAGCGGTTGTCGCATGCTGATCGACGCTGACTCGCTCAAATAATTCGGCTTGTCATTCACCGGCCTACCGGCGGTGGTAATGGTTCGGTCTGCGGCGACATCGCTGCGGCTGTAATTAGCCGACACATTGGGGAGCAGGTTAGCGCGTCCGATCACGCGCGCTTCGCGTGAAGAGGCCTGATCATAGGTCGCGGACTGCAGGGTCGGGTCATAGCGCAGCGCTGCTTGCAGCGCTTGCTCCAGCGTCATCGCGTCAGCGTAGGGCGTGCCCAGAACAAGTGCCGCGCTCAGGCTGGCAGCTAATCGGGTTCGGGTGAAAGCAAGCCGGCGCAGGGCGCGCGGCGATAAAGCAGAAGGGCGCATCAGACTAAAACGGTCAGGGTTGGGGCGGGGCGCCCATCAAAGGCCGTCGATTGTATCAGCGCTCCCCCGGCCAACTTGGTTTGTCAGGAAACTTTCGGCATGCTGC
>VGHX01000085.1 GCA_016868055.1 Betaproteobacteria bacterium
GCCATGATGAGGAGGTGCTTCATACGCGTCCTCCACGCATCATCACCCTGTTTTGGTTCCGGCCGTGCGCAATTGCGCACTTAACTTCGCTGCGCGAAGTTAGCCTGCACCGAAACCGCGTCGACTGCTGGAGTGCGTTTGCTGTCGTGTTCATACACGGCCTCCGCGCATCATCACACTATTTTGGTTCCGGCCTTGCGCAATTGCGCACTTAACTTCGCTGCGCGAAGTTAGCCTGCACCGAAACCGCGTCGACTGCTGGAGTGCGTTTGCTGTCGTGTTCATACACGGCCTCCGCGCATCATGACGCGGTTTTCATAATCTATTCTTAGTAATACCGCTAAGCCGATGCAGTTAATCGCGATGCCGGAACCACCGTATGACATGAGCGGTAAGGTGAGGCCTTTGGTGGGTAGCAAGCCAAGGTTGACGCCCATGTTGATGAAGACTTGCACGCCTAACCAGATGCCGATGCCTTTGGCGACAAGGCCGGCGCAGAATTTTTCGGTGGCGATGGCTTGGCGGCCGATATCGAAGGCGCGACGAACAATCCAATAGAACGCTGCGGTGACGACTAATACACCGGCAAGGCCGAGTTCTTCGCCAATCACGGCTAACAAGAAATCGGTATGCGCCTCGGGAAGGTAGTGCAGTTTCTCGACGCTACCACCTAGGCCAACACCAAATAATTCACCCCGACCAAAAGCAATCAGCGAATGCGTCAGTTGGAAGGCTTTGCCTAACGCATTATTCGGCGCCCAAGGGTTGAGGTAAGCCAGCATACGCTCGTAGCGCCATGGTGAAATCAATACAATCGCGCCGAACACAGCGCTCAGTACACCCAGCATGCCGGCGAACCAGATGATGTTGAAGCCACCCAGAAACAGCACGCCCATCGCAATGCAGACAATCACACCGAAGGCGCCAAGGTCTGGCTGCAGCATCAGAAGGCCACCACATAAGCCAACTGCGACTGCCATCGGGAAAAAGCCTTTTGACAAACTATGCATGTACTGCTGCTTGCGAACCGTGAAGTCAGCGGCGTAAAACACCATCATCAGCTTCATCACTTCCGATGGCTGCATACTGAAACTACCCATGCCGATCCAGCGTTTTGCGCCGTTGACCCCTTTACCGATACCGGGTATCTGCACCAGTGCCAGCAGTACCAAAGCACCAATAAATAGCCATGGCGTCCAACGCTCCCATTGCTCGACACGCACTCTGAAAGCAAGCAACCCGGCAATCAAGCCAAAGGCAATAAAGCCTGCTTGTCGGGCAAGGAAATGATGATTTTTATAGCCGGCATACTTGGGCGAATCCGGCAAACTGACCGATGCCGAGTACACCATCACCATGCCGAGCAGCAGTAATAACGCCGTAACCCACACCAAGGCCTGGTCATATTCGAGCATGCTGGAGCGCTGCCCGATACGATCCTCGATACGCGTCTCGCTGGAGGCGTCCGAGGCCATGAAGCTGGGCATGTTGAGCCTCATGCGATCACCTCACCGCGCGTTAGCCCGATGTCGCGAACTGCATCTACAAATACTTGCGCGCGATGTGCGTAGCTGTTGAACATGTCAAAGCTCGCGCAAGCGGGTGACAATAAAACTTGGTCACCCTCGCTCGCCTGCTCGGCTGCAGCATGGACGGCCTGCGGCAAGCTATCGCAATGAATCACAGGTACCTGCGTCGATGCGATGGCTTCATTAATCAAAGGCGCATCGCGACCAATTAAAACGACCGCTTTAACGTGACGTGCAACGGCAGCTGCCAGCGGCGAAAAATCCTGCCCTTTGCCATCACCACCGGCAATCAGAATCAGACGAGCGGCATGCCCGGCACCCAAGCCTTGTAATGCGGCGACGGTGGCGCCCACATTCGTGCCCTTGCTATCGTCGATGTAGTCAACACCGGCCACATTCGCTACCAGCTCGACGCGATGAGGCTCGCCTGCATACTGCCGTGCGGCGTGGAGTAACGGTGCGAGTGGCAGATCAATCGCGCGACACAGCGCCAGCGCAGCGAGCACATTGGTGGCGTTATGCTGACCACGGATTTTTAATGCATCTGCTGGCATTAAACGATTGATAAAAACCTCAACATCGAGCGGTGGCTTGCCGCGTTTTTTCTTTTCGCCTTCATCATGTGCCTGCGCCAGCATCAGCCACTGCATGCCGCCTTCATCTGACAGGCCAAAGCAATCCGGCGCGCGCGGCGTATCGATGCCGAAGGTGACAACAGCTGCGGATGACTTGGCCATCGCCATCACCATCGCATCATCACGGTTCAAGACACGCACGGTATCCGGCCCAAAAATACGTGCCTTGGCAGACGCATAGGCGGCCATGTCCTCGTGCCAATCGAGATGGTCTTGACTCAGATTCAGCACGACTGCCGCATCTGCATTGAGTGAAATCGTACTGAATAATTGGAAGCTGGAGAGTTCGAGCACCCAGCACTGCGGTAGCTCATCGGCAATCAGGGCTTCGCGCAAAACATCGAGGGTGGTCGGGCTGATGTTGCCAGCGACCTGAGTACGCAAGCCCGGGGCTTCACACAATAATCCGGTGAGACGCGTGACAGTGGTCTTGCCATTGGTACCCGTAATTCCCAACACCTTTGGCGCGTAATCGCGCGACTGCTTCAACTGCGCCAGCGCCTGCGCAAACAGCTCGATCTCTCCCCAGACCGGGAGATTTTTTTCTTGTGCAGCAGGCAAAATCGTAGCGAGCTCGCGATGGGGTGCAAGACCCGGGCTCAACAGCACCAGATCAACGCCATCGAGTAGCGCAGGGCTGAATTCACCACCAATAAATTCTGCTTGAGGAACGGCGTCACGCAATGCAGGTAAACGATCAGGTGACTCACGGGTATCAGCGATGCGAACGCGCGCACCGCAATGGGCGAGCCAGCGCGCTATCGCCAAACCGGACTCGCCCAGTCCCAGCACCAAACCTTGTTGTCCCTCGTAGTGCATGACGTGTTATCTCTGCTTGGTTACTTGATACGCTCTCTGATGACTCATGACGACTTATCGCAACTTCAATGTCGACAAACCAACGAGCACCAACATCATGGTGATGATCCAAAACCGCACCACGACCTGTGTCTCTTTCCAACCTTTTTGTTCATAGTGATGATGCAATGGCGCCATCAGCAAAACACGCTTACCGACACCGGTGCGCATCTTGGTGTACTTGAAATACGCCACCTGCAGCATGACCGAGAGTGTTTCAACGACGAACACACCACCCATAATGAACAGCACGATCTCTTGTCGCACGATCACGGCAATCGTGCCGAGTGCACCGCCTAATGCGAGCGCTCCGACATCGCCCATAAAGACTTGTGCCGGATAGGCGTTAAACCACAAGAAGGCCAAACCAGCGCCTGCCATCGCACCACAGAAGATCAGTAATTCACCGGCGCCAGTGATGTGGGGAATCAGTAAGTACTTGGAGTAAGTTGCACTACCCGTTAGGTACGCAAAAATGCCGAGTGCAGAGCCCACCATCACCGTCGGCATGATCGCTAAACCATCAAGACCATCCGTCAAGTTGACGGCATTACTGGTGCCGACAATCACGCAATAGGTCAGTGCGATGAATCCCCACACGCCCAGCGGATAGCTAATGGTTTTAAAGAAAGGCACGATCAAGTCAGCTTTCGGCGGCAGATCAAGCGAGAAGCCGGACTGTATCCAGGCCGAGAACAATTCCCATACTTTGTCGTTCGTGTTGCCGGATACAGAGAAAGCGAGATATACGGCAGCCGTCAAACCTATCAGCGATTGCCAGAAAAATTTCTCGCGTGAGCGCATGCCATTCGGATCTCGATAGACCACTTTGCGGAAATCATCGACCCAGCCAATGACCCCAAAGCCCAGGGTCACGATGAGAACCGGCCATAAAAAGCGGTTGCTCCAATCGCCCCATAACAGCACGGCAATGGCAATACCGATCAGGATCAACGCACCACCCATGGTCGGTGTACCGGATTTCACCAGATGGGTCTGCGGTCCGTCGGTGCGAACTGCCTGACCCACCTTCAGCTCGGTCAGTTTGCGAATCACAGCGGGCCCGGCAAACAAACCAATCAACAAGGCCGTCAGCGTTGCAAACACTGCGCGGAAGGTAATGAAGTTGAAGACGCGCAGCGCGCCTATTTGATCTTGAAAATTTTGCGCAAGCCAGAGCAGCATCTCAATGCCCTCCCACGGCAGCGCCGGTGAGTCTTTGGACCACACGTTCCATTTGCATGAAACGTGATCCCTTGACTAGTACGCTTGCACCCGGTGGAACGCTGGCGACTTCTTCGTTAAGTGTTTCCATAGTCTCGAAATGTCGCGCTGGTCGGCCGAATGCGCGGCTAGCGTGTCGGGCGAGTTCGCCGACGGTGAAAAGATGATCGATGTGACGCGATCGTGCGTACTCACCAATCTCTTCATGAAACGCTACGCCTTCGCTACCGACCTCGCCCATATCACCCAAAACCAGCGTGCGAGGTGCGGGCGCCGTAGCAAGTACATCAATCGCAGCACGAACCGAATCAGGATTGGCGTTGTAGGTGTCGTCAATCACCATGGCACCGTTCGCCGCCTGTTTTTTTTGCAGCCGCCCGGCCACCGGCATAAACATCGACAGGCCGCGCGCGATAGTCTGCAAATCAATACCAATAGCCAGTGCGGCGGCGCTCGCTGCAAGTGCATTGCGCACGTTATGCTGGCCCGCCGCCGATAGTACAAAGCTGACCTGCTCTCCGCGCGCGTTCAGCTTGATCTCGCTGCCAAAGTCAACCGCCGTCCACTGTGCCGTCACTGCAGCTTGTCGGTCGAGCGCAAAGCTGATCAGGCGACGCGATCCTGCGTAACTCGTCCATAGCGGCGCGAATTCGTCATCGGCCGGAAATACCGCACAACCCTCTTCACTTAAGCCGGTAATCACTGCGCCGTTTTCTGCAGCGACAGCCGCTACACTCGCCATGAATTCCTGATGCTCGCGTTGCGCGTTGTTGACCAAGCCAACCGTGGGTAGGGCAATCTCGGCCAGGTGAGCAATTTCGCCGGGATGATTCATCCCCATCTCAATCACCGCGGCACGGTGCTGAGTATTCAGATTAAACAAAGTGAGTGGCACACCGATTTCGTTATTGAGATTACCGCGTGTCGCAAGATAGTTCTGTTCACCGAATGCGGTACGCAAGATGGCGGCGATCATCTCTTTGACCGTGGTCTTGCCATTACTACCCGTGACGCCAATCACCGGAATATTGAAACCTTTGCGCCACAGCTGCGCGATTTGACCCAAAGCATGACGTGTATCCGGCACGATCAGCGCAGGGATGTTCACACCCTCGGGCAGTCGTTCTACCACCACAGCAGCGGCGCCACTCGTCACCACATCAGCGAGAAAATCATGTGCGTCAAAACGCTCACCGCGCAACGCCACAAATAAATTACCCGGTTCAACCGTCTTGCTGTTGGTGGTGACGCCGCTAAAACTCGCAGGCGCGGTCAGTGTTGCGCCGTGCAGTGTGCTGAGCAATTCATTCAGGGACGCTTGCATCAATGGCCCCCGTGACGAGTTGCGCAAGTTGCCAAGGCAAGCGCGGCGTGGTCCGCGTCACGAAACGCTAGGCGACGACCTTTGACTTCCTGATACGCCTCGTGGCCTTTACCCGCCAGCAAAATCACATCCTGCTTACCAGCGTGACGGATCGCGGACAAAATTGCGGTAGCGCGGTCTTCAATAATCTGAAGCTTGGTGCGCTGTGCTTGCGGTACACCCTCGACAATCTGAGCAATGATCTGTGACGGATCTTCGCTGCGCGGGTTATCACTGGTGACCATGATGTGATCGGCGTGATCTGCCGCCAATCCCATCTGCGGGCGTTTACCCGGGTCGCGATCGCCGCCGCAACCGAATACACACCACAACGCACCATGACGCGCATCAGCCACCGGCCGCAAGGTATCGAGTACCTTTTGAAGTGCATCTGGTGTATGCGCATAGTCGATTACAACCAGCGGCGCATCAGCACCACCGAGCTGCTGCATACGGCCAGGCACTGCTTGCAATGACTCCAGCAAGCTCACCACCTGCGCAAATGCCGTATCGCGGGTGAGCAACACAGCCGCAATGGCCAGTGCATTACTGACATTGAAACGCCCAATCAAATGCGTGCGTACGGTGCCGCTACCGTGCGCGGTGTGCAACTGAAAACTACTGCCGTGCTGTGTAGTGCGGATATCTGTAGCCGTCAGCAATGCGATGCCTTCGATCTGAGCGCCTTCTACCGAATAACCCACTACCTGCGTCGCTGGATGTGTTTTGCGTAGATGGGCAATCAAGCGAACGCCCATCGGGTCATCAAGATTAATGACGGCATGCTTCAGGCCCTGCCACTCGAACAAGCGTGTCTTGGCCTGCTCATAGGCTTGCATGGTGCCGTGGAAATCGAGATGGTCGCGCGTGAAATTCGTCAGCACAGCGCAGTCAACATGCAGCTCATCAATGCGATGCTGCGCAAGACCGATCGATGAGGCTTCAATGGCGATCGCACGCGCACCTTCCAACTTGCGCTCGGCCAGCTGGCGATAGAGCTGCAGCGGGTCGGGTGTGGTGTAACCGGTGTCCGTGAACGGCCCACTATGGCCGTCGCGATACAGCCCAATGCCCAGGGTACCAATCACTGCGGTGGGCATGCCATGACGTGACAGCGCCTGACCGAGCCATTGGGTACAAGAGGTTTTGCCATTGGTGCCGGTGACTGCAACGCTGAACATCTCGATGTCCGGCCGCCCGTACCAATCATGCGCAATACGGCCGATCTGCTGCGCCAGCCCGGTAATGATCTGATACGGCACCGACCATTCATCGCGCCAGACAAAGCCATCGGCATCATCCAAGACAACCGCGCTGGCACCGGCTTCGATTGCTTGCGCAATATAGTTTCGGCTATCGCCACTTTCATGCCGACACGCGAAGAACACATCCCCCGGCGACACGCGGCGTGAGTCGAGCGTAAGCTGCGCAGATGGCGTGGTCGCACGCAACCAGTCAAGCAGCTCACGAGTGCTGGTGGCGGTCATCATCACATGCTCTCCGTGATCATTTGGGTCGGCATGATCACGTTCTCGACGCTGGCATCGGGCGGCACATTCATGGCACGCAAGGCGCTCGCTGCCACATTGGAAAATACCGGTGCAGCCACTTGCCCACCGAAATGCCCGCCCGCTGTCGGCTCATCGACCATCACCGCAATGATGATGCGCGGATCGGAGATTGGCGCGAATCCGACAAACGAAGCGACGTACTTGTTGACGTAGCGGCCACCTTCCAGCTTGTGCGCGGTGCCGGTTTTCCCCGCAACGCGATAGCCACGTACTTGTGCCAGCGGCGCAGTACCACCGGGGCCAACCACTTTCTCCATCATGCTGCGCATCTGTTGCGCAGTTCGCTCGGAGACAACACGCTGCGCAACCGGCGGTTGCGCAAGCTTCATGAATGACAGCGGAATCATCTCGCCGTTGCGCGCAAAAATCATGTAGGCACGCGCAACTTGAATCAGCGATACCGAGATGCCATGGCCGTAGCTCATGGTGGCCTGCTCAATCGGGCGCCAGGTTTTGTAGGGTCGCAGTCGACCTGCAACCTCTCCCGGAAAACCTGTGCGCGGCACTTGGCCAAAGCCAACCGAAGTAAACATGTCCCACATCTCGCGCGGTTCGCACTTCATGGCCATGCGAACCGTACCGACATTGGAGGATTGTTGAATGATTTGCGCTACCGACATCGTGCTGGCGTGCGCATGTGAATCACCAATCGACGCTGGCCCGATGCTCAGTTTTGCCGGGGTATCCAGCACCGTGGCGGGCGTCACCAAGCCACGCTCCAGCGCCAGTGCCACCGTAAAAGGCTTGAGCGTTGAACCGGGTTCGTAGGTATCGGTCATGACGCGATTACGCAGCTGCGCACCGGTCAGTCCCTGCCGTGTATTCGGGTTATAGGTCGGCAAATTCGCCATCGCGAGCACTTCACCGGTCTTGACATCCAGCACCACGATGGCACCTGCTTTAGCGTGATGCTGCTCGACTGCTTTCTGCAATTCGGTAAATGCGATGTACTGAATCTTGCCGTCGATAGACAGCGTCAGATCAGTACCGTCTTGGGGCTCACGGATGTAGCCGATATCTTCAATTACGCGGCCTATATTGTCTTTGATGACACGTCGACTACCGGTAACGCCACCGAGTAATTTTTGCTGCGCGCGCTCGATACCCTCTTGCCCGATATCTTCGACATTGGTAAATCCGAGCACGTGTGCCGCAACCTGACCGGACGGGTAATAGCGCCGGTACTCGTTTCGCGTGTGGATACCTTTTATATCAAGCGCCAGAATCTGCTCGACTGTTTTTTCTTCGACCTGCCGCTTCAGATAAACAAAGCTGCGGTCCGAGCCGAGCTTTTTGTTCAATTCAGGCACCGTCGTGTCTAGCAACTGCGCTAGCTGACGTAATTTGTCTTTATCAGTCTCGACATCTTCAGGAATTGCCCAGATTGCTTTAACGGGCAGCGATGACGCCATCACTTCGCCATAGCGATCAGTGATCTTGCCGCGCACTGCAGGTAGCTCAAGTGTGCGTGCGTATCGGTACGCGCCCTGTCGCTGCAGAAAATCAGTCGACATCGCTTGCAGCCAAAACGCGCGCACAGCGACCGCAACAAACGCGCCAAACAACAGGAATAAAGTAAGCCGCGAGCGCCATGCCGGTAGTTTTACGGCAAGCACCGGGCTCGCCGAAAAGGCCAGACCACGCGCCGCTGCTTTTCGGGTAGGTGCGCGCATCATCTAGCCCCAACGCTGAGGTACTGCGTGCGTGCGGAACCCGGTACGCTCATACCGAGCGAGGCGCGCGCAATCGCATCAATTCGCGAGTGCTTAGCCAGCGCTGATTGCTCGTACTGCAGCTGATCCCACTCGGTCTCAAGATTGCGCTGACGAAGCTGGGCACGTTCAAGCTCAATGAACAAGCGACGCGCCTGGTATTGCGAGTTAACCAGCAATAACGAGCACAGCATCAACAATGCGACCACCGTGATCAGAGAGCGATTACTCACGCTGCGGCTCCCTGCGGTAGACGTATTAGCCCACGCATCACCGCCGAGCGCGCGCGTGGATTAGAAATCACTTCATCATCCGAAGGCATCACGCGCGGCAAAAGCTTGGCGCTTGGAAGTGGCAAGTCAGCCGCACGAATCGGCAGCCGACGGTCGAGCAGCGGCGCGCTGGCCTGCGCAGCCAGAAAGCGCTTCACAATGCGATCTTCCAGCGAGTGAAAGCTGATCACCACCAGTCTCCCGAATGGCGCGAGCAGGTCGAACGCCTGCTTTAACCCTGTTTCAAGGTCTTCCAGTTCTTGATTGATGAAAATGCGTACAGCCTGAAAAGTCCGGGTGGCCGGGTCTTTACCTTTTTCACGGGTCTTGACGGCGCCAGCCACGAGCGCGGCAAGTT
>VGHX01000086.1 GCA_016868055.1 Betaproteobacteria bacterium
CACCTGCTGGGTGAGGATTGGCTGCCTGAATACGTAGCACGCGCCAACGACGGTGGCATTGAGAGAGTGTTGGTCTGAGCGTGAATCATCACCCGACATCGCGCGTTGCTGGTTGTGAGTTATGTGACAGCGCGGGCGGCGAGTTACTGCATCATGCGTCGCAGTTTCGCGTCGTGTTGGTGGATGATGAGCACTACCCCGGCTTTTGTCGCATCATCTGGCAGGAACATGTCAAAGAAGTCACCGATCTGCCCGAGCTGGATCGCATGCTACTGATGGATGTGCTGTGGCAGGTAGAACTGGCGGTGCGCGAGGTAATGCGGCCCGATAAAATCAACCTTGCCAGCTTCGGTAATCTGGTACCGCACCTGCACTGGCATGTTATTCCACGCTACGCCGACGATACGCACTTTCCGCAGCCGATATGGGGGCAGGCGCAACGCGCGCTGCAATCTTCGCAGCTGTATCTAAGGCGCCAACTTCTTGAGCAATTGCGCGCTAGAATGAAGCAAAGGCTTTCCATCTACCCCTAAGTAGGTGAGTGGTCGTGGCGCCATCTGGTGCTTGCTTTGATAAAAATGATGAATAGGCGCCTTCTGCACAGCTATGAGTGATGTATCCATACCAACATCGATAACCCTCCATAAAGCATCGCGTACGCTGGAGCTTGCCTTCGGCGATCAAAGTTACACGCTCTCGTTCGAGATGCTGCGAGTGTTGTCGCCCTCTGCCGAGGTGCGTGGCCATGGGCCGGGGCAAGAGACACTACAGACGGGCAAGCGCTTGGTGGAGATTACGTCGATCGAGCCGGTGGGTCACTACGCGATACGACCGGTGTTCTCGGATGGGCATGACAGCGGTATTTATTCCTGGGATCTGCTGCATCGCTTCTGCATCAACCGCGATCAACTCTGGCGACAATATATTCAGGCGCTGGAGAATGCCGGATTCACTGAAGAATCCGGCCGTGACAGACCAATGACAACGCGCTCGAGCTAGCGAGCCATAAGCTTATAAATTTTTCGCACCTGCTCCGATTCATCCCGGGTCCGTACGGTTACCGCCGGGTGTGGCACTGTGTGAAAAATTTTGCGGTGCAGGCTGCAGTGCGTCAATCACATTGCGAGAGTTAGGCGAATTGGAAAAGGCCTCAGCCAGCGTGATAGTAGTGGTCGTATGGGAAGCGGTAGTTATCGGCTGAGCCATCGCTCTTGGTGCAGGCTCTTCTTCAATGGCAATCTGTGGTCGAATAAATTGCATCAGCATATAAATTTGCCGGTACATCAGATCGGCGTACAAGGTAGCCTCCTCTGCAAGTGCGTCAGGCAGCTTTAATAGATCAGCAGAGTCGACCTTGATTTTTAGTGCTTCTCTGAAAGCTAGCAGCAATTGCGACGATTGCAGATCGCTCAATGGGCTCCCGCCCATCTCATCATCGTTATTGGTTGCGACGCTGCTTTGGCTAGGCAATAATGAATTCAAAGAAAAATCACCACTACTGCTTAATGCCGATGGTGTCGTCGTAGATGCATTTGCTGTGTCGACCAAAGGTATCATGAACGTTGTTTCCCAAGCGGTGCGCCACGCATTATCAATTTCAAGCGCGAGCGCCGCGTAGACGCCGTGAGACATCATCTGTGCGGCGATCATACCCGGCGCGGGAGGCATTTTAGGAATAGCTCCGTGCTGTTTCGACACAGTGAGATACAAACACTTTTCAAAGAGTTCGGTGAACAAGGCTATCAATGATGACTCATAGCTATTGGCACCCAAAAAAAGTGATCTAATTTTTAGTCGGGAGATTGACACTATTTTGTCGCGCAGTTGATGCCAGCCGAGCGGGTCATACGCGTCGTTGATCGAATCTTCTTCCAGAGCCAACTTCTCCATGGTAGCCATGATGCCGGAGAAGAATTGCTTGAAATGCTCCTCAGATATCAGGGCAAGCGGCGTAGGGCCGAATAACTTGAACCGCATGAGCGGAACCGCTTTGATGTAAGCGCATAAGAAATTAATCACCGGAAGTGGAGTACCGCATTCAGTGAGCTGAATTTCAGTTGATGTGCGATCCCAGTCTTTATCAGCATTGCAGAGTGCGAGCCTAACCGTCGCAGCAAGGCTATTTTCATACACCGGTGGGAAGTCAGGCGAAAAATTCGGAGAAGTACGAATACCCCTAAAGGGACTGACAGTTTGCATGAGCATCTCGCGAATGATTGGTTGCATCGCTTTACCGATGGCGGCCGAACGTAATGAATTCCAATCAATTTGGCGCTTTGCTTGCTCTAGAACCAGTTGGAAGGTATAGATGATTTCGTAATCCCATAAGCTGAACACGCCGGTATTGCTGAGGGCAAGGCCGGCCGACTCAGCGGCAAGCTCTAATGCATTCAAGCCGCTTGTGTTCATCTGACCAATTTTTACGCCAAATCGGATGATGAAATCAACTAAGCTTTGGTCACCAAATTGCACCGCTCGCATCAGAATATCGTTACCCATATCGTCAATTTCAAAGATCGATGCGCCATGGCTCAATAGCAGCGCTACTACGTGAAATCACTGTTCATCAAGAAGTTTTGCCGAAGTGCTAAGGCTTAGCATGAGCAAAGATTTATCAGTGTCTAGTCTTCGGATCGCATGAGCTGGTAGCGAAGCGGGCGCGCCCACCGATAACAGGAATTCAATCGCGTTCAGCGCCCCGAACCGTATTGCTACTGCGAGTGCTTTGTATCCGAAATGCCACTTGCTTTGTAGTTCGGCGCCGCACTGGATCAGTAACTTCAATAGGTCGACATCATCATATTGCGCTGCGTGAACAAGCGCATTGTGACCAAGTTCACCAGGGATATTAGGGTTGGCGCCGTATTCAAGTAGCATCTTCGCTGCGTTGCTCGCGTGTTCGTAGCATGCGAGATTAAGTGCTGTGTCGTAGGAATGATCGTTTACATCATTGGTATGAAGATTAAGTCCAAATTGACGTTCAAGTTCAAATAAGCGCTTGACCATATTGGCTTGATCAGAAATCGCCGCTATTTTGAGGAGTGTCGAACCAAGTTCCTGTAGCTTGATAGGGTCTTCATGTTCTAAAAGCAGGTCGAACAATGCCATACGACCTGTTTCTACTGCCGTGTAAAAAACGGATCTACACCGAAAATTAGCTACATAAAAGGTATTGGTAGTGATACGTAAATCGGCGCCTTTATCAAGCAATTGTGAGCAGCACTCGATCTGATTATTGGCTGCCGCATACCAACGCGCTGTCAAGCCTGATGTGTCTACGAGATCAATATCTACGCCGAATTTGAAGATGAGCTCGCAGATGGGATAGTTGCCCTTGCGAGCGGCCACAAACAGTGGATGCTGATTGGTGGCGGCTGTAGGATTTTTCTCCAAATGAGCCCCCCCAAACGTAAGCAAAAGAGCAAACACCTCGAGGTTTCCGCGCGCTGCGGAATAGCTGAGTGCATCTCTACTAAGCGAATCCTTCACATTCACCTGTGTTTTAGGGTTGTGCAAAAGGACCCGCACTAAGCTGATATGGTTGTGTTCAGCTGCCATCATCAACGCAGTTGCGCCATTCTGATTTCTTTCGTTGGGGTCTGCACCAGCATTGAGTAGGGTTTGTATGAGCTCGGCGTCACCGAGGGCGGCCGCCATCATCAATGGCGTACAGTATTCGCTACCTGGCAAGTCAGAGGATGTTTCCGAATGCTCATCACTTGAATCATCATCGATGTGATTAGCTTCTTGATCAGGTAAGGTGCCGCCCCGGTTGGTATGCCATTGCGATAGGCTGCAAGCCAAGCGTTTCCGATCAGATTCAGGTGTAATCAGCCAAAGTGCTGGTGAATTTTGTTCATCATCCATTTCGTGCGACAAAACGAATAACCCGCATTCTTGCAGCAGCTGTTCCAACTCCGGCGGCAGAAGGCCGACGCATATCAATGAATATCCATCGGGCCATTCTTTTACCGCGTCTCCAAAAAGTAGACGAGTAGCTAACCCCAGATCTTACCCATCAATGGTTGCTATAGCGTGAGCTTGATCCGGTTCTAATACATATCGGATTGGGTGAATGGTTGAACCAGGTGGTGCGTTCGTCATTGAGGATGACGATAAGCTACTTGAAGAAGATGAAGATGAAGATGAGGATGAAGGTCCATCGGGTTGATGGCATTCGGTTTGTCTGGAGGAGATTTCAGCTGTAAGGCGAGCGCGCTTTAATGTCGGTTCGTTGTGCGCGACCTGCTCGTTAGCATCGTCGTCCCTCGCGCGCTTTGCGTTGCGCAACGGTTTTGAAGTACGGGAATCATCTCCCTCCGGATTATCCACCTCCATCCTATCGTCGGCTGATTCCTGTGTGTACTGAACCATCTGCGGTGATTGTGCTTGTTGCTTATGTTGCGATGGCGTTTCATTTTCATGCTCGTCGTCACACAAATCGAAATCGGAAAGTTCGTAGCTAAAACTACCGAGGCCACCAGGCGTCATAGTGAGTATTTCCTAGAAAAGTGCAGGGCCATCCCTGTCTGCGGGCAGGTGAGTGGTGACGCCTCCTATTTGGTTCAACGATCAGACCGGATCGGCTACCGACCCTAAACCACGTATTGCGACGCCCTATTGCACTTCAGTACATCGTCAATACTTTTACGACTTTGGCAGCGCTATCTAGCAGGCATAGGCTGCGCTTGTATAATCAGCCAACGTCATATCAAACGTCTCCTGGGTAATCCATCATGTCCCAAACCCATTTCGGCTTCCAGCAAGTTCCAGAAGCACAAAAGGTAAAAAAAGTCGCCGAGGTATTTCATTCTGTCGCTGCCAAATACGACGTCATGAATGATCTGATGTCGGCCGGCTTGCACCGTTTGTGGAAGGCCTTCACGATTGCTCAGGCGGGTATCCGGCCGGGCTTCAAGGTGCTGGATATTGCAGCGGGTACCGGCGACTTGACTGCGGCATTTGCCAAACGTGCGGGCCCTAGCGGGCAGGTGTGGCATACCGATATCAATGAATCTATGCTGCGCGTCGGGCGCGATCGAATGATCAATCAGGGCTTGCTGCTGCCGACGTTGATCTGCGATGCAGAAAAGCTGCCATTCCCCGACGATTATTTCGATCGTGTATCGGTCGCGTTTGGCCTGCGTAACATGACCCACAAAGAATTGGCGCTGGCCGAAATGCGCCGCGTGCTCAAGCCTGGCGGAAAATTGCTGGTGCTCGAATTTTCCAAGGTAGCTGAGCCGCTACAAAAACCATACGACGTCTACTCGTTCAAGGTGCTGCCGTGGTTGGGTAACAAGATCGCCGGTGACGCTGACAGTTATCGCTATCTGGCTGAGTCAATTCGTATGCATCCGGATCAAGAGACCTTGAAAACCATGATGCAAGACGCCGGCTTGGAAAGAGTCAACTATTTCAATTTGACGGCGGGTGTCGCGGCGCTACATGTGGGCGTGAAGCTCTGACCACGCGCATGTTTCCGGAGCAATCACTCATCGGCGTTATTAATCATTTGCTGTCACGCCAGCCGTCGTTGCGTGACACGCTAAAACCGCATGCTGGTAAGGCAGCGCGTATCGATCTGGGACTGGCACAGTTAAACCTGACAGTGGCTACCGATGGTCTGTTGCAGGCAGCCGTTAGCGAGCCGAATGTCACCATTACGATTCAACCGGCGAATGTGCCTCGCATGCTGAGCGATATGGATCGTGCTTTTTCCTATGTGACGATCAGTGGCGATGCTGATTTCGCGCGCACGATCTCCGAGCTTGCCAATACGCTGCGGTGGGATCTGGAAGAAGAGCTTGCGCCTTGGGTGGGTGATATTGCCGCGGTACGTATCGCGAACGCTGCGCGTCAATTTCTCGGCACGGCGAGGAGCACCTCAAAAAAGCTGGCCGAGAACATGGCCGAGTACTGGCTGGAAGAAAACCCAACGCTGTTGTACCGGCATGCGGGCGAAGAATTTACTACTGAAGTGGCACGGCTACGTGATGATGTTGAGCGCTTGAGTAAACGCATCGACATCATTGAGCGACGCGTTCGCTCGCGCGAAGGCACAGCATGATCACACGTCTGCTTCGTGTGTTGAAGATCGTCAGCGTCGTCTTGCGCTACGGCCTGGATGAGATTGTCTTGTCCAGCGCGCGCCGGCCGATTGCGTTGAGGCTGATAGGCATCCTATTTTTTTGGCGCGATCTTTCGGTAGCACGCGGCGCTCGCCTGCGGCGCGCACTTGAAGAGCTGGGGCCGATTTTCGTGAAGTTTGGCCAGCTGCTGTCAACGCGGCGAGATTTAATGCCACCGGATATCGCTGACGAATTGGCGCTATTGCAGGATAGGGTGCCGCCGTTTGCCTCTGACTTGGCAGTCGCTGAAATTACCCGCGCGCTTGGTTCGCCACCTGATCAACTATTCGGCAGCTTTCAGCGCGAGCCAGTGGCATCGGCCTCGGTAGCGCAGGTGCATTTTGCGACATTGAAAGATGGCACTGAAGTCGCAGTCAAAGTCTTACGCCCGGGTATTTTGCGCGCGATCGAGAGTGATATTGCACTCATGCGCATCATCGCGGGTTGGGTACATCGTTGGTCGGAAGATGGGCGGCGTTTGCGTCCGCGTGAAGTGGTTGCCGAGTTCGACAAGTACTTGCACGACGAACTTGACCTGATGCGCGAAGCGGCTAACGGTAGTCAGTTGCGGCGCAATTTCGAGCAATCAGCATTATTACTCGTGCCGCAAATGGTTTGGGACTACTGCGCCGAGTCCGTGATCGTGATGCAGCGTATGCACGGCATTCCGATTTCACGCATCGATGAGTTACGCGCGGCCGGTGTCGATTTGCAGAAGCTATCGCGCGATGGCGTAGAAATATTTTTCACGCAGGTGTTTCGGCATGGGTTTTTTCATGCGGATATGCATCCCGGGAATATTTTGGTGTCGACGGATCCGGCTACCTTCGGTCGGTATATCGCACTTGATTTCGGTATCGTCGGTACTCTGACTGACTTTGACAAAGATTATTTGTCGCAAAATTTTCTGGCGTTTTTTCGGCGAGACTATCGACGCGTAGCGCAGGCTCACATTGAATCCGGCTGGGCGCCGCCAGACACGCGGGTGGATGAGTTGGAGGCTGCGGTACGCGCCTGCTGCGAACCCATCTTTAACAAACCCTTAGCCGAGATCTCTTTCGGTCAAGTATTACTGCGTTTATTCCAAACCTCGCGTCGTTTCAACATTGAAGTTCAGCCGCAACTGGTGCTGTTACAAAAAACTCTGCTGAATATTGAAGGCCTTGGCCGACGGCTGGATCCGAATCTGGATTTGTGGCAAACCGCCAAGCCAATTCTCGAGCAATGGGTGAAAGAGCAAATGGGTTGGCGCGGATTTCTTGACAGGCTCAAGGCCGAGGCGCCGCAGTACGCACATTTGTTGCCGGCGCTGCCACGATTACTGCATCAGGCCCTGAGTACTCGCGCCGAACCGGCAGCCGACCACAGCCCATTACTCAAGCGCCTGATCTCGGAGCAGCGCCGCACCAACCTGCTCCTCGGTGTCATTGTCTATTTTGGCGGCGGCCTGCTCGCTGGCGTCTTATTGGTGCAATTGTTCGTCTACTTGCACAGCGGTGGCTAATCAGCACTAATCAAGCGGCGGCTGATCATCTTCCGTGCTTTTATTTGTTATTTTTCTGGCATTACTTTTTAACTCAGTCACATCCTCACACCACCACGTCGGCAGCGCACTAAACGGCTGCAGTCGCCTCACCTAAAAAATTTTACGCACGACAGAAAAAGCCCGCGGCTATAATCGCCGCAATTTTTTTGCGGCTACACATCTGCCGTGCCGGGAGACGACGTGACGCCTCTGCTCACATTTGTGCTGCTCTATCTGCTGATCTCGATCAGTATCGGCTTGTATGCCGCAAGGCGCGTAAAAAGCGCGGCCGACTACGCAGTCGCTGGTCGTTCGTTGCCTTTGCCGATTGTGATCGCCACAGTGTTTGCGACGTGGTTTGGTTCCGAGACGGTGCTGGGCATTCCCGCGCGATTTGCCGAACACGGCCTGGGTGGTACGGTGGAAGATCCGTTTGGCGCGTCTTTGTGCTTGATTTTTGTTGGATTGTTCTTCGCGCGCAAGTTGTATCGCATGGACTTGCTGACGATTGGCGACTACTACAAGCAGCGTTACAACCGGCCGGTTGAGGTGATCGTGTCTTTGTGCATTGTTGCTTCTTACCTGGGGTGGGTATCGGCGCAGATTACTGCGATGGGCTTGGTGTTCAGCGTGCTCACGGGTGGTGTTATCCCGATGTCATACGGCATGGTGCTCGGCGCTGCAATTGTGCTGTTGTATACCTTGTTCGGCGGTATGTGGTCGGTCGCACTGACCGATGCGTTTCAGATGCTGCTGATTGTGGCCGGCATGATCTTCATTGCGTGGGTCATTGCTGACGCTGCGGGCGGCGCCGATAAAGTGATCACCCACGCCTCGGAGGCGGGGAAACTACGGTTCTTGCCAGAGTTGACGCTACCTAGCATGCTGGCGTTTATTGGTGGGGCAGTCACCATCATGTTCGGCTCCATTCCGCAGCAGGATGTATTTCAGCGCGTCATGTCAGCCCGTAATGAGGATGTAGCAGCGTCTGGTGCCGTGATCGGCGGCTCAATGTATTTCATCATCGCCTTCATTCCGATGTTTCTGGTGTACGCCTCGCAGCTGATTGATCCGCAGTTATTCGCGTCGCTGCTGGAAGAAGACTCGCAACTGATTTTGCCGACACTGATCTTGCGCGACACGCCGTTAATCGTGCAGATTATGTTTTTTGGTGCGCTGCTGTCTGCGATTATGTCCACCGCTAGCGGCACCCTGCTTGCGCCGAGTGTGACCCTGACCGAAAATATTATTCGCGAGATGCGTCCAATGAATGATCGTCAGCTGCTGATGACAACACGTGTCGTTGTCGTGTGCTTTGCGATCATCGTCACCACCTTTGCGCTGCTATCGCAGGGTATGCCGATTTACGAGATGGTCGGTAATTCCTACAAAGTGCCCTTGGTCGGCGCTTTCATTCCGCTGGTGATGGGCTTGTACTGGCAGCGGTCGACCACGCAAGGTGCCTTGGTATCGGTGATCGGCGGCTTGTCTTCGTGGGTGATGATGGAAATCTTTGGTACGGAGTCGATCTGGCCGCCGCAACTGGTGGGCCTGCTGGTCGCTTTCCTTGGCATGATTGCGGGTTCGCTGGCACCCCAATGGGTAGGGCAGCAGACAGAGCAGGCGCCCGCCTGAAACCCCGCCAACCGTGTCAAGCGGCGAATTGCCGAGTCAATCAAACGCCCAAGCCACAAGCCTAAGCCACAAGCCTAAGCCACAAGCCTAAGCCACAAGCCTAGGCCACAGGTCTAATAAACACGCCTGTGCAGGCAGCGCCGCACTGAGCCGCGAACGTCTGGCCATTGCGCATCATTGCTCCCTTCT
>VGHX01000087.1 GCA_016868055.1 Betaproteobacteria bacterium
TGGTGCTTCGATAGGGTGCTTCGATAGGGTGCTTCGATAGGGTGCTTCGATAGGGTGCTTCGACAAGGGTCAGCGATAGGGGCGGCGCTACAGCATATCGGTCACGCCACCTCGTCTGATTTTCGCTCTGCGCCAGAGTGAAAAATAGCGCGTTTCCCCCTAAAAAACACTTGCATCTGAAACAAAACCCTAAGACCATTGGCGCTGCGTTGATTAGCGCAATTTCTGACCACGAAAGCAAAGGAGGTTCATCAATGGCTACAGCCAAAAAAGCGGCAGCGAAGAAAAAGCCAGCCGCGAAAAAGCCAGCAGCGAAAAAAGCCTTGAAGAAGACGGTCGCTAAGAAAGCACCTGCAAAGAAAGTCGCTGCCAAGAAGCCAGCCGCAAAGAAAGTCGTAGCGAAAAAAGCGCCTGCGAAAAAAGCAGTCGCCAAGAAAGCTGCGAAAAAGACCACTGCTCGCAAGCCGAACGCAGCCTTCATGAAACCGATGACACCTTCCGCTGCACTGGCTGCCGTGATTGGCTCAAGCCCGATGCCGCGCACCGATGTCACCAAGAAGGTGTGGGACTACATCAAGAAGCACACGCTGCAAGACGCTGTAAATCGCCGCAACATCAACGCCGACGACAAGCTGGAAGCCGTTTTTGGTGGCAAGAAGACTGTCTCGATGTTCGAGATGACCAAACTCATCTCTGGCCACTTGAAGTAAGCTTCAGGGACCGAACAAAAACGCCCGCAACATTGCGGGCGTTTTTGTTTCAAGGCCGTGCCGGCAGTAAAACTACCAGCGGTGCGAGATCAATACCTAGTTTGACTTCCCGTATTTTTCGATAGCCTTGGCCAGGTCTTGGTACTCCTCACAGCCCTTGCCACAAATCGACTCCAGTGCCGCCAAATGCTCAGCCGCTTTCTCAGGCTGCTTCGCTTTCAGATAAGCCTCGCCGATATACTCATGCGCACCACGATGCTTGGGATCGATACGCAGCGCCTCTTTGTAATAGGCAAATGATTTATCAAGATCGCCGAGCTGGCGGTACGCGTACCCGAGGTTATTTTGTACATCAGCATTATCAGGCATCTTCTGCGCTGCTTTGCTGAACGAGTCCACCGCTGCCTTCCAATCACGTCGGCCAATCGCCTTACTGCCAGCGACGAAATCGGCATTCTCTTTATTCGCCGCAGGCGTCGTCGCGGCTGAATTTGCCATCACGCTGGGCGACGCGCTCACCAGCGCCAAAAGAAATATCAGCTTCTTCATACTTGCTCCCAAAAAGCGTTTAACGTACGACGCGGGCCACCTACGCAGCCAGCGCTCGGATAGACGTTCTAAAAGAGTCGATGGCTAGGCGGGGGCGCCGCAGGCAGTACATGAGGTACGACAAGGCGCCACCAACAACGCCAGCGACCCTTTTAGCACGTCTAGTGTTGCCAGCGACGCCAGGCTGCGCGTACCAAATTCGGATACTCCGCCTTACCCCTGCTGCCATTGTAGCGGCCCAGTGCGAGAAACAGGTCGCCCTTTTCGAGGTCAAGATACATGCGCAGTATCGAGCAGCCGTAGCGCAGGTTGGTTTGCATATGGAACAGCTTGGCGGGCTGGCCGTCGCCGATGGTGCGGGTCCAGAATGGCATGACTTGCGTGTAGCCTCGGGCGCCGGCGCTTGAGATCGCATATTTGCGGAAACCGGACTCGACCTGAATCAATCCGAGCACCAGCGCCGGCTCGAGCCCGGCGCGACGCGATTCATACCAGACAGTTTGCAAAAATTCGCTGCGCACCATGGGGTCGGGCATGCGACTTTGTAGTCGGGTTGACATCAGCGCCGACCACTGACGCCATGCGTCGCGATCTTCGTGACTTGAAAACTCGAGCTGAGGCGGGCGCGCTCCGGTAATGGCGCGTGAAAGTGCCACTCGCACCGCGTCGGCCAAGGCCTCTTCTTTTTGATTACCTGCCTGCGCGCTCAAGCAGGCGCTGCACACCAACACGCCCAACAGCCAGCGAACCGCGCGCAGGGGCAAGCGCAGGCAGCGCATAACGATCAAGCCAGCTTGGCCTTCAAAGAGTGAAGCATTTCGGTACGCGGCACATTGGTCGCGCTGGTATCACGTCTGCCTTGATACTCGAGCTGACCGTCTTTCAGACCACGTTCGCCAATCACAACGCGATGCGGCACACCAATCAACTCCCAATCAGCAAACATGACGCCCGGGCGCTCGCCACGGTCATCGAGGATCACATCGACACCCGCCTGTTGCAGGGCTGCGTACAACTCATCCGCAGCGGCTTTGACTGCATCGCTGCGGTCATAACCGAGCGGGCACAGTACGACTTCAAATGGCGCGATTGATGTTGGCCAGATAATGCCTTTGTCATCGAAGTTCTGCTCAATGGCGGCACCCAGAATGCGGGTGATGCCAATGCCGTAGCAACCCATTTGCATCAGCTGCGGCTGGCCTTTTTCATCGAGATAGGTTGCTTTCATATCGGCCGAGTAGCGCGTGCCTAGCTGGAACACATGGCCTACTTCGATGCCTCTTTGAACCTCAAGCACGCCTTTACCATCAGGCGACGGATCTCCAGCGACCACGTTACGAATATCCGCAACCAGTGGCTCGGGCAGATCGCGACCCCAATTGGCGCCGGTGTAGTGAAACCCTTCCTCATTCGCGCCGCAGACAAAATCACTCATGATGGCAACGCTGCGATCAGCGACGACCTTGACTGGCTTGGCGGTACCAATCGCGCCGAGATAGCCGGGCTTGCAGCCGAAGTACTCAACAATCTCTGACTCGCTGGCAAAACGGAACGGCCCGATACCGGGCAACTTGCTCGCCTTGACCTCATTCAGCTCATGATCGCCGCGCAGCAGCAGCAACCAGATCTCGCGCCGGCCTTCCTCCTGCTCCACCGACAGCACGATGGATTTCACTGTCTGCGCCAATGGCAAGCCCAAGAACTGCGCCACATCCTCGCAGCGTTCTTTACCTGGCGTGGGTGTTTTGGTGAGCGGCTGGCCTGGGGCTGCACGGGTAGTGGTGGGTGGTAGTGCCTCAGCGGCTTCGATATTGGCGGCGTAGTCAGAGCTAGGGCAATACACCAATGCGTCTTCACCGGTGTCGGCGATGACATGAAACTCTTGCGAACCAGAGCCACCGATCGCGCCATTATCAGCGGCGACAGCACGAAAGCTCAAACCAAAGCGCTGAAAAATTCGCGTGTACGCATCGACCATCAGCGCATAAGAATGCCGCAATCCCTCGACATCGCGATCAAATGAATACGCATCTTTCATGGTGAATTCACGCCCGCGCATTAGCCCAAAGCGCGGCCGGCGCTCATCACGAAACTTGGTCTGAATATGGTAGAAGTTGACCGGCAGCTGGCGATACGATTTGATCTCGCTGCGTGCGATATCGGTGATGACTTCTTCCGATGTCGGCTGCATTGCGTAGTCTCGGCCGTGCCGATCTTTTAGACGCAGCAGTTCGGGCCCCATCTTGTCCCAGCGCCCTGTCTCTTGCCACAGCTCGGCGGGCTGCACCAGCGGCATCAGCAGCTCAATCGCGCCGGCGCGGTCCATCTCTTCACGCACGATCTGCTCTACCTTGCGAATCACCCGCAGACCCATCGGCAAATAGTTGTAAATCCCGGAGCCCAGTCGCCGGATCAGACCGGCGCGCAGCATCAGCTGGTGGCCGATGATCTCGGCATCGGCGGGCGCTTCTTTCAGGGTGGAGATGAAAAATCGGGAGGCGCGCATGAGAAAAAATTTTTTAAAAAGAGAAGGTTATAATCCGATGCAATTCTAAAGTATTCGCGGGCTTGCGCCGCGCGGATCGCAGCACCCTGGCGCCGACCATCCTCCCTGCAAGAGAGATTTTGCGCTGCCGCGACCGCGACGCACCGCTCGCAAACCAATTGAGGTGGCATATGCTGGACCGTGAAGGCTACCGCCCGAACGTCGGCATCATCCTTCTGAATCACCAGAACGAAGTCTGGTGGGGCAAGCGGGTGCGTGAACATTCGTGGCAATTCCCGCAAGGCGGCATCAAGCACGGCGAGACGCCGGAACAAGCGATGTATCGTGAGCTGGAAGAAGAAGTCGGGCTGCGCGCCGAGCATGTCAAGATCATTGGCCGCACGCGCGACTGGTTGCGTTATGACGTGCCTGATCATTTCATCAAGCGCGAAGTGCGTGGTCATTACCGCGGCCAAAAGCAGATCTGGTTCTTGCTGCGTATGATCGGCCGCGATACCGATGTCAACTTGCGTATCTCTGAACATCCCGAATTCGACGCCTGGCGCTGGCATGAGTACTGGGTGCCGCTCGACGTGGTGATCGAGTTCAAACGAGACGTGTACACGAAGGCGCTGCAAGAGCTGTCGCGTTTTTTGCGCCCGGTGCAAGCAGGGAGACGTGCGCCTCGTGGTGCCGGCGCGCCACCGGTGGCAGACGCAGTTGTCGACCCACCGATTAACCTGAGTGAATCTAACCGACCATGAACGCCGGCTCGCAGCAGGCTCGCGCGGTGCGCATGCTTCTGACGCTAGCGCTATGCGGCATGAGTTCAATGACACTGGCTGGCTTATTGAGCGATAGCGATACCAAGGCAACGCCCAAAGAAGAAAACGCGCTCGCATTGCCTGATGCGCCAAAAACAGAAAATTTATTGCGTTACACGGTCGGTGCGGCTGGCGCGATGAGCTTTGCGATCGACGCGAAGTCAGTCATCGTCGGCGATGACCAGATCGTGCGCTTCAGCAGCGTCATCAGCAGCGCGAGCGGTGCGCTGAACATTAGTTACGAGGGTATTCGTTGCAAAACCGGCGAGCGAAAATTGTTCGCGACAGGGCGTCCGGATGGTAGCTGGAACACCATCCCCGATGCCGAATGGCGCCTCATCAGCGGCGCGAGCGCAAACAGCTACCAGGCAGCGCTCATGAAAGATTTTTTCTGTGATGGCGAATCAGTGGCAGGCAAAGCATCCACCATCGTCGACCGTGTTCGTCGCAAGAAACCGCTTCGTCAGACCTTTTAAGCCCAATTAACGATACCAATGAGGGGCATTCCGGCGTAGGCCGGAATCCAGTAAATTGATTATTCACTGTCAGAGCAAAACGAGATTGTCGCGATGAATCAGCTCGTCTTCATCGACATACCCAAGAATCACTGCAATCTCGGATGATGGCTTGCGCATGATCCGGCGCACTTCGGCGCTGGCATAGTTGCAGATACCGCGTGCGATGGCGCGGCCCTCACTATCTACACAGGTCACAACATCGCCGCGACCGAATTCACCCGCCACACCAACCACGCCAATCGGCAGCAATGATTTACCCTCGCGCGCTATTTTTTGTACCGCGCCCAGGTCCAGCACCAACTGCCCTGCAGTCTTGAGGTGATCTGCCATCCACTGCTTGCGCGCTGTCAGCCGCGCTGTGGGTGCTACCAGCTGCGTACCGATCATCTCGCCCTGCGCAAGACGCAGCAGCACATTATCTTCGCGACCCCAGGCGATCACGGTATGAGCGCCCGAGCTTGCAGCGCGGCGCGCGGCGAGTATCTTGGTCAGCATGCCGCCACTGCCGATGCCGGTACCAGCACCGCCCGCCATGGCTTCGAGCTTGGGGTCACCGGCGGTCGCATCGTGAACAAATTCTGCGTCGGGCTGCTTGCGTGGATCAGCAGTGTACAAGCCTTTTTGATCGGTCAGGATAATCAACGCATCTGCCTCGATCAAGTTAGCGACCAAGGCGCCTAACGTGTCGTTGTCACCAAACTTGATCTCGTCGGTGACCACTGTGTCGTTCTCGTTGATCACCGTGATCACACCCAATTCAAGCAGTGTGAATAGTGTTGAACGCGCGTTAAGGTAGCGCTCGCGATCTGCCAAATCGGCATGGGTCAGCAGCACCTGCGCGGTTCGCAAGCCATGCGTGCTAAAGCTGGTTTCATAAATCTGAGCCAAGCCCATTTGCCCGACCGCAGCGCAGGCTTGTAACTCATGAATACCGGTGGGGCGCTTATCGAACCCTAGCCGCTGCATGCCTTCTGCAATCGCACCTGAGCTCACCAGCACCACCTGTTTGCCCATCTGCTTGAGCTGCGCGATTTGATTCGCCCATTTCGCAATAGCACCATGGTCTAAACCCTTGCCTTCATTCGTGACGAGCGAAGAGCCAACCTTAACGATCACGCGTTGCGCAGTTTGGATAACAGAGGACATGATCAGACGTACGATGCTGACAGAGCAGGCTTAATCGGCGAGTTTAAAACGGGGGTCATCCGCATCAATACTGTGAATACCCAGCGCCTCCTCGGCGATGCTGGTTTGCGCGCGTTGCTCCTGCTCGCGCTGTGTCGCCAGATAATCGTAGATGTCGGTGACCAGGGCATCGCACCCTTCACGCGTCAGCGCCGAGATGCGAAACACCGGGCCCTTCCAGGCAAAGCGTTTGATGAAATCCTTCACGCGCTGTTCACGCTCATCATCAGGCACCATATCCAGCTTGTTGAGTACCAGCCAGCGCGGTTTTTCGAACAGGGTTTGATCGTACTTCTTCAGTTCTTTGACAATGGCTTTAGCTTCTTTGACCGGATCGACATTCGCATCAAAAGGCGCCAAGTCGACGATATGCAGCAGTAACCGCGTGCGCTGCAGATGCCGTAAAAACTGTACCCCAAGCCCGGCACCATCAGCAGCACCCTCGATCAAACCGGGAATATCGGCGATCACAAAACTTTTTTCGTGACTGACGCGCACCACGCCAAGATTAGGATGGAGCGTTGTGAATGGATAGTCCGCGATCTTGGGGCGTGCGTTAGATACCGACGCAATGAAGGTTGATTTGCCCGCATTCGGCATGCCGAGCAAACCGACATCTGCCAATACCTTGAGCTCGAGCTGCAGCTCGCGCCGCTCGCCCTCTTTGCCGTCAGTTTTTTGGCGCGGCGCGCGGTTAGTTGAAGTTTTAAAGTGAATATTGCCCCAACCGCCTTCGCCGCCCTTGACCAGCAGCGCAATTTGTCCGTGTTCGGTCAAGTCAGCAATAATGGCGCCGTCGTTGAGGTCGGTGACCAAGGTGCCGACCGGCATACGCAGATAAATGTCATCCGCACCTTTACCGTAGCAATCTGATCCACGGCCGTTCTCGCCATGTTTGGCGCGATGCAGTTTGGCGTAGCGATAATCCACCAGCGTATTGATGTTGCGGTCTGCGATGGCGTAGATACTGCCGCCGCGTCCACCGTCACCGCCATCCGGCCCGCCGAATGGCCGAAATTTTTCGCGACAAAACGATGCCACGCCGTTGCCGCCATTACCGGCAACGACCTCAATTCGGGCTTCGTCGATGAACTTCATGATTCAAACAATTCTTGTGACTGATGATTCAGTTGGGCTGGCGAACTCGGCAGCGCGGGCAGGTTGTATTGGCCTGGCGCAGAAATTAAAAAGGCCCTGCAACCGGCAGAGCCTTTTGAGCGGAGCTGCCTAAAAATCAGGCCGGAACGACCGTCACTACGTGACGCTTCATCGGGCCTTTGGTAGCAAACTGCACGGTGCCGTTGATGAGCGCAAACAGCGTGTGGTCTTTACCAATACCGACGTTCTCACCCGCGTGCAGCTTGGTGCCACGCTGACGAACAATGATACCGCCTGCGTTAATGCTTTGACCGCCGTACACTTTGACGCCCAGTCGCTTCGGCTCGGAATCGCGACCGTTACGCGTTGTGCCGCCGCCTTTTTTGTGTGCCATGGAATGCTCCTGATTCGGTAGAGAGTCCGGCCGGCTTAGCCGTTGACCGAGACGATTTGCACTTCGGTGTAGTTCTGACGATGCCCCTGACGCTTCTGATAGTGCTTGCGTCGACGCATCTTGAAGATCTTCACCTTATCGTGGCGACCATGCGCCACTACCGTCGCCAGCACCTTGGCACCTTGAACCAGCGGCGTACCAAATGTAATGGTTTCGCCTGCGCCCACTGCGAGCACTTGATCCAGGGTGATTTCGGAGCCGATGTCTGCCGGTATCTGTTCTATTTTCAGTTTTTCGCCAGCCGCAACTTTATACTGCTTGCCGCCGGTTTTTATGACCGCGTACATGGGAACCTCATCATTGAATTTTCAATTAACGGCCGGTGCCTGACGGCGCCGGAGTACTGCTTTTCCAGACCCAGCGCGCGAAGCTTGCCAAATCAGGAAAACCTCAAATTATACATGGACTTAGCTTCAGGGTCAAAACTTTGACGGGCATCGTATAATCGACGTAGAACTGACCCCAGCCCAAGCTTCTCGTGTCCGCAGCCGACCCCACCCTCAGCAATCCACTCGCCCTGATCGCAGACGATATGCGCGCAGTGGACGCCACCTTGCGCGCGCAGCTGCACTCCGACGTCGTGCTGGTGCGGCAGATCGCCGACTACATCATCAGTGCCGGCGGCAAGCGGATCCGGCCGGCCTTGGTGCTGCTGATGGCAAAGGCCTGGGATTTCCGGGGCGAAGATCAGTACAAGCTGGCCGCCGTTATCGAATTTATACATACCGCCACCCTGCTGCACGACGACGTGGTGGATGAGTCGTCGCTGCGCAGAGGTAGCAAAACTGCTAACGCCGTATTCGGCAATGCGGCCTCGGTGCTGGTGGGCGACTTTTTGTACTCGCGCGCGTTCCAGATGATGGTGTCGGTGAACAGCATGCGTGTCATGCAGATTCTGGCGGACGCTACCAACGTCATCGCCGAGGGTGAAGTACAGCAGTTAATGAATATGCATGACCCGGATGTCACCGAGGAGCGTTACCTGCACGTGATCCGCTCCAAGACGGCCAAGCTGTTCGAGGCGGCGGCGGAGCTGGGCTGCCTGATCTCGGGCGCGCCGGAAGCGCAGATTACCGCGGCAGCTGAATACGGCCGATCGCTCGGCACTGCGTTTCAATTGATTGATGATGTGCTCGACTACTCCGGCGACGCCAACGCAATCGGTAAGAACGTCGGCGACGATCTGCGCGAAGGCAAACCGACATTACCGCTGATTTATTTAATCCAACACGGCAGCACGCAGCAACGCGAACTGGTGCGTGCCTGTATCGCCAATGGCGACGAGGCGCATTTTGATGAGGTGCTGCTGGCAATTACCGATTCCGGTGCGCTCGATTACACCCGGCATCGCGCCGACGCTGCGCGTGAGCTCGCAAAATCATCGATCGCCGGCTTCCCGGAAAGCGCCGGCAAGGACGCGTTGCTCGCGCTGGCTGACTTCGCGGTCGATCGCGACCGGTAAACCACAAACAGCCGCTATGGTCGAAGGCGGTGGTTGAGAGGCGAAGCCAAAGTTCTGCAAGCGCAGCCCGGCAGCCTCGGTATCAACCGATAAATGCGTTTTCCTTTGCTGAACTGATTGTCGCTGCAGAAAACGGTTTGATATACTGACGGGCTTCGTTGTTG
>VGHX01000088.1 GCA_016868055.1 Betaproteobacteria bacterium
CACCGCCCGTTGCACATGACCAGTGGGGTGAAGACCCGAACCGCCACACCCCCCTACGCTATCGTCGAAAGCCGATGACACAGAGGCTTGGTGGGCGTATCTTGACGCGCTTCAACGAATAGCACAGGAGCGAAAAAAAATAGATGAAGCAGCGAAAAAAACGCCGTCGACGTCGATGGAAAGCAGCGAACCTTCTTTACACGCACACCAGCGTCAGGTTTCAGATCGGCGGGGCCAATCATCCTCATCGACTGAAAGCAGATCCGACCACCGAGATGAGAAGCAGAATGTACAAACCGGCGGAGTCGATCCCGACTTTTTCGAGAGGCTTGCAAAGTTTAAACGCTGGGAAAAATCATTAAGTGAAATCACTAAGGCACGGTCCAAGCCGATCCCCACGCCTGGGGCTCGCGTCAATGGAGAGTGGACAAGCCTTCACCTACGTGTGGAGCGAGATCTGAAACAGATTCCCGAATTGATAGCATCGGGTGCATCGCTGGATGCGGTGAACCAAGATGGTCTCACTTTACTTCACACAGCATTTTTTCGCAGAGATACAGACGCTATGCGTCAATTACTAGCAGCCGGTGCCAACCCGTTGATCCGTCATGGAAGATATGCCTCACCACTCGCGTTTGCCCTAATAACCAAAAAAGAACTCGCTATGGCATTAGCGGAAGCGCTACCGGCTAACGTGAAAGCAAATGTCGAGGAGGATGGAGACACGGAAGTACATATGGCAGCAACACTTCCTGAGGTCCTTTATGTCCTGCTTTCGAAGGGCATGCAGGACAGTGCAAATGGAAGTGGTGTGACCGCCTTGATGATGGCCGCTCAAGATGGACAACTGCAATCTGTTAAATATCTGCTAGGCCAGCGGCCGAAAAATGAAAAAGAATCCGACTACCTAGCCTACATAAACAGTACGGATAATGTATATGACATGACTGCATTAGGTCACGCCTGCTTTGAAAACCATCTAGAGGTAGTTGAACTCCTGCTCAAGCATGGAGCCAATCTCTATCATCCCTCCAGTAAAGAATCCTTGCTGAAGGTTACAGCAGATAATGAAAATACACCCCTACTGAACCTATTGCTGGAAAACGGAGCGGCCGAGTACGAACCTGACTTGACCTATAGGCTATTCGACTTCGTAAATCGAGGTCGGAGCGAAGTTGTACAGGTGCTTGGGCCCTACGTCACCCTAAAGCGGCAGCAGCAATACAAACTTCTGTCCCGTTGGGCAAAGAACCCACAGGCTGAGATGCTAGCTGCAATTTCAACATTGATCAGCGCAAAAGTGCCGAACGTACGGTCAATAATTGAAGGCCGTGGCATCTTAACTATTCCGATCGCAAAGAAATCCCCCGGACTACTTGTCGCCGTACTCGAATTTTTCGATCGACGTGACACTTTCAAATACGTACTCTAGAGGTACATCAGTATTTTTCTCGGTGGCCAGGGCGAAGGGGTAGATACCGCCATGGGGAAGGTCCTGCTTGACTTTGCACTATCACGCTTCTCCAGCCTGAAAGGCGATAGAGAAACGGTGATGCGCTTGCTGCAGCTTTCCGAAAAGCTTCAGGATTATCGCCTAGCTACCCTCATCAAGGATGGTCATGACTCGACTAGCTTCTTCAAAAGTTCAGCCATTCCCTTTAACCAGAAATGGATTTCCGATCCGGTCATGCTAGATTTTTTGTCTGATGTTCCCGACAGTAACCCGACCAGCAAAGGGATTTGGCTTGGCAAGAAACTGGTGTCGTCAGTCATTCCAACGCGCCAAGAGTTCGATATTGATGGCGCAAGCCTTTCTAATGATCTCATCTTTGCTCTTAAAGAGAAATCTATCGGTACCGCGCTCGACACCATCTTTAAAAACCACAAATTATCCGGTCTGGTTAGCCGGACACTAAAGTACTCGCTGGAGGGATTGATCACCAAGCTCTACCCTGACCCTTCGACACGCTCGAATGCCGTCTGTCGTTTGGTTATCGGCTACTGCTTTTCTACACTTTCAGATAATTCCAAGCTTACCGGGCATGGAGCGACCCAGCTCATGAAGTCCGATGATCATTGGAAAAGCATCAAACACAAGGTCGACGCCGAGGTAGACGAAATCGAAGGAGTGGGCTCAGCGCTCATCGGTTCATTCGCCGAGTCTTTATCAGGCAAAACAATAATTCCGCTGGTCACGAGGGCGATCGTTGATAGTTTAGATATGCCCAATCCTGAATCTGAACTTGCCACGCAGTTTCAAGCGACTTTGGGCCTACTCGAGACTCCTGCGCTACGGCTCGCTGCGGCATGCCTTAAAGCGGGCGAGCGCTGGCAAGATAGGTTACCTAGCAGCGCCCAAGGCTCGAGACATCGCCTGAATTTACCAGCCTTGGAAGTTCAGTTCAAAGAATGGATTGGTCAGGCGCTGCACGGCCTGAAGCAGCAAGCGAAATTGCCGGATCAACTCACCGCAGGCTTGTCGACTATTGACGTAGACCTTGTCCCTGCTTTTCAGCAAATGGTATTTTTCCAGCTGGATCTGATTGAGCAGGCGTTTGGCGTGTTTCGGCCACTCCCCGGAGATACGCTCGCACATTTTGTGAGTCAATTAACCAACAACCAGTCGCACGAGGAAACCTCGGATGAGGCAGGATCTTATGATGAAAGTACCGAAAGCACCGGCTCGGCCTACCTTGACTCTGAGACGTCCTACTAAACGCAATGGCGCATCGCGATAGCTGATACATGAGTGTGAGCGCATCAGCGCTTGCGAAATTTTGAACTGTCGTTCATAAAAAAACGCTCGCTGCAAATACAAAGGCCGGACACTCGCTCCGGCCTTTTTTACTGGCGTTATGCCTGCTTGCTGTGTATACCCATGCGGTTCAGCAGTGCGCGATCTTCTTCTACCTCGGGATTGCCAGTCACCAGTAATTTGTCGCCGTAGAAGATGGAATTGGCACCAGCCAGGTAGCACAGCGCCTGCACGCCCTCACCCAGTTGCCGACGACCTGCCGACAGACGTACACGCGCTTTCGGCATGGTGATGCGTGCTACTGCAATGGTGCGAACAAACTCCAGGGGATGGAGTGGTTCCTGATCAGCCAAGGGTGTGCCTTCCACCGCCACCAGATGATTGATCGGCACCGAATCCGGGTAAGGGTTCAGGTTAGCGAGTTGGGCGATCAAACCGGCGCGCTGCATGCGCGATTCACCCATGCCCACAATACCGCCGCAGCATACTTTCAGACCAGCCTCACGTACATGGCCGAGGGTATCCAAACGGTCCTGGTAGTCACGCGTGGTGATGATCTCGCCGTAGAATTCAGGTGCGGTATCCAGATTATGGTTGTAATAATCAAGACCAGCCGATGCAAGCCGTTGTGCTTGCGCTTCTTTCAGCATACCGAGTGTTGCGCAGGTCTCAAGGCCAAGCGCCTTCACTGCTTTCACCATGTCTTCAACCGCTTCGATATCGCGGTCTTTGGGGGAGCGCCATGCAGCACCCATACAGAAACGCGTCGCACCACCGTCTTTGGCGGCCTGTGCCGCCGCAACGACTTCATCAACGCCCATGATTTTTTCTGCTTTGACGCCGGTGTCATAGTGCGCCGACTGCGGGCAGTAGCCGCAGTTTTCCGGGCAGCCGCCGGTCTTGATCGACAGCAGCGTCGCCAGCTCGACCTCGTTGGCATCCCAATGCGCACGATGTACTTGCTGCGCGCGCCACAGTAAATCATTGAACGGTAATTCAAACAGCGCCGCCACGTCAGCCACCTGCCACGTCTCACGCGCCTTGGCAAGATCAGTCACTTTCTTGGCAGCCGCAAAAAATTCCAATGGCTGTTCTTTGGAATGCGTTGCAGCGTGCTCGATAGGTTCGACGGTGTTCGTCATGCAAAACCTCTAAACAAAATAGTCAATCACACGATCAAGAAAACTGAGCTTCTCAGTACAAGCAATATCGGCGGCAGCGTGATGGACGGCGCTAGTCACGTAAGGCTCGTGGCCACGCATCCAGCAAGGAGAAATCAATTGCATCCGCCGCACGCACCGGCGAGGCTACCGACATCCAAGGCACCACCCCCAGCAAGGGTGCAGATAGCCGCTGCTGCAGTGCCTGCACGTTATCCGCCTGATGCGGCATCTCGGGGTCAATCTGATTCGCGACCCAACCGGTCAAGCGCAAGCCGCGCGCTGCAATCGCCTCCGCCGTCAGCAGCGCATGATTCAGACAACCCAAACGCAAGCCAACCACAAGAATAACATCCAGCCCCAATGCCACTGAAAAATCTGCCGTATCAAACTCGTCGGTAAGCGGCACCCGAAACCCACCGACACCCTCCACCACCACCGCCTCTGCCTGCGCTGATACTTGCTGGTAGGCGCTGACCAATACAGACGGCGTAATTGTCACATCTTGCAGCTTGGCCGCGACATGCGGCGCACACGGCTCATTCAGCAGGTAGGAGGTTGTCAAGCGCGGGTCGATATCCACATTGGACTGCTCAGCGAGCAAGGCCACATCTTCATTCCACTGCACGCCATCACGAATCAGCGTACCCGCCGCAACCGGCTTCATACCGACGGCTTTCAGTTTTTGCCGACCCAACGCATTCAGCATGGCGGCGGTGATCAAGGTCTTGCCGACACCGGTATCCGTACCCGTCACAAAACATGAAAATTTCAGGCTCATGCGTTCACCTGTTATTTGCCTCTATCGAAACAAGCGCTGCCGCGAGCTGATCCACTTGCTCGATGGTGTGTGCCGCGGACAAAGTCATTCTGAGCCGCGCAGTGCCTGCGGGTACCGTGGGCGGCCGAATCGCGCCGACCCAGAATCCCTGCGCCATTAAGGCCTGCCCGGTCGCGATCGTAGCCGCATTGTCCGCAATGATCACTGGCTGAATGGCGGTATCTGATGGCAGCAGCTGCCAATGTTTCAGTTGCAGTCGTTCGCGCAGGCGGGCGATCAAGTCTTTCAAGTGCGCGCGCCGCTGCCTGCCCTCTTCGCTACCGATGATATCGATACTGGTCAGCAGCGCATGCGCTACCGCCGGTGGCGATGCAGTGGTGTAGATGTAAGCACGCGCGCGTTGTATCAACCATTCAATCACCGTCGCGTGTGCCGCAACAAACGCACCGGCGACCCCTGCCGCTTTACCCAGCGTACCCATGTAAATCAGGTGCGATGATCGCAGCGATAAATGCTCAAGCACGCCGCATCCATTGTGCCCGAGCACACCGAAGCCGTGCGCATCATCGACCAGCAACCACGCGCCGTGTCGCTCGCAAAGCGCTAGTAACTCACGCAGCGGCGCGATATCGCCATCCATACTGAACACCGCATCGGTGATCACCAGCTTGTCTTGAGCCTCGCTCTGCGCGAGCTGCTCGTCCAGGGCTTGCAGATCGCGATGTGGATAAACGCTAAGTTTGGCGCGTGCCAGCCGAGCGCCGTCAATCAGTGAGGCGTGGTTCAAGGCTTCAGAAAAAATTTCCGCGTCTTTACCGGCCAGCGCAGAGATCAGCGCCAAGTTTGCCATGTAGCCCGTTGAAAAATATAGCGCGCGTGCACTGCGCACCCATGGCGATAAAAAATCTGCCAGCTTATATTCCAGCGCTGCATGTGCCGCAGAATGACCACTGATCAAATGCGACGCGCCACTGCCCGCACCGTAGATGGCTGCGCCTTGTTGCAAAGCTTCGATCACCCGTGGGTCTGCGGCTAAGCCAAGATAATCATTGCTGCAGAACGCCACGACTACGCGACCATCTACCGTCATGCGGGGCGCATGTGGCGTACTCACTGTTCGGCGTTGCCGACTCAGATGCCGCGCTTCCAGCTCGTGCAGCTTTTGCTGCAAACCTTCCAGCAGCGGCGATGATGCTACCGGCATGGTAACTAGCGCGTTAGCCAGTTTGGCTTGCGCTTTTCAAGGAAAGAGGCGATGCCCTCGCGCCCATCTGGCGCAACACGCACTTCGCCGATGCGGCGCGCGGTATCCGACATCAAATGCTCATCAATCGGCTGGCTCGCGATATCACGAATCAAGCGCTTGGATTCATCAATCGCATGCGGGCTGCCCGCCAAAAGATGATGGGTCATTCGATTAACCGCATCGTCAAGCTCATCAGCCGCGACCACTTCATGCACATAGCCCAATCGGTAGGCTTCTTGCGCATTGAAACGCTCGGCCGTTAAAAAATAACGGTGCGCTGCACGCTCACCCATAGCACGAATCACATAAGGGCTAATCGTCGCAGGTATCAACCCGAGCCTGACCTCAGTGAGACAAAAGTTCACCGCCTCCGAGGCAATTGCGATGTCGCAGGCGGTCACCAAGCCGTTACCTCCTGCGTAGCAATCGCCTTGCACGCGAGCGATGGTCGGCTTACTACACATGTAAATCACATGCAGCATTTCAGCCAGCGCTTGCGCATCTGTGCGGTTTTGTTCTTCGGTGTAAGCCGCAACCCGCTTCATCCAGTTCAGATCTGCGCCGGCACTAAATGCGGAGCCACGTGCGCCGAGCACGATCACGCGAACGTCTCTGTCCTGCTCCAGCAAACGAAACGCCTCTCGCATTTCAGCGATACTGGTCTCGTCAAAGGCATTGCGTACATCCGGACGATTCATCCAGATCGTCGCCACGTGTTGCTGCTGCTCGATCACGAGCGTGGTGAAATTCATGCGCGGGTCCTGATGACGATTTTGCCGGTCACTTTACGCGAGGCCATATCGTTCAGCGCTTGCGGTGTATCAGCCAATGCATAAGTTGCTGAGACATGCGGGCGCACGCGGCCTTCATGATGCCACTGAACCAGCTCGCGCATGGCGGCTGCATTCGCTTCCGGCTCGCGACGCACAAAATCTCCCCAGAACACGCCCACTGCCGAAGCCCCCTTGAGCAGTGGCAGATTCAGCGGCAGCTTGGGAATTTCGCCATTAGCAAACCCGATCACCAGATAACGACCGCGCCAGCCAATCGAGCGAAACGCCGCCTCGGTGTAATCACCGCCCACCGGGTCGTAGATGACGTCCGGGCCTTGGCCACCGGTGCTTCGCTTAATACCGGCGCGCAGATCTTCAGTGCTGTAGTTGATGACATCATCAGCACCACGTGCGCGACAGATCGCAAGTTTTTCATCGGTAGACGCAGCAGCAATCACACGCGCGCCAATCGCTTTACCAATCTCCACTGCCGCCAAACCGACACCACCCGCTGCGCCCAGTACCAGCAAGGTTTCACCCGCCTTGAGTTGCGCGCGATCGACCAAGGCGTGGTACGAGGTGCCGTACGTCAGCGTAAAGGCAGCGGCTCCGTCAAAGTCCATGGTGTCATTCATGTTGAACAATGCGTTGGCGGGCACGACTAATTGCTCTGCAAACGCTCCCTGCGGCACAAAACCAAATACCCGATCACCAAACTTGAAACCCTCGACACCCTCACCAACAGCACGTACCAAACCCGCCAGCTCGTTCCCCGGCGTAAAAGGCAACTCCGGACGAAACTGGTATTTGTTTTGAATGATTAGCACATCAGGGAAATTAACCCCGGCAGCCATGATGTCAACCAGTACCTCACCAGCATTGGGCTGCGGCTCGGGCAAAGTTTCTACGCACAGTGAATCAGGCGGGCCCCACGCTTTGCATACAACGGCTTTCATTTGTCTGGCCTTTGCTCGGTTCATGAAAATTTTGGTGCGCGTTTTTCCATGAAAGCCTGGATGCCTTCACGCGCGTCATCGGTCACGCCCGAGGCCAGCATGGTATCGCGCTCCATATCGAAGTGTGCATGCAAGCTCTGGCGCGGCGCCGAATCAATCAGTTTTTTTATGCGCGCGAGCGCCTGCTTAGGGCCCTGCGCCAGTTGCTGTGCGACCGCGCGCGCCTTGTGTGCAAGCTCGTGGTCCGGGTAGACCTCATCGACCAACCCGATCGCATGGCACTCGGCTGCAGTGAACGGCCGGTTGGTGAGGAAGACCTCCATCGCCTTGCCGGTACCGGCGCGACGCGTTACAAACCACGACCCCCCAACATCCGGCGTCAAGCCGATGGCAGAGTAACCACCGCGCAGCTTCATCGACTCAGCGGCCAGCACAATGTCACCGCATAACGCGAATCCAATACCACCGCCACCGACGGTGCCATTAATGGCGCACACGATCGGCATCGGCAATAAGGTCAATAGCTTCATGCCCTCCAGCACTGGATCGAGCAATTCCTCGAGTACGTCGGTCAGCTGGCGCGAGCGATCAGCAAACGCATTAATGTCACCACCGGCACAGAACTGCTTGCCTTCGCCGGTGATGAGTATCGCGCGCACCGAGGCATCCGACGCGATCTGCTGTACTGCCGCAGCGAACGCACGCGCCATCGCCAGGTCGAGCACATTAGCCCGCTCCGGTGCGCAGAAGGTCATGGTGGCGAGCCCGTGCTCGATTTGAAGTCTCAGAGGGGATGTCATCGGATAGGCTCCGCAGGCGTGCCGCTATGGGTAGATTTACAGCCGAGTCCCGGATTCTAACAAAGCGGGGGAGCCTAAATACCAAGCGGCGAGCGGATTAACGATGCCAGGATGCTAAAACTTTCTGTGATCTGGTGCGAACTCAAGGATTACGAATCATCGCTTTCCTGGATAACTTCCGCCCCGCGGCATGAGGACATGGAAGTTTTCGTTTGAACTCTGCTTCATTGTACATTTGTGGCCTGGCGCAGGCTGCGCGCTATCCAGCTGATTGGGCCAATTCACCATGCATCAGGTCTGTACAGCACAGAATTTGGAATTCGATCTGGTAGTTGGGAGTTTTTCAAATGGACCGGACTGAGTATTTTTGACCAATCAGCGTACTGCGACAGGTCTTTTGAAATCCGGCGATGATCTTCACCAAGTACTGGGGCGACCAAACCCAAACGTATCTGCGGAAGATGCCTCTTGATCGTCGAGAAAGCGCCCTCAAGATCAGAGTCATTGCTACACAAAATGGCTTGCTCAAATGCACCGGTCCAAGCCCCTGCCAACATATCGGAAGCAAGGTTTACATCGGTTTTTCCTCATTGAAATCGAACACCCGCACTTTTTCCAGGTGAGGAGCAGCGGGAATTGGTTGTACCAATCGCTGATAAGGTGTAGAGGCGACAATTTTTCCCTCAATGATCTCCAGCTTTCCCGAATACATTTTTCTGAGCGCTTGAAGGTAAGTACGCTGGCGCTGGGTGGACCTTGAGTCATCCGACATTCGCCCAAGTATTGGAGCTGTGTAGTAACGGACTTGCAGCAACTTTGCTCTTTCATCCAGGACATGATCGTTGAACAATGAATACAAATCTAGCCACTTGAGCTTGGATTTTCTCAGTAGGCCATAGTAAAGATTGTAGCCATCTACAAAGACGATTGTTCGCAAATCACGCCCCGCAAAAATGACA
>VGHX01000089.1 GCA_016868055.1 Betaproteobacteria bacterium
CTTCCGGAAGCAACGTCTGCCAGCCGCTGTTTTAATTGGGTGATGAGGGTGTCGTTCCGCTCCGCTGGTGCTGCGGGGGCGACGCTTTCGACCGGGCGCGTTGCCAGCCAGCTCGCACCGCCTATCCCGGCGAGTGCAATCATTACCAGAGCTGTCACCGATGTCATTAGCATCCACTTGGCGCGTCGCCGTTGCTTATCGACTTCGGGCTTGTGCTTGTCTACGCTGGAAGAGATTTCTGCGGCGGCGGCCTGCGTCGGCGCGTCAGTGTCATCGCCGCCCGCTGCTGTGTGTGGATGTGTGCCGGGTTGCGGGATGACGGCATCCAGATCTGGCCACGGAGCGTCGATTTCATCAATCGCGATCCACACGCTGCCCAGCTCCACCGGCATCCCCAAGGCAAGCGCGATATTACCGTCGACCGATCTTCCCTGTGCATCGGTAACGCTGCCATCCATCGGCTCGATCGACGGACGGTCGCCATCGAAGGCGAGCCGTGCGTGGATGCCTTGCATGCGCGGCCCGGACAACATCACCGCGCAGTCTTCATCAGTGCCCAGCAGGTAGTCGCCCGGCGAAAGCGTCAGCCTGCTACCAGACTGCGGCCCGAACAGCACCCGCAACTCAAGTTGCGGAAGCATGCTTTCCAGGTGAGGTTCGATTTTCATTAGGGTCTCGTGTGAACTCTGTCTCGAGCCAAGCTACAATCCGAACGTCGATTAATTAATGGCTTTTCTATGTCCTTACAAACCGAGTCGCGTAGCGAGGCATTTATCATCCGGCCACAGGGCCTGCTAAGTATGGAAGTCGCCCACGAAATGGAAGAGTTGCTGGAAATGGCGCTGAGCGATGGACTACGCAAAGTGGTATTTGATTTCAGTGAGCTGACCATGATCTCCAGTGATGGCCTGCGCGTGATCTTGAAATCATTGCGCCGTTTGCGCGAGCTCAACGGTAACGCTGTACTGGCCGGAGTAGGAGAGCAGGTGCACAGCGTGCTTGCGGCGGGTGGCTTCTTTGCGCTGCTGGATGAATTTGATTCTGTTGAGGCAGCGCTTGGTTTTCCATCGGACGGCGACAGCGAGGCGTGACTATACGTCCAATGCATATATACCCTCCTCATAGTTCTACCCTCGCAAGCGGCTGTATGTTTACCTCGGGCGTCAATTCCTGATAAGACAGTACAGGTAGCTCGTATAAGTCTTGCTCTATAAGTTTTCTTAGGTAGTTTCGGACCATGTTCATTGCGATACCGAATAGCCACGTCGATAACTTGGAATCGCCTCTGAAGCTGGCGATAGTACGCGCTGCTTCAACAAACGCCTGCTGCGTGATGTCTGCAGCATCGTCAGGATGATCAATGTACTTGATAACAAATCGGTACAGTCTTCGTTGGTGCTGTGAAATCAGTTCTCGAAACAAGGCTTCTTGATCAAGCTCGTAGGGTGCGCGGTCTGGCGTAGCTTCAAGTATTGACCGACTACTCTGCCGAGCGAGCGAAGCTTTAGATTCGCTTTTCGCCTCAGTCGGTTCAACTTCTGCGTCTATCTCTTCAATATCTTCTTCATCTACTTTGTTGAACAGATCAAAGCTGAAAATTGATTCAGCAGTGGCGTCGACTGCCGCATCGACTGTCTCGGTTTGAATCTCGTTCATGAGTAGGCTCCTTAGCGCAGATGATGGGTAGCCAATCGCTCGATAAGCAGCATCTGATGAGTACTCAGCCAAGAACTTGGCTAGACCATCAGAATCCGCTCATTTCATGATCGAAATATTTCCCCAAGGGGATTTTTTAGCGCCAAATCGATCAAAAAATGCGCAAACTACCTAATTCGTGGGATTGACAACCGGAGCGTAGGTGGGCAGGAAATGTGAGCAAATTGACATGCCAAATCAACCACTCTTAATGCGAAAAAGTCATTTCTGAGCCCTTGATCGGGGTTGATTTTCCTGAGGAAACAGACTGCCTCGTATAATTGAACGCTTTGTCTTAGCTAATCTGCGTCCGATGCGCTACCACTCCACCCGCGGTCACCCATCTACCCCCGGTTTTTCCGACATCCTGCTTGGCGGGCTTGCGCCGGACGGCGGGCTGTACTTACCCGAACACTATCCGCACGTGTCAGAGCATGAGCTGAGCAGCTGGCGCGGGCTGACGTACGCTGAACTAGCGGCCGAGATACTGAAGAAGTTCGCGTCTGATATTCCTGTGGCCGACCTAGAGGCACTGACTGCCAAGACCTACACCGCACAGGCTTACTGTAATGGTCGTGTTGATCAAGACGCGTCACAAATCACGCCGCTTCGAACCTTAGAGCAAAGTGAAGGTCGTCAGCTGATATTGCAGTCATTGTCCAATGGCCCCACGTTGGCATTTAAGGACATGGCGATGCAGCTGCTTGGTAACCTGTTCGAATACACGCTGCAGAAGCAATCCGGCGAGCTGAATATTTTTGGTGCGACCTCAGGCGATACCGGTAGCGCAGCTGAATACGCGATGCGAGGTAAGCGAGGCATTCGCGTGTTCATGCTGTCGCCGCACCAAAAAATGAGTGCGTTTCAAAGCGCGCAGATGTTCAGTTTGCAAGATCCAAATATTTTTAATATTGCGGTCGAAGGCGTGTTCGATGACTGCCAGGATATGGTCAAGGCGGTATCCAATGATCTTGCGTTTAAAGAAAAGCAGAAAATTGGTACGGTTAACTCCATCAACTGGGCGCGGGTGGTCGCACAGGTTATCTACTACTTCCGTGGATACTTGTCGGCCACGAGTAATAATCAGCAGCAGGTATCGTTTACCGTGCCATCGGGTAATTTCGGCAATATCTGCGCTGGCCATATTGCTCGCATGATGGGTCTACCGATTCGCAAGCTAATCGTGGCAACCAATGAAAATGATGTGTTGCATGAGTTTTTTCAAACCGGTGTTTATCGCGTCAGAAAATCTGCAGAAACGCTTCATACAAGTAGCCCGAGTATGGATATCAGCAAAGCATCGAATTTCGAGCGCTTCGTATTTGATTTACTCGATGGCGACAGCGCTCGCGTTGCAGCGCTGTTCAAAAAAGTTGAGACCCACGGCGGCTTTAATTTGTCCGGTCGTGCCGGTAGTGACGGCGATGAATTTGCCAAGGTAGGAAATTTTGGCTTTGGTTCTGGTAAATCAACCCATCAAGATCGTCTGAAAACTATTCGTGATGCAGACACACGCTACCGGCTGACGATTGATACACACACCGCAGATGGCATAAAGGTGGCTCGCGAGCATTGGGAGCCACAGATTCCGATGATCGTGCTCGAGACAGCATTGCCGGCCAAGTTCAATGAGACCATTCGCGAGGCCCTAGGTCGAGATGCCGAGCGCCCTGCAGGCTTTGAACATATTGAATCACTGCCGCAGCGCTTCGATGTAATGGCGCCTGATGTCGCAGAGATAAAGCGCTATATCGCACAACATACCGGCCTTTAAAGATAAATGAAACATCCCGTCGTGCAGACTCCGTGATCGAAAAATAATGACGACGAAGAAACCCATGTTAAGCGTACAAGAGGCGCTTGATTTTTTGCTTAAGTCAGTGCGCTCGGTAAGCGATATTGAGCAGCTATCTACGCTTGACGCGACCGGGCGTGTGCTTGCTGCCGACCAGCTATCGCAGCTTGATGTGCCGCCGATGGATAACACCCAAATGGATGGCTACGCAGTGCGTGCAAGCGACTGCGCGTCTGGCGCCGCAGTGTTACCGGTCTCGCAGCGCATACCGGCTGGGCATGTCGGAGCGCCGCTGCAGCCCGGAACGGTCGCGCGCATCTTCACAGGTGCGCTCATTCCCGAAGGTGCCGATGCGGTGGTCATGCAGGAGCAGTGTGCGTTGGATGAGAGCACAGGTCAGGTCACAGTGCAGCATTCACCGCGCTCGGGTGAGTGGGTGCGGCGCCGTGGTGAGGATATCCGCGAGGGTAGCACCATACTCACGCGCGGCACGCTGCTGCGTGCGCAAGAGTTGGGTCTTGCGGCATCGGTAGGGCTGGCGACTTTGCCGGTCTATCGTCGTCTGAAGGTTGGCGTGTTTTTCACCGGCGATGAGCTCACTATGCCAGGTGAGCCGCTGAAGCTAGGCGCGATCTACAACTCGAACCGCTTCATGCTGCGAGGCCTGTTACAGCAATTTGGCTGCGATATTATCGATCTAGGAAACATACCCGACTCTCGCGATGCCACACGCGATGCGTTGCGCAAAGCCGCTGACGGTAACGACTTGATCATTACCTCGGGTGGTGTCTCAGTCGGCGAGGAAGATCATGTCAAACCCGCCGTCGAGGCCGAAGGCAAGCTCAACCTGTGGCAGATTGCGATTAAACCGGGTAAGCCACTCGCTTTCGGCGAGGTACGACGAATGACCGCGCAAACACCTGCATTTTTTATCGGGCTACCCGGTAACCCTGTTTCAAGCTTCGTTACCTTCCTGATTTTTGTGCGGCCGTTCATTCAGGCGCTGCAAGGAGCACAGGTAAAACCACCTCGCAAGTATCCGATGCGTGCAGACTTCGCTTGGGCTAAGCCCGACCGACGCAATGAGTTTTTACGCGTGCGCGTTAACGATGCCGGTGGTCTTGATCTCTTTCCGAATCAGGGCTCCGCAGTACTCACATCGACCGTTTGGGGCGATGGTCTTATTGACAACCCGCCTGGTCAGGCGATACAGCCTGGTGATACCGTACACTTCATCCCGTTTTCCGAGCTGCTCAACTAGCTATGCAGATTCAACTCAAATTTTTTGCCAGTCTGCGCGAGGCGCTGGGTACCGGCGCGGAGTTAGTCACACTGCCACCAGAGATCACCACCGCTGGAGACGTACGCGTATTTTTGCGTGCTCGAGGCGGTGTTTGGTCAGAGGCGCTGGCTGATGGCAAGTCTTTGCGCGTGGCGTGTAATCAGCAAATGGCTGCCGCAGATACGCCGATCAGTGACGGATGCGAACTCGCTTTCTTTCCGCCTGTGACAGGCGGCTAAGCCTATCGCAAAGAACTCAGTAAGCAGATTACTTTCCATGAGCGTACGCGTACAAACCGAGGACTTTGATCTCAGCACAGAGATAGCGCAGCTACGTGCGCACACGCCCAAGGTCGGCGCGGTAGTTACCTTCATCGGTACGGTGCGCGATCTGAATGAGGGCGAGCATGTCGCCGAGATGGCGCTCGAGCATTACCCCGGCATGACCGAGAAAGCACTGCAAGACATCATTGATCAGGCAACATCTCGCTGGGACATCTTCGATGCGCTGGTGATTCATCGTGTGGGCCCTTTGAAGCCGCTTGATCAAATTGTGCTGGTCGCTGTCACCTCCGCTCACCGTGGTGAAGCCTTTGATGCTTGCGAATTTATTATCGATTATCTAAAGACCCAGGCACCTTTCTGGAAAAAAGAACAGACACCGTCTGGTGCGCGCTGGGTCGATGCGCGCGTCTCGGATGACGAGGCAATGGCGAAATGGGATCCCTCCCGCTGAGTCTGGCTTCAATAGCGCTGGGCGCCACGTTGGGTGCCTGGTTGCGTTGGGGGTTTTCGCTCTGGTTGAACGCGCGGCTGCAAAGCCTGCCGCTGGGTACCTTAGCCGCCAACTTAATCGGCGCCTACCTGATCGGCATGGCTGTCGGTTTTTTCAATGATTGGCCCCAACTCTCGCCCGAGTGGCGGCTACTCGTCGTCACCGGGTTTCTGGGCGGCCTGACCACTTTCTCAACCTTCTCGGCTGAGGCGGTTGCCTTGTTACAGCAGCGTGATTACATCGCTGCTTTGCTGCATTCGGGAACGCATCTACTCGGCTCGATTGCGCTCTGCATCGCAGGTTTAGCGACCTGGCGTTGGCTGAGCGCATGAAGCATGTGCGTAAAGGCTTGAATTTCGGGCACCAGGCCCAATAATCCATGTCATTGAAATAATCACCCGGAGCCTTTGACATGCGTGTCGATAAGTTCACCACCAAGCTGCAAGAAGCGCTCTCCGATGCCCAGAGCCTGGCAGTCGGCAACGATAATCAGTACATCGATCCCGTTCATTTGCTGGCGGCGATGTTGAATCAAGAAGATGGCGGCAGTCGCTCGCTATTGCAACGTGCGGGCGTGAATGTCAGTGGCTTGGTGAATTCGCTCAAGTCTACCCTGGAGCGCCAACCCAAGGTGAGTGGCAGTGGTGGCGAAGTACAAATAGGTCGCGAGATGGCCGCACTGCTGAATCTCTCCGACAAAGAAGCGCAGAAGCACGGCGATCAATTTATCGCCAGCGAGATGGTGCTGCTCGCGCTATGCGATGACAAATCCGATGCCGGTCGCGTGGCGCGTGACAATGGCCTGAACCGCAAGGCACTCGAGGCGGCGATTCAAGCAGTACGTGGTGGTCAGCATGTCGACTCACAAGAGGCCGAGGGTCAGCGCGAGGCCTTGAAGAAATACACGACGGATCTTACCGAGCGCGCTCGCCAAGGCAAGCTCGACCCTGTGATTGGTCGCGATGATGAAATCCGACGCGCCATTCAAGTGCTACAGCGTCGGAGTAAAAATAACCCCGTATTGATCGGTGAGCCGGGTGTTGGCAAGACAGCCATCGTTGAGGGTCTTGCGCAGCGTATCGTGAATGGCGAAGTACCCGATAGCCTGAAGAAAAAACGCGTGCTGTCGCTCGATATGGCTTCGTTGCTTGCAGGCGCAAAATACCGCGGCGAATTTGAAGAACGTCTAAAAACGGTGTTGAAAGAACTGGCGCAGGACGAGGGCCAGACGATTCTTTTCATCGACGAGATTCACACCATGGTCGGCGCCGGTAAAGCCGAAGGTGCCATGGATGCCGGCAACATGCTCAAGCCAGCATTGGCGCGTGGCGAGCTGCATTGTGTTGGCGCGACGACCCTCGATGAGTATCGCAAATACATCGAGAAAGATGCGGCGCTTGAGCGTCGATTTCAGAAGATATTGGTCGATGAGCCGAGCGTCGAGGCAACTATTGCCATCCTACGTGGCCTGCAGGAAAAATACGAAGTGCATCATGGCGTTGATATCACGGACCCTGCGATTGTTGCAGCCGCGGAGTTATCGCATCGCTACATTACCGATCGTTTTTTGCCAGATAAAGCAATTGATCTGATCGACGAAGCCGCCTCCAAGATCAAGATCGAGATTGATTCCAAACCCGAGGTGATGGACAAACTCGATCGTCGCCTGATTCAGCTGAAGATTGAGCGTGAGGCAGTCAAAAAAGAAAAAGACGAAGCCTCTCAAAAGCGTCTTGGTCTGATTGAAGAAGAAATTACCAAGCTCGAGCGCGAGTACGCTGACCTGGAGGAAATCTGGAAGGCGGAAAAAGCCGGTGTGCAGGGAAGCCAGCAAATCAAGGAAGAGATCGAGCGATTGCGTCTGCAAATGGAAGACGCGCGCCGCAAAGGCGACTGGCAAAAAATGTCCGAGCTGCAGTATGGCCGTATGCCTGAGCTGGAAGCCAAACTGAAACATGCGGATAAGGGCGAGCAAGATGCTGCCAAGCCGAAACTGCTGCGAACCCAAGTGGGTGCCGAGGAAATCGCCGAGGTGGTATTGCGTGCGACCGGCATCCCGGTCTCGAAAATGATGCAAGGCGAGCGCGACAAGCTACTGCATATGGAAGATGAACTGCACAAGCGCGTGGTCGGTCAGCATGAGGCCATCACTGCAGTGTCGGATGCGATTCGTCGCTCGCGCGCAGGTTTGTCCGACCCAAATCGTCCGTATGGCTCCTTCATGTTCTTGGGGCCTACGGGTGTTGGTAAAACCGAGCTGACCAAAGCCTTGGCTGCTTTCTTGTTTGATACCGAAGAAGCGCTGATTCGTATCGACATGAGTGAGTTCATGGAGAAGCACTCAGTCGCACGACTCATTGGTGCGCCGCCCGGTTATGTCGGCTACGAGGAGGGCGGTTATCTGACCGAGGCAGTGCGTCGTAAACCTTACAGCGTGATTCTGCTCGATGAAATCGAAAAAGCCCACCCGGATGTATTCAATGTGCTGTTACAAGTACTCGATGATGGGCGTATGACCGATGGTCAGGGGCGCACGGTGGATTTCAAAAATACCGTGATCGTGATGACTTCCAACCTCGGCTCTCACAAAATACAGTCGATGGAAGACAGCGACCCGCAACTGGTCAAGCTCGCTGTCATGGCTGAGGTGCGTGGACATTTTCGACCCGAATTTATCAACCGTATCGATGAGCTAGTGGTATTCCACTCGCTGGATGACAAGCAGATTGGCGCGATCGCCAAAATCCAGTTGGCTACCTTGCAGCAGCGCTTGGCCAAGATGGAGATCGGTTTGCATATCAGCGATGCAGCACTTCACAAGTTGGCCGACGCTGGGTTTGATCCGGTATATGGTGCGCGGCCTTTAAAACGCGCGATTCAGCAAGAGGTAGAGAACCCGCTTTCCAAAGCCATTCTTGAGGGGCGCTTCGGCCCGAAAGACACGATCGAAATTGAAGTGGCTGGCTCCGAGCTAGGATTCAGAAAGGCGGCTTGATTGGATAAGGACTTTGCCACCTGCGATCTTTGCGATGCCAACGAACAGAAGTTGATCGATGGCTCTCTGTCAGTTCTGCCTCCGGTGTTCAAAGCCTTCGGCAAGCGTTCGCGTTTTTCCGGTCCGGCGCGTACGCTGAAAGTATTTGAAGACAACGTGCTGGTACGCGCGGCGCTGGAGACACCCGGCGAGGGTAGTGTGCTGGTGGTTGATGGTGGTGGCAGCCTGCGTTGTGCGCTGGTCGGTGGCAACCTTGGCGTGCTGGCGCAAACCAATGGCTGGGCTGGCATCATCGTCAACGGCTGCGTGCGTGATAGCGAAGAGTTGAATCAGTGCGATGTCGGTATTCGTGCGCTGGCAACCCACCCGCGACGCAGCATTCGCAAAGGCCTGGGCGAGAAAGATGTCGTGATCGACATTGCTGGCGTGGTGGTGCGGCCGGGTGACTGGGTGTATGCCGATGCTGACGGCATTCTTGTCTCGAAGGCGGCGCTCATCTAAGCCGGGTGGTGCTGAGTGTATTTTCCTGACCCAATAGCGGCACCGCCGGCGGGATTTCCCTGGTAAATTTTCTGCCGACTCCGCGCCCCTTCACGTACCCATTCCCCCTCGATTGCCCCTGCCGGCCCTGTGGCCGGCTCGTCAGCCGCCTCGCTATTGATTGCTTTCCAAATAGCGGCAATTATTTTTCATAATGCGGAAACTTAACGGTGCGAGGCAGCAGGGATCTCTTCCACTCTAAGAAATTATTTTCCGTATCGCGAAATAAAATTGATAACTTACTGATTTAAAACAG
>VGHX01000090.1 GCA_016868055.1 Betaproteobacteria bacterium
TTCGTCTGGATGGCACCTCCTCGGTGCGAGCCGTCGGCGACGTGGACATGATGGCCGAACAAGGCATTGGTGGCAGCGAGCGCGCCGAGACTGATGGCCTGGTCATCAACGTCAGTTTTATTCCGTATGCGATGTCACCGATTGGCGAGGGCAAGGTCAACTCGCTTAATGAAGTCGTGATCGGCAGTCAGGCCAAGGTCGAAGCGGGCATCAACTACAACACCGTCATTCAGATCCTGCCGTACTTTGTCGATGGTGTGCAGAAGCTGCCGAGCAATCGTATTGACACGGATCTGAGTGAAAGCGAGAAGCAGGCGCTCCGTCTGGATCCGGCGCAACAGTATGAATACGCAGCACTGCGCCTGACGGATGTGGCCATGGCTATAACCAGCGGCGATATCGTCGAAGCAGTCGCTGGTGCCTTTGGCAAAGCCGAAGCAGGCAAGTTCTATCGCTACTCACCGGCGACCTACACCGATGAGAATCGGGTGCTGGAGAAAGAGAATTATCTCGACACCACCCGCTGGAAGGAAGTGCGACCAGATCATCAACTGAGCGGCAGCGAAGTCGGTCTTAACTTGAAAAAAGGTCAGCTGGTTCGAACGCAAGATGGTCGCTGGTTCGAGCGCAGCGGCGACGATACGACCATTAACGCATCGACCGAGAATTTTGATCTCAGTCGTGGCTGGACGCAGATCACGGCAATGAGCAGTGATCGCGGCATGAACTTCGCGTTCACGCTTAGCGACGACTTCTATGTGGTCAAACCCAAAGATGTCGCTCTGCCCAAACTGGTCTATGCCAACGTCGCTAACCAGTTGTTCGAGGACAGGGCGAAGATTGTCGGCTGGATGGGTAGCCACGCCGGGAATGCCGAGGCGATCTCGCGCTACCAGGCCCTGCTGGAGCAGATCGACGGTCAGCTCAAGAAGATGGGACTGGCCGATACGGATGCACGCGGAAACATTTTGCCGCGCAGCTCTTTCGATCAGCTGTTCTTGCGCCTGCCCTCCATCAAAGCCTCGGGCGGTGGTATCTATATCGAGACCGGCACTAAAGCTAAAGATGCGATTGATGCGGCATTCAAGACCGGTCGCATGATCGCGCACGGCGAGGCAAACATTAGTATCCTGAACAATTCGTTGTTTGGTCTCGAGATCAACGATGTACGCATCGAGGCCGGTGGCCGCAACGAGATACTGAACGGGCAATTGGTCAGGCTCGATGCTGGCACGACCTATGTCAACAAACAAAAGCTGGGTAATGCGGCCGCGGCTGGTCAGAGCCAGATTAGCATCATGCAGGATGCCTATCCGAAGGAGTACTACAGCCTCGGTAATATCGTCATTCCGGATGCACCCCAGGATCTGTACGTGCGCGGGGAGTTGGTAAACAGTGATGGATTGATTTCCCTGACCAATAAAGAGGGCAGCATCAATGTCACTGGTGAACTGCGTGCGGCAGACATCCAGCTGTCAGCGGCCGGTGATTTTAATCTGACGACCGAAGACTGGTATCACACCAACGCGGACCCGCGCCAGTACCTTGATTTCACCAAGGAGTTCGGCTCGCTCGTTTATAACGCTGCCGGCACTCCTGGCGGACGTGGTTTCGAGAGCGAGGATGTCAATGACCCGCGCATTCTTGCGCTGCTGAATGCAATCAATGCGCCCAGAAGTGGCAAATCCATCGTCTTTGCGATGGGTGCCATCAACATCAATGCGCGCTACCTGAATATCGACGGCACGGTGCAAAGCGGCGTTGACAGCATTGAACTGACGATCGATGAAACCTTTACCCCGACCGCGTCCTCCAATCTGACGGATAGCCAGGGCAGACTACTCAAGGGTGTGAGCTTCGGTGCCAGTGGGCTGCAGACCGTTGACGGTTTCTTCGATGCCGACAAGGGCATGGTCGTGCTTGATGAGATCGCGCCGCATGGCGGCGTGATCAATCTGACCGGTACCATCGTCAGCACCGGGAACGGCAAGCTGTTAGCCGCCAGCGGTTATACCTCGGTGAATATCGTGAACCGCAGTAAGTATGATCTCGCGGTCGACAAGATTGATGTCTCGCAGAATCGCACCGGCAAAATCACCATCACCGACAGCACCACGCTCAAACGCGACGAATACACGTTTGCAGGTGGTAGTTTCATCCATAAGGAAAAGCAGGGCACGCTGACGCAGGCCGGCGGTATGTCGACCATTGTTTATGCGAACGCCGGTGAAACGGGTGGAAAAATCGCCGACCTTATTGAGCCGCTGCTGTACCAGCCTGAAGAAGGTCGCTTCTACGTCTGGACCGAGGGCCAGGCCAAGACACGCACGACAGTCAAGAAGTACGAGCAAAAGAGCTTCAACCTTTTCGGTGCGGACTGGGACTGGCTCGCACCCGATTCGCAGGCGAAATTTACCGACACCAAGTTCACCGACGGCACGCCACTGCTGGAGTCCGAGCTGATGCTCACAGCGCAGCAATTGGGCATACAGGAAGACACGCTGGTTTATGTGGAGTACGAGCAAAAATCTAATCCGTCGATTGATGTCGTCGAAGGATCGACGCTGGTACGTGACGTCGTCACCAACAAACTGTACCGGTATGCCAGCAAGTCCGGCAAACTGGCTTTTCCTGTGCTGGATTTCACGGATACATCCAAGTGGAGCTTTGTCGAACAGCTGAGCGGTGGTGTGCAAACCAGCATACCCAACCCGGATGGCTCGTCCGGCACCATCATAGCGTGGAAGTCTACCGAATCCAACCGTATCAAGTATCAGGGGCAGGACTGGGTACAGATGAAAGCTGAAAATCGTCTGGATAGCGATTTTGCGAATCAGGAGATTACGGTCGACGGCCCGTTTACCACCGGTGGCGGCTGGATGCGTACGAAGACGGTGCGCACCACCACCACCACGGTCACGGGCCTAAAGGATTTCTACACCTACGCCTTGCGCGCGGACTCGCCCGTCGAAATTGGCACCGTGCAGGGACCAAACAAGCCGGTCGCCAATATTGAAAGCACGTACGGCAAATTGCTGCTGCGTGGAGATCTGAGTTTCGCCGATCCGGACACCAACTCTCAGCTAGAAATACAACCACTGAAGTTGTCGTCGGATGCATTGCAAGTATCAGGCAATGTAGTGTTCTCCGGTTTGCTGCCACAGATTAAAACGAACAGTGATGTCAGCATCACCGTAAAGGATGCACGCGGTGCGCTGTTTGTCGCGGGCACCGGCGTTGATGCGGAAGGCTACTCGACCGCTGCCCCGGGTAATGTGTCAGTCACGCAGCTCAAAGGTCGCACGCCTTCCACACTGACCATTGGTGGCATCAATGCCGCCGGTACGGTGACGATCACGGCAGTTGATAGTGTGGTAACCGACGCTCTGGGCATGGTGCGCGCCGATACCGTGAAGATCATCAGCACCGAAGGGTTGCTGATGATGAATATCGACAGCAATGCGGTCGCGGCACAAGCGAAGGGCAGTATCCGTCTTGTCGAAACCGCAGGTGATATGAATCTGACCGTACCGACCGGTTGGGCGGGTGCCGCTGCGATTGAATCGCTGACCAGTGATGTCACGCTGGAGACGCGTAATGGATCGATCCGCGATGGCGCAATCGAGCGCCAGGCGCCGGATTCTGCCGCGATCGCCAAGCGCCTGCAGGCTGCGGGCTTCTCTGATGCTGCGCTGTCGAGGGCGGGACTCACCAGCAATGCGGCACTGACTGACAAGATGCAGTTCAGCCTAGCCCCCGATTTGATGCAAGCGATTTTCCCGCATGCAGAAATACTCGGTGGCGTGCCTGATGTGGGCGCAGAAAAACTTAATATCAAGGCGCGCAATATTTCGCTGACGGCGTTGGGCAATGCAGACAGCAGTATCGGCTATAGCAGCGATCGAGTGAGCATCGCCACACCAGGTGATTTCAGCACCTTGACTGGCGAGGAAAAAACGCTGCTCGCACGTGCACGTTCACAAGACGTCGTCGATATCAGTTACCGTACCTATCGCTACAAAGGCGAGACAGGCACGATCGATCTGTCCGCAGAGAGTCTGTTCTTCAATAGCAGTTTGTGGGAAGAGGTCTCGTCCAGCGCCAGCACTGATTTGCCAGTGCTGGCGTCGAGCGATGGGCTGGGCGATGTCTTGAAGGGCCAGCTGGTGCAGGATCGTCGTGATGTGTTGAGTGTCACGATACAAATTTCGGATGACCTGAACCTGATGGCCAGCGGCGCGGTGGCGGCCAAGGCGATCGAGGATGTGCTGATAACGGCCAGTGGCGATCTGTTGATCGACAATGGCAGTCGGGTTGGTTTGACCATCAGCGGCATCGAAGCGCGGGATGGGCGCCTAAGGTTGGAAGCGTCCGGCGGCATACTCAGCATGGGCGCGCAGACGGTGCCGCAGTTACGCAGCGGCGGCGACCTGCAGCTCGTTGCTCACGGGGTTGATGGCAATATCGGTGGTGCGATTCGCGGTGCCTCCGACACGGCATCACTGCGTATCGATGCCGGTCGTGTGGATGCCACATCGACGCTCACCGTGGATGCGGCAGGTACTGCGATGCTGGTGGATACCGCTGGCGCGATGTATCTGTCTCACGTGATTTCACGCAACGGTGATATCTCTCTGCAGGCAGAGGCTGGCAGCCTGTTCGCCTCTGCCCGCAGTTATGACGCAGGCAATGTCCATGTCAGCGCTGATCGTGTCACGCTAATTGCAGGCGATGTTGATAACGTCAATGGCAATCGCGATATCGGAAATCTTTTCAACACGATTCGCACGAGCGCAAGCACGCTAGAAGCATCCGCATATGCCGGAACGGGCTCGGTGATCGCCATCGACAACAGTGGCGATGTGGACATTACGCGACTGAGCGTTGCCAATCAGGGGCGCGTGCAGGTACGTGCTGCCGGCGATCTGACTGTCGTTGCCGACGTAACTATCGGTGGTGATGCCGACGACCGGTTCGTACTCGACGCGCAGCAAGGCTCGCTGATCATTGAACAAGATCTGTTATTCGGTACGGGACGTATGGATCTGCTGGCGCTGCATGATGTGATACAGCGCAGCGAATCAGCCGTGGTCAATTCAGGCGGTGTGCTGAATGTCAAAGCAAAGGCAGGTTCAGTGATACAGGAAGCGGGTGCATTGCTGAGCAACGCATCACGGCTGCGCACTGCCGCGCTGGATGTCAAAGCCGCACTCGATATTGCGGTTGCAAGAATGGACGCCGGAGATGGCGCACTGCTGCTTGAGACGGTTGAGGGATCGATCACCGAGGTCGGTGAAGATGCTGCCGATGATCTGCTGGCCGGCGCGATCACGATCACATCGGCAGGCGATGTCGGCAGCAATGGCCGACGGGGTCAGGCGCTGGAAATCGCGACGGATACGATTGGAATCAACGCAGCGGGTCAAGTCGCCTTGCTGGCCAGCCGTGCGCTGTCGCTGGAAGGTTTGCAGGCCGGCGGCACTGCGGTGCTGCGTGCCAGCGCGGGGGCAATGACAGTGGCGGGCGATATACAGGTCACTGACGGTCACTTGCTGTTGCAGGCCATGAAGAACGACGCCAGCCTGATCCTGACCGCGGATCACCAGATTCAGCTGTATGGTGGATCGATGTCCTTGATCGCAGGCGACTCGATCACGCTGGCCGCGAACACGCGGATCATCAACACCGGTGGCAGCATTGATGTGCAGGCGATCGCCGGCGCACTGCAGATGGATACCTCAGCGCAGATCGGCAGCGAAGGCGGCAATATTCTTCTGGCCGCTGGTGGCGATATTGCCTTGGCCAAGGTTGATGCCAGATTAGCCAGTGGCTCGCTCAATGCCAAAGGCTCTCGCGTGGGTGTGCTGGCTGGCGGCAGCATCATGAATGCACTGGATTCAAGTGAAGGTGGTGCGAATCTTTATGGCGCAGATGCGCTGCTGCGAGCCGGTGCAGACATCGGTGGCAGTACCGAAGCCAGTGCGTTGATACTGGCGGTGGGTCGTGTTTCTGCGCACACGGCAGCCGGTGATATTCGCCTGCATGCACTGGGTGATCTCGAGATCGGCGCGGTCGCCGATCTGCGCGTCAACCGGGTCGTTGAAACCGGTTTGACAGCGCCCCTGTGGACGCTGGAGCAAAGTGGTTTGCGCGCGGCCGGACAAATTGTTGTGACCAGTGCGGGAGCCATCATGCTGCGCAGCGAGCCCGCGCTGGACCAGGACGTAGTGATCAAGACGGGTGCGGGTGGTGCGGTCACTTTGCACGCTGTCAGAGCACTCGGAGTCGCTACCGCAGTGCTACCCGACGTACCACTGGTACAAACCGGCACGCTGAATCTGAGTGCGAGCAGCATCGCAGCGCTGACGGTCGCAGTCGACATGCTCAGCATTAACGCCAGTAATGGCAGCTTGATGCTGACCGATATCGACGGCTGGGGAGAGGCTGCCCCTGGTTTGCTACTCACCGACATCAATGCGCCCGGTGACATCATGATCACGGCTCAAGGCAACTTGTCGGTTCAAAAAGTTCGTACGGGTGATGGTGGCGATGTCAGCTTGATTTCGCTGGCAGGTGATCTGCTGATGGTGGTGGCCGATGCACTGGCCAATAACTTAGGTGAGCTTGGTTTGATGGCGGCGGGTTTCATCAGGAGCCCTCGGTTGTTCACCGGTGCCGCTCGTACTGAATACCGCAGTGGTGGCGTCTTGCGTATAGGAACAGCGTCCGCTCAGTTACCGGGCGCTGCAGTTATTGAGCCCACCACTTTCACCAACAACCCGCCGTTGTCTGTCTTGAGCGCTGAGCTGCCCACGAAGCAACTAGTCTTGCGCAGCGACAGCGCGATTACGCTAGCCGGCAGCGATCTACCGAGGGGCAGCAACACCACGATACAAGCGGCACAAGGTATTTTCATGACTCAGGCCGTCGCCAGCGAGGCCGATCGTCTCGATCAGGCGTTGCAGGCGCCTTTCCTGGTCGTCATGGAAGACGGCGCGCTGGTCACGCTGGATGAGTCGCTTTCTTTGGCACAGCTGTCGGGAGCCGCGTCTTCGGGTCCTGCACCGGTGCTGGTGGGCCCCACCGTCGAGCTGCCCAGTTCGCTGCCGATCGTGCCGGGTACAACCTCGGCTCTGCGTTTGCCGGCGGGTGCGTTTGGTTCAGGCATGGAGAGCATCACCGTCACACTCACCTTGAGTGCCGGTGCCATTAGTGAGACTCCGCCGAGCACGGTGACGGTGTCGGGAACCGCAAGCGAGCGCAGGTACATCGCTTCAGCCAATGTGTTGAGCAGCTGGTTTGCGAGCGCTGATGCGCCGCGTTACATCGGCAGCAGCGGTCAGACGCTTACCATGACTGTGGCGCGCGGCTCGGTATCCGTACAGAGCCAACTGCATCTTGTCGATGGGACCATCGTCAGTGGCACCGCCGCGCCCACGCTTGCGCTGCCCGCCAGCTTTACCGTTCTTGCGGCCGATGGTGAGATTCGACTTCCGGCCAATGCCTTGGGTACCGGCAGTGCCGTTCATACGCTGGTGCTGTCTGTCTCGGGGGGTAGTCTCAGCGCCGCCGGCCTGAGCGGTTCGGGCGTAGCGGCGACCGGCTCGAGCTCGGCAGTGACCTCACTCACCCTGACGGGCTCGCAGCAGGCGCTAAGTGCCTATCTGGCTGGCGCTGGCAAGTTGTCATTCAATGGCATTGCGGGACAGACCTACACGCTCGCAGCCACTGTTCAGTTATGGGATGGGTCCGTTGTTCGGTCAGCGTCGTCGGCCATCGCGTCGATTTCTGCGGTGCAGCTACCCGACCTGAGTTCAAGTGGCAGCGTCATTGCCCCCGTCGTTAGTCAGTTGCCCAAGAGTCTGGTAATCGCGGGCAACGCGCGCTCATCGCTCCTGTTCACCGGTGCTGCTCTGGATGACGGCGACGGCAATCCGGCGATCAACACCCCGCTCACGCTCACGCTAACGACCAATGCTCCGGCCGGCCGTCTGCTGGTATCTGCGGGGAGTAGTGTTGAAGTTATCAGTGGGAATGACTCCGCCGCGCTGACCCTCAGAGGTACGGCCTCGGCGCTGCAGAACCTGCTGTTGGGGACCTCCGCAGACCTCATCAGCTATGACGGGCCTGTATCGAGCCTGACCCTGGAATTGTCGAGCAATACCTCGGGCGGGAAATTCGCGACCACCGTAGCGCTCGCAGAGCCTGCTCAGATTAGCGCGGCGATACCGGCACCCACGCTGACCATGCCACAGCAGTTCCTCGCTGAGAGGGACGGAAGGCTCTGGTTCAGCAATGTTTTAGGTTCGAACCCGAGCTCCTCGGAGATCCGCGTGGTAACCCTGAACATCAGTAGTGGCACCTTGTCGGCACAGGCACTGCCCGCTGGCGTGACGGCTCAGGTTGGCACCACGAGTTATATCGCGGGCACGACCCCAGCAGCAGCAAGCATCACACTCACCGGTACATCGGCAGCCTTGTCTGCCTACCTGTCAACCACCGCATCTGCAGCCACCTCGGGGCTCAAGATCGGTGGTCTGAATGTCGGTCAGGCGGCCGTACTCTCGACCGCTGTCGCTGCGGTAGACATCAGCGGCAATCGTACGGTGAGCACCTACACTTCGACGCTCATTGCCGTCAGCAATTTTGCGGCGACAGGGGCAGCCATCGCCGATTCGACCGCATACGGCAATGCCGGGGGGGCATCGCAAACCGGTACCACGGATGCGGCTGGCGGCGGTGGTGGTGGTGCGGGGTCAGCGGGATCGAATGGGGTGCGGAGCTCCCGCACGACCGGCTTTTGGCTATTTGAGTCCACGATCTATAAATCCACCGGCGGCAACGGCGGCAGTGGGCGCGCGTGGAGCGTCAATGGCGTCCAGTATGCGGGGGGCGGTGGCGGTGGTGCACTCGCAGGGCAAGAGAGGCAAGAGGGCGCCGGGGGCAGTGGCGGGGGTGGGAGAGGATCCACGAGCGGGGACGCCGTCGCGGGGACCAATGGCCTGGGTGGTGGTGGCGGCGGCGCCGGTAGTGACGGTCGCGGCGGTAACGGCGGGTCTGGCGTCGTTGTTATCAGTTATCCGACCGGTTCAATAACTGCTCAGGGGGGTGTTGTCAGCACGAATGGTGGCAACACACTTCACACCTTTAGTTCAGGCAGTCGTGAAGGTAGCACAGGCACTTTTCAGATCAGTTCGATTTCCTCATCGGGTGTCCTGGTT
>VGHX01000091.1 GCA_016868055.1 Betaproteobacteria bacterium
CTATTTATTGCTGGTCGATTTGATTCGATGTATCCCATCAAAACTCTGCGTGCGGCTGCTTCTTCTTTATCCTACGGACAATTTGAAGTTCTCGATACCAGTCATATCTCTGTTGTCGACGAACCTGAAAATACAACCCGGATGATCGATAAATTTATTGCTAAACTCTGACACAAAAAACATACGGCCAATTAACAGCAGCAAGAACCTTTTTGACTAGCCGCGAAAAGCACATGCCCTCATCAGGTAGTTATCATTTGGCGTTCCAGCGACTACACTTTCCCACTCACTTTTGAAAAGATCATTTTCAAGACGAGTTCCACCACCCATACGGTCCGTGTAACGGAACCGCTCAACTTGCTGCAGCCTTTTCATACAATCAAATGTATAAACTGAAATAGCCGACCAATAAGCTTCACCTTTTTCTGTTTTTTGTTCTTTGTGATAATCAACCAATCTTTTAGACTTTACGTAATTTCCTTCAACTGTAATATTTTTATAATCAACATAAAAATCTAGCACACTGGAAGCAGAGGTTCCAACGTGTGTCCATTCCGCTTTTGCCGGTAGGAATAGCATCATCAATGAAATTGAAAGAGTGATTTTTTTAATGATCATGATTTTTTCTAAAATTTAACAAAAAATATCGATCTACAATCCCACTTAAAAATACTGACGTCCAGCCCCAGGCGCATTAAGTTGACAATGTCTACATTTGTCGCCATTTTTGCACACCTATGTTACTGATGTCAACATTTTTTAACCCGGGGCTTCCCTTGCCAACCCTGGCTCGAGGACACAGAATGGAAATTAGTGAGAATTACTTATGCCCGCCCCAAAGAAACCCGTAGCGCCCCAACCCACAGACAAGGTTAAAGGCAAGCCCAAGTCCTACCACCACGGCACAGTGTGGTCGATGTGCATGGCTTTACAATGCTGATGGTGCAAACCAGTTCGACTTCCTGCAGCTCGAGCAGGGGCGCCTTGCGGCGCTCGCCGAGCACGCAGCGCGCGACACGCTGTCCGCGGTGCGCGCTTCACCCCCTGACTCCAGTCAACGCTCCTCTATGGCAAATTACAACCAACTACCTTCAGACCTGCCCGTTCCGATAGACGATGGCGCAACCAATCATTTGATAGGGATGATGCTGCCGAATATCTCGTTGAAATCTACTGGTGGCGATTTAATCAACCAAGGAAGCATTCGAGGCAAAGTGGTGATCTATTGTTATCCGATGACCGGTCAACCCAATGTTCCGCTGCCTGAAGGTTGGGATGAAATTCCAGGTGCGAGAGGCTGTACACCACAAAGCTGTTCCTTCAGGGATCACTACCAAGAGCTTCAAGCACTGGGATCTGAGGTTATCGGTCTAAGTGTTCAAACCACCGACTATCAAAAAGAAATGGCTGACAGACTTCACTTGCCATTTCCGGTAGTCAGCGACTCGAACTATGAATTTCAACGGGCAATGAATATGCCGACCTTTGTAGCGGCTGGAATGACCTTGTTAAAAAGAGTGACGCTGATATGTGAAGATGGCGTGATCAAGGCCGTTCACTACCCTATCTTCCCAAGTGACAGTGATCCAGCATGGGTGATCGAGTATTTGAAGCGAGATTAGAATTTGGCATTGATTAGACGACTTGAACTGACGGTACAGAGAGGTATCACGATTTGTCTATTCAATTTAGCTGCAAGTCTCACCGTATACGATTGCATTCAGTGTAATCGCTCGGGCGAGCCATGGCATCGCTTGAATTTCTTCCCCGACCCACAGGGACAAAGATCATTACGGCCTGGTCTGTCGCTGACTACCAAGGGACTGGGTTTGACAGTGCCGGGTAACTCACCGCCCGCAGCACCCTTTCCTCTGCGTTGCAACCAGTATCGACATATATTTCTGACATCTTCAGGAAGCTGATCAGCGTATCGAAAATGTTGCTCCAAATCGTTTGAATGTTCTTGGAGAATTTCCCAACCATCTTCGGTGCCGTACAGCCTGAGCACGGTAAACCATTCGGCGTGCGATAAAGTAAGCGGTGTCCAGCCTTCGATGTCAAGTACCAGACCTTTCATGAAACCCATGCACCAGTCGTCCAAAACCGGTATTGGATCGCCATCGTTCGGATTTTCGAGAAGCAGTGGTTCGAAATGCTCGGGAGCTTCCATGAGCTCGGCAGCAATGCTGTTCATGTGCCGAAATACCAGCTCGTAAAATCGCTGAGCCGCGCGCTCTGTACGAAAGTTTGGCCGTAAGACGCCCTCCTCAACATCCCACACCCACGGCATCCACATGCTTGGCATGATGGTGTTGGGGCCAGCAACGACAGCGGTCAGGAAACCATCGAGCATGCTGACGCTCATTGGTACCAAATCACCAGGTTGATCCATCAAGATGCGATCTAACTCGTCGATCTCATCATCCGACAGCGGCTCGCGCAGATTCATCTTCAGTGGGGCAAGTGGTCAGTCTGGCTATAATACGAGCATAGCCGGCTTGTCAGCAAGCAGCCCGCCGCGGTCCCAAAACACTTGATTATTGCGAACGGTGTATAACGGGCCGTTATTCACCGAATATTCGCCCCATGTCCGTACTGCGATCAGCACTACTTGCCATGCTGTACGACGGACAAAAAGTCCGGGAGCCGTATATCGACTTGGTGAAGTCGCTCATCCATAGTGAGTTCGAAATCGCGCGCACCTACGCTTTTTATGATGGCAGCATACGGCGCGAGGGTATCGTTTATATCTTGGGCAAGAAGGAAGTGTATTGGTTGGAGTCGACCGCGCATTGGCCGCGCATGTTGATAGTTCGGGATGCCGATTTACGTGAAAATATTCTGAATATGCTTGCGCTCAATCCGATGTACGCGAAATGGTTCGGGTAAGTCTGCGTAACCACCCCTGAATATCATCGACGAAGGCGTACACCGCAGGTACCACCAGCAGCGACAGCAGCGTCGATGTAATCAAACCGCCAATTACGGTAACCGCCATCGGCGATCGAAAGCTCGGGTCAGCACCAAAACCCAAGGCCAATGGCATCATGCCGGCACCCATGGCAATGGTCGTCATTAAAATCGGTCGGCTACGCTTGTGGCAGGCGTCGACTAACGCCTCAAAGCGCGCCATGCCAGCGCTACGCGCGAGTATGGCGTAATCGACCAGCAAGATAGAGTTTTTGGTGACGATACCCATAAGCATAATGAGACCGATCATCGAGGGCATGGAGAGCGCTTTTTGAGCGACTAACAATCCAACAAAGGCGCCGCCAATTGAAAGTGGTAGCGCCGCAAGAATGGTCATCGGCTGCATGAAATCGTGAAACAGCAAGACCAGCACGCCGTAGATACACAGCACACCAATCAGCATCGCAATGCCGAAGCTTTCAAATAGCGCCTGCATCTCTTGTGCATCGCCGAGCTCGGCAATAGTGACCGATGGCGGTAGATTTTTCATGCTGGGTAGTGCGCGTGCTTCTTCATTCAACTCACCCAATGATCGACTACCCAGCTCTACTTCCAGAGTCACGTCCCGGCTACGGTTAAGGCGATCAATTTGCGCGGGTCCGCTGTCCATACTGACGCTGGCTACCGTGCCCAGCATGACCGGGCCGTTTCGCCCTGGAACCAGCAAGCGTTCGATTGCCGCGAGATCCGCACGCACGCCGTCAGGTAGCTTGACCCGTATCGGCACCTGCCGCTCTGACAGGTTTAGCTTCGGTAAATTCACGTCGTAATCGCCCGCAGTGGCGACGCGTACGGTCTCGGCTATGCTGGCCGTAGTGACACCAAGATCCGCAGCACGCGCAGCATCAGGCCTGACGATGATTTCAGGACGAACTAGTGATGCGCTGGAGTTAATGTTGCCGATGCCGTTAAGGGTGCGTAGTTCGCCTTCCACTGCACGCGCTGCTGCTGTGAGCGCGTTTGGGTCATCACTTTTGAGCACGAGTTGCATCTTGACGCCGGTATCAGGCGGGCCGACCGTAAAACGCGCACCGGGGATGTCATCAAGCTTTGCGCGAAGCTGGTTCTCAATCATTTGCAGTGACTCGCTTCGCTTGTCACGATGAATCACGTTGAGTGTCAGCACAGCGCGGCGCGCCTCGGCCGCAGCGCCCGGAGCAAACGCATCGCCGCTTGAGCCACCACCGATCGAGCTGAAGATGCTCTCGATGCCTTTGACTTTCATGGCGGCCAATCTTGCTTGCTCAGCAGCGGCGGTGGTTTCGGCGAGGGTGCTACCGGGAGGCAGTTCAACGGTGATCTGTGTTTGACCACGATCGGCCGGCGGTATGAAGCCCGTCGGAAGCAGCGGCACGAGCGATAACGAGGCAACAAAAAACAAGGCTGATGCAATCGCTGTCACCCAGCGGTAGCGAAGACACCATCGCATTACGCCAAGATAGCCGCGCATTAGCCAGCCATCGTCAGGCTGGCCGTGCTTGGCAGGTTTGAGCAGGTAGGCAGACATCATTGGCGTCAGCAATCGCGCCACAACTAATGATGACAGCACCGCTACTGCTGCGGTCCAACCAAACTGCTTGAAGAACAATCCCGGCACGCCGCCCATGAATGCTGTCGGCAGAAACACGGCGACCAAGGTAAAGGTTGTTGCGATCACCGCCATGCCGATTTCATCAGCGGCCTCGAGCGCCGCTTGCATCGGCGTTTTACCCATCTGCAGATGGCGCGCGATATTTTCTATCTCGACAATCGCATCATCAACCAGCACGCCGACGACCAATGCCAGCGACAGCAGAGTCACGGTATTAATCGTGTAGCCAAACCACGACATCGCCAGAAAAGTGGGAATCACGGACAACGGCAACGCTGAAGCCGCCACCAAGGTGGCACGCCAGTCGCGCAAGAACCAGAGCACCACCAACACGGCCAGCGCCGCGCCTTCATACAGCAGCAGCATGGAGCCATCGTAGTTCTCTTCAACCGGCTGCGCGTTATCAATCACCTGAACAATACGCAGCTGCGGATGTGCCGCCTGTAATTGTCGTACTGCCTCGCGCACCCCCTCTGCCACCATCAGCTCACCAAAGCCTTTGGTGCGCGCGATTTCAAAGCCCACCACCAGCCGACCATCTTGGGTAGCGATCGCGCGTGGCTCTGCCACGCTGTCATGAACGGCTGCAATCTGATCGAGACGTACCCGCCGGCCATCATCGAGCGGGATGTCGATCAAGGCTAATTCGGCAGCAGTTTTAACGGTGGCAATTGTGCGTACCGATTGCTCGGCGCCCGAGATATCACCGCGACCACCGGGCGCTTCCTGCTGTACCTGCCGCAGCCGACGCGACACATCGACTGCCGTCACCCGCAGCGCGGTCATGCGCTCGGTGTCGAGCACGATCCGCACCTCGCGCGTAACGCCGCCTATGCGTTTTATCGCACCCACGCCTTTGACCGCCAGCAGCTGCTTGGTGGCGGTGTTATCGATGAACCACGAGATCTCTTGTAAGTCGGGTACCGAGCCCGAGGCATTTGGCGTGGCGGTGACGCTGAAGGTCAAAATCGGACGACCCGCAGTGGAGACCTTGGTGACTGATGGGTCACGCACGTCGGCTGGTAAATCGGCGCGTACTCGTGCTACCGCGTCGCGCACATCGTTGACTGCATCAGAGAGATTTTTTTCCAGTACAAACTCAACGGTGACAGTCACCTGACCATCAAGCACCTTGGTGTAGATGTTTTTTATGCCCTGCAAGGTGGCGACCGAGCCCTCGATTTTGCGAGCGACCTCGGTCTCTAACTGCGCTGGCGCCGCGCCCGGTAACGAGGCAACGACATTGACGATGGGTAGCTCAATATCCGGAAAATCCTGGATCGCGTTGGATCTAAACGCGAGTAAACCCGCGAGAGTCAGCAGCGCAAACAGCAAGATCGCCGGAACCGGATGCCGGATCGAGAGCGCTGAAAAATTCACTGGGCGTCCTTGGTCTCGCGTTTGTTGTCACGTGCCACGGCGTCACTGCGTGTGACGCGAACCAGATCGCCATCGTTCAAAAAACCGGCACCTGCGACCACTACCTCGTCTTGCAAAGACAGCCCCTCGGTGATCTCGACCTGGTCTTGCAAATACCGGCCGGTTTTCACCTTGAGTTGTGCCACGCGGCTATCGGGCTTGAGCTGAAACACGTAGCTAAAGCCATCGCGCACCACCACTGCTTGCTGCGGTAGCGTGACACCATTACCGCTGCCTAGTGCGAACTCGCCACGTGCAAACATGCCAGGCTTGGCAGCCGCCTCACCGGTTCCCGCCGACAGTAAATCGACATACACCAAGGCAGCGCGGTTCTGTGGGTTGACGGTGGGCCCAATCATGCGCACCTTTCCGCTTAGGCGCGTGCCGTTCGCCGCCACCAGCGTGACTGCTGTGCCCGGACGAATACGCGCCAGCTCGGTGGCCATCACTTCAGCCCGCCACTCGAGCCGGCCCTTGCGAATCATGCGAAACATCTCAGTACCATTCGCTACCACCGCGCCAACCGTCGCGCTGCGCGCGGAGATCACCCCGCTGTCGGGCGCCAGCAGCTGAGTAAATTTCAGGCGCAAGCGCTGCGCATTGAGGCTCGCCTCGGCAGCAGCGACGCGCGCGCGTGCGGTCTGCTCTGCAGTAATGAACTGATTAATTTGCTGCGTGCTCAGCGCGCCGGTGTTGATGAGTGATCGTGCGCGCTCGGCATTGGCGCTTGCCTCGTTCAAGTTGGCCTGCGCCTCGAGTAGTGCTGCCCTTGACTGAGCGAGATCGGCTTGCACGGTCTCATCAGAGAACCGCGCCAGCAGCCGACCCGCACGCACGACATCGCCGACATTGACCAGCACCTCGGTCAGTCGCAAACCGTTCGCCTCGCTACCAATGCTCGCCTCTTGCCAAGCCGCGATATCGCCGTTAGCGGCGAGTGTTTGCGGTAGCCGCGTCAGTTGCGGTCGCGCGATGGTGACAGTCAGCGCCGCCTTCGCCGTGCCGGCGGGCTTGGTGTTTGTCGCTTTGTCATTTGCCTTGCTGGAGGAACTGGGCAGTAACCACACCACGACAGCTAGCAGCATGATCATCAACACGCCCGCGAGTGCTGGGCGGGATAGATGGCGCGTTAACGAGCTGGTCATCGGTAATGATCGCATGGGGTTTGATTCGATTTTATGAGTTGTCATGGCGCCGCATCGGCAGAGGCGCGGCCGGTGTTTGCGGGTGATTGCCAGCCGCCGCCGGCGGCGCGGTACAAAGCGATCCACGCGGCTACGCGTTCACGTTGCAGCGTGACCAGACCGGTTTCGGCGGCGAGCTTGCTGCGGCGCGCTTCTTCAAGCTCGATCAAGCTGCTCAGGCCGAGCTGGTAACGCAGGCGCGCGGCATCGAACGAGGCGGTATAGCCATCAATCGCAATCTGTGCATCGTTGCTGCGCGCGGCAATGCTGTCGAGGTTGACGAGACTCTCTTCCACCTCTCGTACAGCGCGCCGAACCACGGCATGGTAGCCGCTGGCTGCTTCCTCATAGCGCGCAGCCGCGGCAGCGACGTTGGCGCGGCGCCGGTTGCTGTCAAAAATAGGCAAGCTGAACGCAACCGGACCCACCGTCCAACTGCTCAAGTTAAAGTTACCGTCAGCGGTCTCGAAGCGATTGCGTCCAATACTGCCGGATAAGGACAAGCGCGGGTAACGGCGCGCCTCGGCGCTGCCCACTTCGCTACTCGCCGCAGCAACCTGCTGAGCCGCGGCATACACATCAGGCCGTTGCGCCAGTGTGGCGGCCGGAAGCTCGGTGAGCGGCACCGGTGCGGGCAACGGCAGCGCGACAGAGACACCCTCGAGTTGGGTGCGGAGATCACGCTCATCGAGACCGGTCAGCATGACAAGCGCCTTGACATCGACATCGCACTGCGCGCGTAGCGCCGTCACCTGGCTGCGACCATCCGCGACACTGGCGCGCGTGAGCGCCGCGTTCGCAGCCGACTGAAACCCAGCGTTTGCTGCTAACTCTGTCAAGCGAGCGATCTCTGCGCGCGACGTCACGTCGGCCTCTGCAAGCACCAGCAAGCGACGACAAGCGCGAAATGCGTAGTACTGATTCGCCGTCTCGGCCGCCACCGAGACCCTGGCCTCGTGCCAACTCGCCTCGGCGCCCTGAGCACGGCGCTGCGCCGCATCTAGCGCCATGCGGTTGGCGCCGAACACATCAATCTCCCAACTCGCCTGAACTGAGCCTTGATACACATTACCGCCCGGGAAAGGCGGAAACGCACTGCGCCGCTGCGCGCTGACGCCGGCGTCTACCGTCGGCCGTAATGCGCCGGCAGCGGCCAAGCGCTCCGCGTTGGCCTGAGCAATGCGTGAGCGAGCCGCGCTGATGCTACTGCTGGCCGCTTGCGCTGCATCGATCAGCACCAGCAGCACGGGGTCTTGCTGCTGCCGCCACCAATCTGCCAGCGAGGCGATCTGGCCATCATGCGCCAACGCGCCCTCGCCCGGCAATGGTGCAAACCAACGCGCTGGCATTGCCGCCACGGGCTTGGCCGACGGCATCATGCTGCTTACACTGCCGCAGGCGCTCAGCAGTGCAGCGAGCAGAGTGGCAATCAGCAAGGCGCGCGCTGTGCGCGGCAGGAACGGAAGTGAGTGCATGAAGGTCTAGTGTAAGAGCCGTGCGCATTCTGCCAGTATCTGAATGCTAACGTCGATCACGCGCGTTATTTTTTGGTCACGGTGGAATCTGACCATGCGCTGGCAGACGCGCCGGCGCTCGGGGTAACATAAGCACTCCAAACAACCAAGCAAGGAGCCCGCTATGATGAAGAATGTCGGAGAGACCGACCGCGCCCTGCGCGTGTTTATCGGTGTGTTGCTGATTCTGCTGTCGCTGCTGAATGTGATCGGCCCATGGGGCTGGCTGGGGCTGCTGGCGGTCGCCACTGGGTTGCTCAGGGTATGTCCCGCGTACAGCGTACTGGGTCTGCGGTCTTGTCCGG
>VGHX01000092.1 GCA_016868055.1 Betaproteobacteria bacterium
TAGTACATTGTTTTATTGTCTGTCGTGATTGCGGCATCGACAAAAGTGCCGCCAAGCCAAGCGCTGCCATAAACCACGGGGATGCTGTTGTTACTCGCTGGCGGCATTTGCTGGCGCGCGCCGAAGTTTTGTATTTTTGGTGGTTTGGCTCCAAAAGCACGGGCAACCAGCGTGGACACCGTAAAGTTGATCGCAAACGTCGCGGCCGCGTAGCCTGTTGAGCCAAGCGCGTAAGCGGCCTTGAAGGTTTCGCCGAAAAAGTAAGCTAAGATATATTCGGCTGGCATGCTTCTCTCATCAACGTGACGTGCATCTGGCGGTAACCGTAGCGCTGGACATCTAGGTTTTGCTGGCGTGCGCACGACACCAGCGCAACGCGCCCGCACTGCAACAAATCTTGTGCGCGTCGGTTAAATTCAAGCCACAATCGCCCACCGATGGTTCGACCGCGATGCTGCGGCGTAACGTAAAAGGCAAGCTCGGAAAGTGTGCGCACGGCAGGGTTCCACACGTTGCCGTGGATCAACGCGCAAAGCATGCCACGCGCCTGATTGTCGATCAGCACAAAACCTGCGCCTAAAATCATGCGCTCAAGCAACGCGGTCACGTGCTGCGGGTCTTGCATTTCGATCAAGATACGCAGCTGCGTTTCTTGCGCGTATTCGCGCAGCATGCTTTTACACGCCTCCATGTCGTAAGGTGTGGCAGAACGTATCATTCCCCGCCGGAGTTATTTAGTTCATCGATAGACGGCAAATACTGAGGTTCTCGCTCCGATTGCGAGCCTGTCGTCGGCGGCACGCCAAAGTCAAAGAACTGGCCTGCAATCGCGGCCACGCGCGACATGCTGGCATCGCCCGCGTAGAGTTGCTGCCAAGCTTGCAAATTGGTGCGGATGCCTGCGACGCGATTAGCCAGCACCTCGCGGAAGCTGCTGCACGACAAAATCGCCGTCGCGGTGCGCACGCGCATTTCAGCGTTGAAATCCTCGCTCAAGCCGACGTTGGTCACAAAACCGCGATAGCGCAAGAAAAACTGTTGCGTGGGCGTCGTGATAATCTGAAAGTTGCTGTCAAAAAACCCGCGCGCAATTTCCACGCTTGCGCCTTTGATGTTGCTGCTCAACACCAGCGCAGAATTGGTGGGGTCAATACCAACAAGGCTAATGATCATGTCGCCGCTTGTTGCTTTGATTTCGCGGTTGACTTCGCCGACCGAAAGCAGACTGCCAAGCGCGGTAAACGTCACGCCTGCGACCGTGATTGCGGCTGCGGCGTTGCAGAAAGTGTACGTATTCGTACTCGTGATGAGGCGCACAAACTCGCCGTGCCGAATGGTCGAGGCGGCAAGCGCGGTCATCGGCGTGCTCATTGCACGTTCTCACGAAACACAAAATCGCTCGCCCACTCGACCCATGCCCCGTCCGTCATGGGGTGCAATGTGTAGATCGGGCAAACCTCGGCAACCACCGACCAGGTGCAGGCACTGCCGACTGCGGTCAACGTCCCTGCGCTTGGCGTGCCGATTACGGGCCGATGCAGCACGACGCTGACGGCCGCAGCGGAACCGCGCGTGACCTGCGTTGCGACTTTGTACGGGTAGCTTCCGAGTTGCAAAACGTCCCCTGGCGCAAACACCACGGTTGTGCTGCCGACCGCAGGAAGATTGCCGACACTGATGGTTGTCGCGTTGGCTGCAGGGACCGACGCAAGAGTCAGCGCTGCAGCCTGCGCTGCGCTTAGTGCACCTTGGTAACTCGCAAACCACGACAAGGTCGACGAAGCAAAACTCAAGGTGCCGGCGGTCAAGCGGTCGAGGTTATCGATGGCTTGGATCACGCTGCGCACTTGCGGGTAGTAGAGGTACGCGTGCGGCTTGACGGTAAAAATCCAAGGTTGCGCGGTTAAGTACTCTGCGGTGCGCACTTGGCCGCTGCGCGAGTACTGCTGGCCTACGGTCTTGCGCGTGTTGACCTGGATGTACTGGCTGATGTCAAGGATGGTCTGGAATGACATCAGGCGCGCCCCTGTGGCGAGAGCGATTTTTGGGCATACATGTTTGCTGCGAATACGGTTTTATTGGACGCCAACAAGCGATCCTCGAAAGACTTGACGTCAATCGCCTGGATGTTGTAGTTATTCACAATCGTGCTGCCGCCGAGTTTGTCGTTGGCGACCACCGTGCCGCGAAACGCCGGCACAAACAACTCGGGCCCGCGCTCGCCGACGATGTACGCGCTGCCCGCGTCAACGGGACCGCCCGAGGCCTTGCCTGCGGGCGTTGGCAACGCTGCTTTGAAAAAGTCAAAAAGCGGCGTTGTAATGTACTGCCGCACGGTGAGTCGCAACAGGTCTTGCGCAATGCTGTTGACCATGTCGCGGAACGTCGCTTTGCCGGTCAGCGCCATCTGCACAAACACTTCTGTAAAACGCTCGCCGGTGCGGTCAAGCAGTCGCATCAGATCTTCAAGCGGGTTCTTGGGCTTTTCGAGCGCAACGCGTAGCTCATCGCTTGTTTTGCCGATAAGCCGCGACCACTCCTCAAACGTAATCGCGCCTTTTTCAAAAGCAGCGTCAATGTCGAGAATTTTTGCCTCAAAACGCTCAAACGCGGTCTTCGCACCGTCGACCTCGCGCCGCCACTTTGCCACATATTCAAGTCGCAAGAGCCCTTCAAGCGTGGCTTGCGCTTCAGGCCCAAGTCGAAACGCCTGAGCGCGACGCGCTGCATCTTCGCCCATCTCAAGCGCAAGAATTTGCATCCTCGTTGCTTCGACAAACGTTTCTGCCGCACGCTTGGCTTGCTGCGCTTTCTCAAGATTTATGAGTTGGTCGACCATTTGCGCACCCAGCGCCCCGCCTTGCATGGCGGCTTGCGCACGCCTCGCAGCTTCCTCGCCCAAGGTCAAGACGTCAATTTGCGCCTGCACTGAAGCAATGAACGCGGCTACGTTCTGGGCGCGCGCTTGCGCCAAGTCGGCCATGCGCTTTGTTTCTGCGTCAGTTGCGGCTTGCCGCCGCTGCGTTTGCTCAGCTTCAAACTTGCCTAAAAAAGCATGGTACTCCTGAAGTCGGCGTTGCTCTTCTTTTTGCAGTCGTTCGCGCTCGCGTTCTGCCTCGCGCGCTGCGCGCTCGGCTTCTTTCTGCACCCTCTCTCGCTCACGCTCGGCGTCCCGCGCAGCACGCTCGGCCTCTTTCTGCACCCTCTCTCGCTCGCGCTGAGCATCACGCGCGGCGCGCTCGGCTTCTTTTTCGGCTGCCTTGCGCGCCTCCTCGGCGCGACGCGCAGCGATCAAGTCTTCAGCACGCGCAGAGGCTCGAGGCCCAAATTTTGCTGCCTCAAAGCGCAGCGCAGCATCCTCGCCCTCGCGCAACTTGCGAATTTGCTGATCCAGACTCTCAATGTAACGCCGCGCGGCTTCGACACGCGCCTGCGCTTCGCGCTTTAAGCGCTCGGCTTGGCTGTTGGCGCGCCGGTTGGCTGAATCGTCTGCTTTCTTAGCTTCGCCCTCGGCTTTGATGACGCTGGTTGTTTTTTGATTCAGGGCCTCTTGCGCCTGTGCTAAAAACTTAAGCAACTGCTGTATTTGCGTTCTGCCTGACTCGGTGGCCTGCCGCTGTTGAAGATTAAGGCTTAGAACTTGATCGCGCAGACTTTCAAAGTTAACTTCTCCGCTCTGGAACTTGCGCAGCGTCGTGAGCAAACGCATGGCTTCTTGCTCAGCGATGCCAAACTCTACCCCAAGTTTTTGCGCTGGCGAATCCAAAAACGGCTTAAAAATTTCAGGGATCGCAAGTCGCGCCACGCTTGCAAATTGATTAACAAGACTCCCTGCAAAGTCTTTGAGCTGCTGACCAAGTTGCAGTTGCGCAATTTCGCGCAATTGTGTGTAGAGCGCCTTGAGCGCCGGCGCCGCATTGGCGTAGTATTTTTCGGATATTTCTTCGAGCGATTGGCCTGCGGCATTGTTGGCCGCTGTAAATTCTGCTGCAGCAGACGCAACGTCTTTCGCCGCATCCTCGACGCTTTTCATCGTTCCTACGAGGGCGGTAAAGCCCGCAGAAAGCAGCGGGATTGTCACGGCCGCTACGGTGCCGAGCACAACGCCTACCGCGCCAAAAGCGGAGAGCAACTGCGGCAGTTGTTGCGTTAGCGCTTGCGTGGCGCTAGTGCCGCTGCCGACCTGCACGGCGAAGTCTTGGATCTGGTAGCCGGCATTGCGCGCAACGTCGCCCATTTGCGACTTTTGCCGCGTTGCAAGCTCAAAACCCCCTGCCGCTTCGCGCGCTGCGTTGCCGCTTTTTTGTACTGTTTCGCTGGTCGCCTGCAGCGTGTCGCCAAGCTCTTTGGCCTTGCGCTTGGCCGCATCGGTTTGCGTGACGAAGGCTGCGCTTTCAAGATCGAGCGCAACCTGCAGCGCAGCAATGGTCTTAGCCATAGCGCGCCTGCAGATGTTTAAGGTACTCGGGCTTAAAACCTGGAAGTGTCGTCAGGAGCAGATAGTCGCGCTCGGCGCGCGTAGGCTCTGCGGGCTTAAAGTAGGCCTCGATAAACGGAAACCACTCGGCGGGCCTGAGCGTTTTGTGTTGCTTGGAAAACATGCCGGCGAGCGAATGCAACAACGACATAGTGTGCGTTGCGAACATCAGCGGACCACGCCCGCCAATCAGACCGTCTCGGTACAACAACTCCATCTCAGTGACCGTCTCCCAGTCAAGCGCGTCGAACACGTCGGGATCTTGCCCATGGAAAATGGCTGCTGCCCGAACCTGCCGGTACAGCAGCCGCTTTAGTTTTTTTCTGTTGCCTCGTATCTAGGTTTGACAACCGCTTCAACAGCTTTGACCAGATCTTCAATTTCTTTGTCGGAAAGCGACGCAGACAATTCGTCGTAGCTCAACGCAAACACATCTTCGCCTTCCGCAAAACCCACTAAGCCAATCATGGCGATTTCGTTAAGTTGTCGGCTTGCAAGCCAGCGGGCGGTCTGGCGCATGCTGCGGCCCTCAATCAAAATGTCGTCATCTTTGATTTCGACGTTTGGATCGCCAAGGGTGCCGCTGCGCATGAGTGAGTCTTTGAGGCGCGCAAAGTGCTCCTCAACAAGATCTGCGGGTGGTGACTGGCACTTGTGCGTGAGCCCTTGCAATTCGAGACGCGTGGGCAGGTACACTTCAAAGGCATGCCCGTGAAAGTCAATGGTTTTGTACTTCGTGCGCTTAAAACCGTTCAGCCGCTGTTGAACACTCATGCGCGCTTGCTCCGTTGTTTGTTGGCAAATTGATTAATTTGCGCGGCAAGCTCGGCGCCCAGGTTTTGCGTCATCGCCGGGATTGCGCGCTCAAAATTTGCACGAATAAAAGGCGTTGCGGGTTGGTCTGCGCGACCGTACTCAAGCGCCATTGCAGCAGGCCTGAAGTCACCCTTTGCGTCCACATACCGCACGCCCACGATTACAAAACCGTAGGCAATCGATTGATTGCTGTGGTATTTGCGCTTGCGGTCGCGCATCGTGGATACTTTTGCGCCCGCCCGCGTCTGCACCTGCAGTCTGCCGGTATCGACCGGCACTGCAGGCCGGATGTTGTCAAGCGCAGGCTTGACCGCGCGGCGCAACGCCGGCACGACTGAGCGCTTGGCCTGCTGCGCCGAAAACTCCTCGCGGAGCGCTATGAGCGCTTGCTCAACCTCGCGCGTCCCAGAAACCGTAACGCGCATCGTTCATGCGTCCGAGGCATCCGAGACGAGCGACGGTGCGTCAGGCGTTGCGTAGATCCGCAAGATTTGCAAGGCGACAAAGCGCGCCGATTGCGGATCGGCCTCGTTAAGCGCACGGTCGACGTCTGACTGCAAAAAATGATAGCAGCGCGCAATGTTATGCGCGAGCCCTGGCCCTTCAACCATGTTTTCGATAACGTCGTCGATCATGCGTTGTTTGACCATCCAAAAAGGTTGCCGCGCGGGTGCAGAGTAAACGTGCATTGCGCTTCTGCGCCTGGAGCAGGATCGATTGAAAACTGCGATGCGCGCGCATTAAACGCAAAAAGCACCGTGTTCGCACCCTCGACGAAGGCGATCACATAAGTCCGGTCGATCAACCCGCTGTACGCGTCGCCCCGCACTAACAACAAGTTTGCATTCGTTGGATTCCAGGCATGAATAAACGAGAGCGAAAACGGCGCACTTTGCACTGGGATTTTATCGGACTGGCGGCTGCCTGCAACCGAAAAGTTCGCCATGGCGTCTTCCTGCCCAAAAGCAGGAATCGCTTCAACCTGCAGTAGATTGCCGTCAACAACGAATGCACTTACAGTCGCATAAGTCGCAAGCAGTACCTCCGTTGCAACCGGCGTGGGCGCAGCACCTGGCTGCATGTAGAGCGATGCGACAAAACCCGGAAGTACTTTATTTGGAAGAGCCATGATGACCTCTATCAGCTAGGAATGTCAAACGTCATGTCAAGCACAATCTGATGAAGCTTATTATCGTTGTCGAAGGTATTAAAAAGCCACTCTACGTCAATTTTCGCCACGAAAAACAGGCCGCCCAGCAAACCTTGATAGCCATGCAGCGCGTCGAGCACTAATTGCGCCTGCGCAAAACACGTCGCCATCGTCTGCGCATACACGTTTGTCTGGCAAACCGGACGGTCGATGCCTTTGTTGCTCTGCGCTCCGGTGTAGACCGGTTGGTGCACGTTGCGCAGCGTCCAGGTCAAAAAGGTCGGCTCGCTCGCAAAGTTGCGGTTGAACGAGGCATACACCGGCGTCGGCGTGACAACCAACTGCAGCGCCGTTTGAATCGCTTGCGCATACACCGCCGCGCTGTTTTGTCCCATGCATTAGACCGCCGTCGCAGGTTCGTTGCGAAAACACGTGAGCGTGACAAACTGCCGATCAAGATGCTCAAACACATCGACAATGCGCCAGGATTTTGCGCGATACGTAATGCTGAAGGCCGCTTGATTGTCCACAATCTGCTTGGTGTTCGGCGAGTAATTCACGACAAGCCGCACGATGTCGTCGTATTGTCGGTAGCTCTCGGTGATTTTCTCGCTGGCTTTAATGTCCTCGCTGCGCGCGCGCGTATTGAAGGCTAGCGTCTCGGTCGTCGTTTGATCGCCTTGCGCGGTTTTTGCAAACGTCAGATTGTTCACACCGATTTGCTCAACGCGCAGCACCATCACATCACCAAGGGCTTGTACGGACGCAAAAGCGCCTCGACGCCAAACGGAATGCAGTTAAGCTTGCGCTCGCTTGTGTCGCTGCGCTGGTTGTACAGGTGCGCAACCATCAAAAGGCCCGCTTGCTTGACGACAGGATACTGCGCCATGATTGAGGCCGTGTTCGTCCACGTGACCTGCAAAGGCGCAGCCATTTGCGTGTTGATGTTGTTGGGGACGGAAAGCAAAATCACTTGCTGGCCCGTCACGTCGTAGTAGTAGCTGCTTGTTGCAAGCGTGACCAACGCAGGAGGTGTGGCTTGGTTGTACGCTTTGACCGAGTTGATGGTCGTGCCACTTTGCGAGACTTGCGGTAGCCCGAGCGTCAAGGGCGTCGCCATCAACGTACCGACGGCGTAATAGGCCACAAAGGTGTTGTTGAAGATTGGCAGACCCAAATAGTCTTCAATCGCCATGCGCGCGGCAAGCTCAAGACTTTCGAGATACGCGTCTTGCGACTCGTCGCCAAAAAGGTTAAGTTGATTGGCGATCTCATCGGTCGTGAGCCACGACGTCGAAATGTCGCGCGCAGTCTGCAGAATCTGCGCAAAGTTCCACGGCGCGCCGGTGGGCGTTGCGTAGGTTTGCTGCGCAGGCATTTCAGGTGGCAATCGCGCGCACGCCAGCGAAGACGTCGCGGATGGTGGAGATCATGCGTTTTTGCGCAATGATCGTGATAAACCCTGGCGCAGTTTGCTCCATCATCTGCAGGTCGATGTCCCCGTAGTCGACAATGTGCAAAAAGCGCGGCCAGTTGCACAAGTAAACCGAAAACTGGCCCGCAGTTGCGCCGTCGCTCAAGTAATTGTTGGGGATCACAGGCCACCCGAACACATTCACGACCGCCCCGCCGTCGCTGTTGCCCACCTCGGCAAAGGTTGGCGCTGCAGTGCCTTGCTGCCTAAGCAGTTGCATTACTGTCGGATGCATCATCCACGCGGTCCCAGGGAGCGACCAGTACTGCGGAGGCAGCGCATTGGCAATGCTGATCAGATCGGCGCGCGTCATCGTGCCCGCAGCGACGCCAACGGTGCGCACCGTGTGCCGGCCGTTCGTAATGGCGCTTCCAGAACTGCCAAAAGCAGCGGCTGCGCCTGCGCCGCCCGGGTAGCTTGCAAGCCCACGCAGTCCGCTTGTTGCGCCCGTACTGGTTGTGCTGCTGCCGGCCTGATCGTCGTTAAGTGCCATTGAGGCAGCTTCGAGCGCCGACATTTCAAGCGCCAGGTCGCTTGCCAGCACTGGCGCAAGGCCAGGGATGTCCTCCATTGCCGCAGTGCGCACCGGCAACTGCGCGGTGACGATGCGCATTGGTAGTTGCCAGATCGCGGTTGCTACGTTGGGCGACCCGCTATCAGGTGTAATCGCATAAAGCCAAGGATTGGTGGCGTTGGCCGCATTGCCGGTTTTGACGACAAACTGCACATCGCTTTGCGCGACCACTTGCTGCGATGCACCCTGCCGGAAAGGATTCGCGTAGCGCAGGCTTGCAAAAGCGTCCAATGCTTCGACGCGGCCGCCCGCGCCCGAGCCGCTCCCGGTCAAGGTCGAAGCCTCAAGTTGCAGTTTGGCCTTGCCTGTGCTCCTCAACAGTTGCAACGCTTTGATCATGCGCGCTCCGAAAAAGTGCCGGGTTGCCCCGGCCCAAAGGTTGGAGACCTTAAGCTGCTGCGGTGCCGGTGGAGCGAAAGCGCACGCCAGCGTTTGGATCGCGCACGCTTGTGGCTAAGCGTTTTTCGCC
>VGHX01000093.1 GCA_016868055.1 Betaproteobacteria bacterium
AACGAGACTATGCAAGGAAGGTCGTCTTGCAGGGACGGTCCAGCCAGACAACCGTAGTCGGGGACATCATGGTCTCGAAGCTGATTACGGTTGAAGCTTCGCAGTCCCTCGATGTGTGCATGCAACTTATGACCGATCACCGTATCAGGCACTTACCGGTTCTTGACAAGGGCCAGTTGATCGGCGTGATTTCGATCGGTGATGTAGTGCGGCAGATGATAGAAGAACAAAAAATCCTGATAGAGCAGTTAGAAGCCTACATTCGAGGGTAATCCGTAGCGATTGGGCGCGCAAACATGCGCTGCCTGAACACCCAACCGCGGGGCAAGCCCCATCGGGGACTAAGCTACGACGCTGAGGTTAAAAGACAACCGAATAAGCCAACCAGTATGATGGTTTTGTTTGAGGGTGTATTCAATGTATTGGCCATGATGAAAAATATGAACAGATCTGGGTGCATATTTTGCTTCATACCACATAAAACAGCAGGTAAATCTGTGTGCCGCTGCCATCCAAGCCATTCAAACCAAAGCCCGAGACGAAGTCGATGGACTTGAATAACCAGTTCGCCTGGCAATTTGTCTCAATCCGATACCCTTGGGCTGTTTCGCATGAACGACAGCGTCAGCAGATGAGGCAGTTTCCCATCTATCGTCGTGATATGAACAGGTTAGCAACCACCCTTCAACCCTAAAGGGCTATGAGCCCGCCATGTCAATCCATACAACGCTTACTGTAGACCACAATGCAAAGTCAATTCTTTGGTCAAGATGCAAAGACTGTTGTTAGATACCCACCTAGGAAAGTCGCATGACCATAAAAGCGGTTGTTTTTGATGCCTACGGAACCTTGTTTGATGTTTACTCCATCCAAGTATTGGCTGAAGAGCTTTACCCGAACCATGGCGCTGACATTGCAGTGAAGTGGCGCGATAAACAAATTGAGTACACCAGATTGATTACGCAGTCAGATCCACACAATGGATCTGGCAGTCAATACTTCCGCTCGTTTTGGGAACTGACGCGCTTGTCGTTGGAGTACACCTTAGACCGACTGAAATTGAGCTATGAGTTCGGGCAGGTTGAAAAGCTGATGCAGCAATACAAGCACCTGACACCATTTGCTGAAAATCTGGCGGTCCTACAAACGATCAAAGCAAACGGCCTCACCACAGCCATCCTCTCCAATGGCAGTGTCGAAATGCTGACTTGCGCAGTTAAAAGCGCAGGAATGGAAGATGTCTTAGACCATGTCATCTCAGTCGATCCGATACGCTTGTTCAAGACCTCGCCGGAAAGCTATGGACTTGTTCAACAATATATTCCAGTTGATAAAACTGAAGTTCTGTTTGTATCCAGCAATGCTTGGGATGCATTAGGAGCCACATGGTTTGGTTTCACAACGCACTGGGTCAATCGACAAGGCTTGCCGTTTGAAGCTTTGACACCCCGTCCTCATTACTCAGGGCCAGATCTCAATTCTGTCCTGCACTCACTGAAGCTCATTGTTTGATCATTGACATGAAATTTGAACTGCTTTTGAGTTTCACACTACTTTGCACAGTGCCCTCTACACTTGCGCATCTGCTGCACACGATCCACGATCACGCTCAGGACATCAGGGTGCGATTTGCTGATCATCAAAAGATGAAAGTTGAATCCATTCAACGTGGGCAGCATGCTGATTTGGTGCAAACGGTTCAAAGAGTATATCGGATCGGCTGACTTTAAACCTGTGAAACAGGCCAGTTAAGTGGCGTGAAGAACCGTACGCTTGTCGTCATTATTTCTTTCGCTTCCTGGCCTGGCTGGGTTTTTCGGCACTGGCATAAGCCTCGAGCCCAGCTTGACGGTCCAGTGGCACCGTGGTGGCCGTGGTGGTCTCTGTACGCGGTTGCAGATGTGGCGGGAAAAATGCCAACTTTTGATTTTGGGCGAGTTTACTTGTTCGATCCAAATCCAAATCACGCTCGTTGACGCCGCTGGGTGATACACACACACCGTTGACGATTTCCAAGTCAAACCACCATCTCTTGACCAAATTTCGCATGCCTGCGCCGATTTGATCATCGTAATCAATGAGTGCTTTTCTCGCACTGGGCACCTTGATTGAAAGCTCGAGGAGACGAGACGATTCAACAAGATCTTCTCTGTTGTAAGGACACGTTTTCATGCAACGCCCACAGGCCGAGCCCTTCATGTTCGTCAAGCGGTACTTGCCACATTTCTCAACATCGGGCTTCCATATTTCGTAGCCATTGAACATCACCTTGGGGCCAAAAGGTATGGCATTGCATGGGCACTCGCGTGCACATTTCATGCACATATTGCAGACAGCTTGCAATCCAAAATCAATGGGCTGATCAAAGGCCAAGGGTAAGTCGGTGGTCAATAAAACGCTTTTTGAACGAGGCCCGATGAATGGATTCAAAACCAACTCTCCAATGCGAGACAGTTCGCCGAGACCGGCCAACAAGGTGGCTGGAATGTGCAGTACATCCGATTCTGCGTTGGTGTGCGCTCGAGAAGAAAAACCCAGGCGGCGTAAATGTGTGCCCATGACCCCCGCTATAAACGCGCCTCGCATATAGCCGCGCATGGATTGCGCGCCTGAAATCCAATCGTCCCCCGATGCACCCTCCATGGTTTCAAAACCTTGGTCAAGCAACATGACAACACAGTGTTTATGTGTGGGTTCAATCGGGTTCCCTCGTTGTGCTTCATGCGAATAAAACATCCAGGGCTCTGCCTCACAAATGCCCACCAAATCCGCTCCTAAAAAATACGCCAAGGCCTTGATGGACTCTGCATTTTTTTGGGGATCTGACAATTCCAAATTTGCCTCTGCAGGCACAAGCCGCTCGTATGTGCCTTGCAGCGGAACCATGTTTCGGATCAGCGGTGTCATCGCAAACGCCAGCGGATGCTTCGTGGCAAATCGAGTGCGCTGCACCTTGGCTTTTTCACCCAAATCACCTGCCAGTGCTCGCGTGAATAAATCGGATCGTTTGCTGTTACGAATGATCTCCTCACGAAGAATCAGTGTTGTGGGCTCTGGCACCCGCTTCAATGATTCCATGGAGTAGCGCCCCAAATGCAGTGGACGCAGCTCGGATTCCGATTCCGCCCAACCAGGGCGAGTGCCCATCTTGCCCATGTAGGCATCGGAGTCCGGCCAATCCAAGGAGGCATGGGTCGCGATGGGGAGATCAAGCTCTAAAGGCAAATCGGTGCTGACAGCAGCTATTGCAAACCCGCGTTGCAGGAAAGGCATTTTAAGAACGCCATTTTCACACCGTGCGATGCCAGCGCGTTGCGCCAAAGTTTCAAGATTGATTTGCGTGTTGCCCGTGACGTGGCCGCGGGCACTGTATCCCATAGCCCGAATGTATCCCGCCAAAACAACCGCCACTTCCGTGGCGCGCGCATCCGTTCTGGCTTTGTTGCTGCCATGAATCCATGCTGCACCTGGCTCATTTGATTTTGGTTCACGGCTGAATTCAACGAGAAAAATCAAAACATGGGTGTGTTTCAGGGGTGATTCTAGCGACCCATCCGAGGCATCAAGGGCACACACACCCGCTAGGGTTGCATCTAAAAAGTGGGCGCACGCTTTGAGGTTTTTACTTCGAAGACTCAAATCATCTGGCAGCGGTGCACGGGCAACGGCTATCTCGCCGTCCAGATACTTTTCAAATAATGCTTGATAAGCTGATAAGGCCTCGTTGACCGAATTGGGACCCGCAAGATTTTTGTCCTTGGGTGATTCGGCTCGGTGCTCTGGCGCATGGGCGTCTCTCACCAGCAATTCTGTGGGCAAATCGCCCATGTCGAAGTGCCTTGACCGATTTGAAAATAAACGTGTCATGAATCACCGCTCTATCGAATGATCCATGCAGTTTTACACAGTCCCGGTGTATTCACCACGCGCCGGATAATTTTTGGCTAAAGCAAAATCGATCGCACCTAAAAGATCCGCAAAATTGGGGCGTGCAAACGGCATGGTTTGAACGGCGCCGTAGTAAAGCGTGGAGTCTGGTCTCACAATGTAGACCGCTGGCTCCGAAAACAAAGCGGGCTCTTCAATGCCAATCAATGTTAAGCCTCGTGAAGTGCTGATGTACAAACCCCATTGCCGTGCGACATCCAGCTTCAATCCGTAGCCCATCCGCAATCCAGGGGCGTTGATTTTTTCAGCCATTTTTTCTGTACGCTCCTTGGTGTCACTGGATAAAGCGATCACTTTGACGCCGCGTCTTTCAAATTCGGGTACCAAGCGCGACAACTCCAACAGGTACTTCATGCAAATGGGGCAATGAAGACCTCGGTAAAAAACCAGCAATGTGAAGTGATCCGCGCCATCAGCACTCGAATCAAAGGTGCCGTGATTCAAGGTTGGAACTGTGAGCGCTGGAGTGACTTGACGGGGGATGAGCATGAAAAACCTCTTAGGAGTCAGTTGTGACTTTGTATTCTCACCAGAAGTGGCTCCGCTTGTCTGAACAGTTTTACCCCAAGAGATAAAGAGACAGAGGGTGATTGGGATGGGTGCAGAGTTGTCCACGGCGGCGGTCGGCGCTTGCGACGAACCGACCGACGCGGTGGGCAACTCGGGGCGCACCAGAGATTTTCATTTTATGCAGCAGCCTGCATCGGCGGCAGCAGTGCCCAGTAGGCTTGTTCGGGGGTCTGATCGCCCAGGCTCGAATGCGGCCGCCCGGCGTTATACCAGTCGATGAATTGAGCCACATCGGCACGGGCGGCGCTCACGCCGTCATAGGCGCGGATTGCTACGCCCGGCCCAGCCACAGCTACCTCAACCTATCGCCTGGGCTCGACTTCGAGACCCGCATCATCGCCAAGCGCAACATCGCGGCTGTGCTGCAGCGCGAGCTGCTGCGCCCCGCCTACCAGCCCGACCTGCTGGCCCTGGGCACCGTCACCGATGCCTACCAGCCTGTCGAACGCGAACTTCGCCTGACGCGTGCGGTGCTGGAGGTGCTGCACGCCGAGCGGCATCCGCTTGACAACAGCCGGTTCACGCCCTCGGCCCTGCGGGCCCAGCGCGGTCTGTTCGACTGATTCACAAGTCGGTGCGCAGCTTCCAGATCTCTGGGAAAAGTACCACGTCCAGCATCTTGCGCAGGTAGCTCACGCCCCCGGTGCCACCGGTGCCGCGTTTGAAGCCGATCACGCGCTCCACCGTGGTCAGGTGGCGGAAGCGCCAGAGCCGGAACGCGTCTTCCAGGTCGGTCAGCTCTTCGGCCAGCTGGTACAGGTCCCAGTGCGCTTTCGGATCGCGGTAGACCTGCAGCCAGGCCTGCTCGACCGCATCACTCTCGTGGTAGGGGCGTGTCCAGTCGCGCTGGGTGTGCGAGTCTGGCAGGGCCAGTTCGCGCCGCGCGAGCAGGCGCAGGCACTCGTCGTACAGTGACGGCGCTTCGTACGCGGCCTGCACCATGGCCAGGCGCTCGGCGCTGTGGGCGTGTGGCTTGAGCATGGCGGCGTTCTTGTTGCCCAGGCTGAATTCGATACAACGGTACTGGAAGCTCTGGAAGCCGCTGGAGTGGCCCAGGTAGGGCCGGATGGCGCTGTACTCGGGCGGCGTCATGGTGGCCAGCACGTCCCAGGCGTGCACCAGCTGCTCCATGATCTTGGAGACGCGGGCCAGCTGCTTGAACGCCGGGTTGAGTTCATCGCTGGCGATATTGCGCATGGCTGCGGTCAGCTCGTGGAGCATCAATTTCATCCACAGTTCGCTGGTCTGGTGCTGCACGATGAACAGCATCTCGTCGTGTGCGGGTGACAGCGGCTTCTGTGCGTTCAGGATGGCATCGAGTTGCAGGTAGTCCCCGTAGCTCATGTCGCGGCTGAAATCCAGCTGGGCCTTTTCGTCGCGCACGATGGCTTCGGTGGCCGATGCCGGTTGGCCGTCGTGGTGAGGGCAGGTCATGGGGCGCTCCTTCAGGTCACGGCGTGCTTGCGATTGAACTCGGGGCGTTGCCACTCGCCCGAATCGAGCACCTGTTTCAGATGCTCGACCGAATACCACACGTCCTCGAAGCCGATGTACAGCGGCGTGAAGCCGAAGCGCAGGATGTCCTTGTGGATACCGCCATCACCGGCCCGGAAGTCGCCGATCACGCCGCGCGCGATCAGTGCCTGCACGATGGCATAGGCGCCTGAGTCACCGCCGCCGGGCCGCCCCAAGGCGGTGACAGCCCCCTCGGGGGGCAGCGACCCGCGCAGCGGCGGAGCGTGGGGGCCATGTTCACGCCTGAGGCAGACCTGCGATCCGCGCTGCGCATGCTCACGCGGCGTGGCCAGGCCCAGGCCGTGACCGGCACAACGCTCCTCCACCAGCTGGATGAACAGGTCCGTCAGCGCCAGCGACTTGGTGCGCAGCGCCGCCATGCCGCCTTGCGCCTCGGCCGCCAGCACGGTGTCCACGCCACACTCCAGCGCGGCCAGGCTGATCATCGGCTGCGTGCCGCACTGGTAGCGCGTGATGCCTGGTGCGGGCTGGTAGTCGGGCGTGAAAGCGAACGGCGCGGCGTGGCCCCACCAGCCGGCCAGCGGCTGCCAGAAGCGGTCGGTGTGCAGCGGGTTCACCCACACGAAGGCCGGTGCACCGGGCCCCCCGTTCAGGTACTTGTAGCCGCAGCCCACGGCAAAGTCGGCTTTGGCCCTGGTCAGGTCCACCGGCACTGCACCGGCACTGTGGGCCAGGTCCCACACGGTCAGGATGCCTTCGGCATGCGCGGCGGCGGTCACGGCCGCCATGTCGTGCATGGCACCGGTGCGGTAGTTCACGTGCGTCAGCATGAGGATCCCGACTTCGGCAGTCAGCGAAACAGCGATGTCCTCCGGCTCGACCAGCACCAGCTCCATGCCGTGCTGCCGGCACAGCGCCTCGGCAATATACAGGTCGGTCGGAAAGTTGCTGCGCTCGCTGACGATGCGCCTGCGCTGAGGTGCATCGGTTTGCACCATTTTCAGCGCAGCGCTCAGCACCTTGAACAGGTTGACCGAGGTGCTGTCGGTGGCCACCACTTCCCCAGGGCCGGCGCCAATCAGTCGCGCAATCTTGTCGCCCACTTTTCCGGGCATTTGAAACCAGCCGTGCTTGTTCCAGCTCTGGATCAGGTCGGTGCCCCATTCCTGGGTCACCATCTCGGCCACCCGCGCCGGTGCGCTGGCGGGCATCACACCCAGCGAGTTGCCGTCGAGGTAGATGGTGCCTGCAGGGATGTTGAATTGCGAGCGCAGGCCACGCAGCGGGTCGGCTGCGTCCAGGGCCTGGCAGTCCTGAAGGGTCGTCGTCATCGGGTGTTCTCCTTTTTGTGTGTTCACAGCTGGCGCAGAACGGCACGCACCGGGCTGGCGTCGCAGGTGCTGAGCTTCAGGGGTAGGGCGATCAGCTCGTAGTCACCCTCGGGCACGTCGTCGAGCAACAGGTTTTCCAGCACGCGCAGACCGCGGCGACGGATCACCTGGTGACTGTCCAACGTCTTGCTGCTGGCCGGGTCGATGCTGGCGCTGTCGATGCCGATCAGCACCACACCGCGGTCGGCCAGCAGTTCCACCGTCTCGGGTGCAAAGGCGGGCAGGTCGTTGTCAAACCGGTCTTGCGGCATGCGCTCGTAGACGCGCACCAGCACCCGCTTAGGAAGTGGCCCCCACGCTCCGCCGTTGCGCGGGTCGCTGCCCCCCAGGGGGGCTGATTCGCCTTGGGGGCGGCCCGTCGGCGAATCGCCCAACGCGTGCGCTATATGCTCAGGCCGCACCAGCGGTCCGCAGCCGATCGCGTGGATCAGACGACAAGGGCCGATGAAGGCGTCCAGCGACACCATGCCAATGGCCGCGCCATCCGGGTCGTAGTGCAGGGGCGCATCGGCGTGGGCGCCCACATGGGGCGACAGCGTGACCGCGCTCACGTTCACCGGGCAGCCGGGGCCGATGCTGGCCACCCACTGCTGACTGTAGGCCGTATCGCCCGGAAACACCGGCGCGCCGGCGTGGACAGGGGGGGAAATGTCCCAGAGCCTTTTCATCGCCGGGCCGCCCCAAGATGAAAAGCGCCCCCTCGGGGGGCAGCGACCCGGGCAGCGGCGGAGCGTGGGGGATGGGTTTTCATGGGCTATGAAGGTAGCACCCGTGAAAAAACCGTGGTGTCGGTTATTTCCAACACCCAGAAAAATACTTGAGACCTAAAGCAGTTGACTGACAAGCGGTTCGATGTGCATTGATTTTGACAAAACGCTAATGCGAATCACTCGTATTACAGTAGAGTTTGTGTATTCAATCACCGCCAATGGAATTCACATCATGAACAGCACCCTTGCCACCACCTGGTCGCCCCCTGTCTCGCCAGCGCTGGGTGGCTCCCCGCCGGCCACCGTCGCGCTGCACGACTGGCCAATGCAGGTGCCTTGCGTCGTTCATGGCTTCGTCCCCTCCACAGAATCTGACAACCTGCGCACCCAGCGCCGCCTCGCAGAGCTCGGCTTTCTGCCCGGTGAAAGGGTGTGCATCGTCGCCAGGGGCTGGTTGCGGCGATGGCTGCGAACCGAGTCGGGGACCATCGAGCTGGATTAAGTATTTCTGTCGGTTTTTGCGTGTTAAGTCGCCAGACACACAATTCCTTGATGTTATGGCCTGAGGTTTTTTTGCGTCAGAGGATCGCAGACACCGAGTAGAACCGTTACTTAAGTAACGCTTCCCTGCCCGCCTCGAGCACCAAACCCGCATTACACGTTTTATTACACGGTGGGGTTATGGCTTTGTAGCCCATTGATTTTATTGATGAAAATTGGAGCGATTTTCATCATAATCCGCAGGTCCGGGGTTCGAATCCCTGAATCACCACCACGAAACCCTTATCCAGTAACGCGTTAGGCCGCACACGAAACCAG
>VGHX01000094.1 GCA_016868055.1 Betaproteobacteria bacterium
AGAAGACCTTGTGGTCGCCCCAGTATGCAACGGTGACCGAGTGGTGACTCGCACCGGGAAGAGCGCTCTTGAGCTGACTCATGACCGGAGCGAGGAGAACGCGAACTTGCTCTGCGGTGGTTGTGTTATTGTGTTCCATAACGGAAAGTTGAAGACGTGCTAATCTGTATGCGGCACGTCGACGCGCTGCTCGGATGAGCTGGTCGCATCGCTCAGGCGTGAGAGTCTGAAAGAGTGTTCGAGCTGCGTCCGCTTGGTCCATAAAGTGCCGTAGGGAATTCCAAGTTCAGCAGAAAGGCTGCGCGTCGTCTGCTTCGTTTCAATTGCCCTCGTGATGGCTGCGATCTGGTCGGGTGTCCATACGCGCTGCACGGTTCCCGGCTTGCGCTTTGTCGGCTTGCCGTGCGGCTGCTCCTTGGTCTTTGGTGCTTGGCTGGCCGAAAGCGCGACGCGCCTCGACTGCTCGCGCTCCCACTTCAAAAACGCTTTTTCTAGGAACCGGACACAGCTCGCTGCTTCGTGACCCGTGACGTGTAGTGACATTTGTGCGATTCGCGTAGAGGTAAAACCGACGTTTGCGCCAGCGCCGATACTGGCGATGTGCAAATACGAGAACGACGACCGAACAGACGAGACTCAGCCCGCCAAGGATCGTTGCGCAGATCGTGAGCGCATTCACCGAGGCGTGTCGAGCATCAGGCGCACCGCCTCGCGGACGACGTCGGATAGACTCAATTGGCGCTGGACGGCGATGTTGCGCAGCGCGTTGACTTGGTCGGTCGTGAGGACGACCGAGACCTTTACTTTAGACGGGAGGTACATTGCGTTTAGACGGGAGGTGCATTGCGTTCAATAATTCGGGAAAGAACTTCAGATGGTTGCAGACCTTGCTTTGCCGCCTGCCAGCGCAGGCGCTCGACGAGGCGAGGCGAGACACGCCAAGGGATCATGACCTTGACGCCGACTGGCGACGGCTTGCGTCCCGGTCGTGCTGGCGTACGGCTCATTGCATCGCCCTCCGCACGCGCGCTGCGTAGGCCTTGGTCTGCGGCTTGCTAGCACCGCGAGGCCCGCCGTTGTGGACGCGAGCCAGCGTCTCGACGTCGCCCTCCGCCCAAGCCTTCGGAGCGTAGCGTTTCAGATAGGCAGTCACGACACGCCGCGAGTAGGCCAAGTCGTCAACCTGCTCGTAAGCACCGGCCACGCGCGAGTCGGCATGATAGCCGCGCATGATCTGTAGTGGTCCACGGCTGCGGCCTTCATCGCCGAGGATCAGGCCGCCACGGCGACCGGACGATTCGACGTGGTGCAGTGCGCGCCAAAACGCTTCGGGCGGCGCTGCGTAGGACGTGGCGGCGAGGGCCACGGTGAGGAGGAGTAAGCGCATTTTAGCACTTCTCCGTAGCGCGGCGGGCCACGGCGTCGGCGAATGTCTCGTTCGGCTTGACCCAGACCAGCGTGGTGCCGCGACGATTCTGCGTGCCGGCGAGCGCGGCGCTGAACTGAGGCAGGGGAGCCTCGTGCCATTTGGCGCGATAGCAGGCGGCGCCGCTGGCGGTGCGCTGGATCAATTTCTCGCTGTGGTAGTGTATGGCAATCATTGTAGGTGTGGGTTGGGTGTGGGTCTCACGGTGTCTAGGGCATAGCCAATGTTAAGGGATGTAAATCGCGCGCCAACCTATCCCAACGACGACGCCCATAGCACCGCGCCCGACTTATCGCGGTGCAATTGGTGCGTGGCAGTCGACCACTTTCGCGCCGCCTCAAACCACTTCGGGAAGGTGGCGTTGGGCATCGCGCGGGCGTAGTTGTAACCAACGGGTATCGCTTTCGTGGTCGCGTAGCGGATCCGGGCGGTGGAGGTGTTCGTGTTCGTGATCATGTTCATGTCTTTATCGTGTTTTGTTTGCGTTTGTTAAGAACCCCTAGGGAGATAGTGGGTTGGGTGGGGCTTAGCGCACAATCCATCCGCGACGGACCTGGCGCCATTGGGTCGGGTCAACGTCGCGTGTAGCTGCGACCAGCGCGGCCTCGGCGTCGGCGTTAGTGCCGATGTTAACGACATCGAGATAATTGGGCGGCGAGACAAAACGCTCGTCGGTCCGGCTGCCCTGCCACCGCGCGAAACTTGTGGCGGCAACGCGACCGTCGGCGTACAGCGTGTAGGTGTAACCGCTGTTGACGCAGTCGCGACGGTCGGCGGTGTCGTAGCTGGCGAGGATCTTGTTATTCATGGGTCTTAGCTGTGTGTGTTGTTGATGGGTTGTGTACCGACTACAATGCAGAGCCACCCCACCGGCGCAAGCGGAAATTTGCGGAATTTATCCGCTGTTGCGCTAGATGCGCATCACCAATGACTTAGCTCATATCAATCCGCGCTGATTGGGTCGCGGAGTCGCTCGCCCTGCTCTAGCTCTAGCTCGCCTCGCACCTCTTCAGCACCGTGCGGGTCTGCGACCAAGTAATCAATCGTAGTGCGGCGGTAGACGTGGCCAATCACGACATACCCACAAGACGGGTCTACCCGGGAGCGGACAAGATCGCCTAAAGCAAATTGCGGCGGGCGGTCCATTGTCAGCGCAGCCGATACCACTCGCACCGGGACAGTTTGGCGTCGATCAGCACCAGACCGGAGAAGTGCTCGAGTCGTCCGGCCTCGCGCATCACGCGCAACGTTGCATAAAACTTTGCCCGGCCCACCCCTAAATCCTCGCGCAGTTCGTGCGACGTCCTCCAGCCCTCGCCGGATGGCCGCTGCTCCTTGTCGCGCATCGCGGCCTCAATTGCTGCCGCCCATCCTTCAATAGGCTTTGATTTCTTCCGCAGCATAAAAACGTCCCTGAATTTTCTTCGTCTGAAAAAGCTGATACGTTCCGTTATCAAATAGCACACCATAGCACCACGCATTGTCGTGCCGCAGTTTCGCCACGTACTGAGAATTGTACGGCATGTCGATTTTGCAGCAGCAGCCAATCCCGCGCGCCTCAGCCGGTCCGTTGACGCACTCAACCGGCGCAGAGTCGGTCGCGTGAGTGTGACCGTAAAGGCAATTTCCGTAGGCTAGACCGTGTCGACGCGCCGCGTTCACGCCTGCGTAGAAGCCGTGAATGATGCGGAGATGGCCGAGCTGGAGCACGCCATGTCGCGAATCGTACGGCAGCATCTTGGCGCGGCACCGCCTCACTACAGCCTCGACCCGCTTGATCCCGTCGCGCGCGTAATCGCGAATCAGTCCGGTCGAGGACTCAGCGAATCGCCACAGTCGTTCGTCGTGATTGCCGCGCAGGAAATGGTTCTCTTTGCCGCCGTCGAAGAACGTGCGGAGCAACTCAACGCCAGCTTCCCAGTCGTCTTCGAGTGAGTGCGCTTTCTCATCGTCCGACGCACCCCTGCGCAGATTGCGAAAGTCAAACGCATCACCCGCGTGGATACGCAGGTCCGGCTTGAAGTCGGCGAGGAATGCTTTTAGCGCCGCGAACGTCTCCGGGTCGTACTGATCGCCGTGATTGTCCGACGCGACGACGAAGCGACGTGCCTTAGACATCCTCGGCCTGCGCCAAGTCAGGCACGCTCACGCTATTGATTATGCGCACACATCCTGGCTGCGTCTTTGCGATCTCGTAGATCTGAGCGAGCAAGTTGTGGTTTGTTGCGGCCAAAGCAGCATTGCTGAGGTGCTGATGAAACACCGGAGCGCGAACATTGATCTGCGCGACCAGTGCGAGCGGATGCGCCGGCGCTGCGTCGGCCTGTGCCTTGTTTAGATACAGCGCGAGGTACGCCAGTGCGCTGTTGAGGTTGCGATCCCACTCGACATTGACGAGCCGCAGATAATCGCCAGACGCGCCGTTCTGAAGGGTGATGCTTAGTTTCAGTGCCATGACTTATGGGACAAGACCGTGGTGCTGCAGTGCAGAGATAACTTCGTTGAGCGTCGTGGGCGTAGTGCTATAGCGCGTCGACACGACCTTAGTGGAATCTACATACAATTCGCCTGTCGCGTTATCGACGCGAAACTTTTGGACCGTCGATGAATTGAAGACGCGCAAGTTCACTGCATAGACATCAACTGCCGTTGTTTCGTTCGCCTCAAAGCCACGAACTTGCTGCGTGACCGAAACCGTGATCGGCACCTTCACCTTTGCCGCCGTAATGCTGACGGCGTTCATCGTAACGGAGTTGACGGTGCCGCCGGTCACAGAAATGTTGCTAGACTCCTGCTTGCCGAGCGAAGTGTAGCCTGTGTCGGCTGCGCTGTTCGCATTGCCGCCGAAAACCCAAGTGCTCGCAACCTTAGCGCGATTCACGCTGCGGACGTAGACGTAGCCGGCGTTCAGCAATGGGTTGTAGAAGTATGCCTCGTTCTCGCGCGTCTGCAGCAGGCCGCCCGTAGGTCCAGGCGTCCAGTTATACGAGGTCGAGTTCGGATCGTTTGTGCCGACGACCTTAGCCTCGTAGTACGAAAAATCGGTTTCCGTCGAAGCGTCCCACCGAACGCGCGTGCCGAATAACAGCACCTGAGATGCAGGAAAGTATTCGGGAATGATTCCGGTTGACGTGATTGATACGTTGGTCGGAGCAGCAGGCGCCGTGGTGCTGCCTGGCGCCGTCCGCGTGAGTGCAGTCGAAAGCGCTGAGTAAATGCCGGAAGCGTTGACGCCACGACACGCAAAGTCATAGGACACGCCAGGCGTCAGATCGTCTACCTCAAAGGCTGACGCAGCAGCGTTGTCGATTTGACCCTCGACCTTGTAACCGTCAGCGCCAGACACGCGCGAGAGAACGTCGAGCGCAACACCACCAGACGGGACAGCCGGAACGGTCAAGACAATCGCCGCAAGAGCAGTGCCGTCCGAGGCCAGATAGGTCCGCTCGCTCTGAAACGTAGGCGCGCTTGGCGTGCTTGGCGGCGTGAGGTCAGGCGATGCCGTGACGCCGAGCGGTCGAGCAAACGCAAGATTTGAGAAGTCGGAGACGTTCTCAAGGCGATCGTAAGCGTTGACCCAGTAGTAGTAGGTTGTGCCAACCGTGACTTCGGCGTCGAAGAACCTTGAGCTACGCGTCTCGGCAATCTTGTCTGATGCTGCGCTGGCCGGCGTGACTCCGGTTGTATTGCGGTACACGCCATATTCGCTCAAATCGGCAGCCGTGACATCGTCCCAGTCCAGTGACACCGCTTTACCCGTGCCGATGTTGGCCGTTAGGCTTGTCGGAATCGACGGCGCGACCGTATCCTTCTGCACTGTGACCACGCCGTTAACGTAGCTGGACGAAACCTTAAAGTAGGACTCGCCGTAGATGCGCACGTTGTAGCCGGTGCCGATGCGAACATCAGACGAGATGAACTCCAGCGTTTGATCTCCTGGCACGCGCGCCCAAGTCAGGTACGTCGTGGCGGTGGTCTCCTTGTACTCGATGCCGACGAAGCCGCCTGACTGCACAAACTCCTCAGACGGCGCAGACCACGACACCTTGATGCGCGGCAGCGCGGTGCCGTCCGCTTGGTACTGCTGGGTCGTGCCGTCTGCGACGAGCGACAGCGAGGTCGGCGCAGAAACAGTGAACGGATTCGGCAGCGTCGTGTTCGGCGCGTCAGCAACCGCGATCTCGTCGGATACGGTCCACGAATAGACGGTCGAATCGATCTCACGCAGCGTCATATCGACCGCAAGCTGCGGCGGCTGACCGTCTGCGACGAATCGCCATTCCATCACCTCAAAGACCTTGTTAGTCCATCCAAGCTTGGTGTTGGAAATCATGACCGTCTCGCCGGCGCGTAGCTGCATAGCCTCCAAGCGGAAGCGAGCATTCAGCACAATCTCCTGACGCGCACGTCGCAGCTCAATGACTGCCAAGCGCTGCGCGCAGGATGGGGAGATCGTAAAAGGCAGCGAAACGTCGCGCGTGTATTTAATTGAGTTGTCCTGCGTGACGTATGTTGGCGACGTGATAACCGGGAAGTCGGACGGCTGCCATTGGTTCTCCTCAGAGACGTAGACACCTTTGACTGTGTTGACGCGGTCGCGCGCGCTGGTTCGCGTCGTGACTGACAAAGGTCCGACAAAGTGCTTCTCACTCAGGCTGATCGTCGGGATCTGGTAGATCCCAGCGTACATCACCATTTGACCGGACGAATAAGCAGTCAGTCCTGCCATTGCCGAAAGCAGCTTCGCAATGGCCGCGTCGGGAGATTCACTGGTCGAGATTACGCCGTTCGTCTCGTAGCGATTTTCGTAGGTCGTAGGAGATACTGGAAGGATCTGTACTTGTTCGTCACAGACGTTGGCCGCAACCGTGCAAGCCGTGTCATCGATCTCAGTCGATGCCATCGCCATACCTAGCGACGACGTGAGGTAATCACGCAGACACAACGCCGAGTTAGTCGAGTACGCTGTTGTCGCCGTGCGCGGATCGTAGACCTTCTTTCCCTTTACGATCACGGTCACGTTCGGAATGCCTCCAACGAACACTTCTGTGTTCCACTTCAAACGAACGTAGATGCAAGCGATGCCAGTCAGCTTGTGGTCAGATGTCCACTTGCCGTCTGTGAGGCTTGCGGTATCATTGACAAGAGTTGAAAACGCAGTCTGACCAGATGCGCCTAGCTTTTTGTAAATGTCCGCGTAGCCAGCATACTTGCCAGTCGCGCTTCCATCACCTGCACCGCTCAGAGCCAAGTCCTCGTTGAAGTAAACGTCGCCCAGCTCCTCGACCTCGTGACCCGCAATCGCCAGCACCATGTGCAGGTACTCGTTTTTTGCGCCCGTCGTAGACAAGTAAACGATAGCGCCGGCAACCTTTGACCGACCGTATATGATCTGTCGCGATGCAATCGGCGAGCGGATCATCTGACCGCGCGAGCCAAGCGAATCAGCCATGCTTGGCATCTTCGGCGCGAGCAGCTTTGACGTAGCCATCGACGCACCGATGACCGCTATGCTCTTGACGATGAAAGTCGCAGTCGCCGTTGAAACTGTTATGCCTACGACCTTGAACGCAGAGACTAAAGAGGCAGCAGCCTGTGCAAGAAGCGTTGGCATAACTCAGAATTTCCAGAATGTGGCTTCAGGATCCTCGTCGGTGCGCGCAAAGCGTAGGCCGTCTTCCCCTACAAAGGCGCTGTTTAGTCCAAGGACGATGCCAACGCACTTGCCTTGACCTGACTCGCGAACGATCAGATCGCCAGCGGACGCCTGCTCTTTCGAGACTCGCTCAAATCCAGCATCACGAAGGCAATGCCTTACGAGCGCAGGAACGCCGCCAAACTCGCTGTAAATGCCATGCGCTCCTATCGCCGACGAGTAGGACTGACGAAACGCCTTTGCCGGATCGTTGCTTGTAACAAGCGCGACCCAGTCAGCAGCGAACAAGCAGCAGTCGTGCGATCCCCACTCGAAGGCACGTTTGCGGCGTGCCTCGATGAAGTCAGCCAACAGCGTGCGCCAGTTGTCCGCTCGACTCATATTATGCGATCGGGATTGCGATCAATTTCTGGCGCGTCATTGCCACCGTTCCACAGACCAGGATTTGTCGGATTAGGACTGCCCCAATACATCGTCTTTTCCTGGATCGCATTGACGTACTCAAGTCCCTTGTCGGTTGCGTCAATCGTGCTTTGCTCCTCGTCAGTGTAGCGCGACTCCTTCACGCGCCGGAAGTCTACCAGTCGAGATTCTGCGCTCATCGTAATCTGTGCGGTGCTGCCGTCGTCTGAGATCGCCATCACATCCATGCGACCAACGAAGACAGTGACAGGCGAAGCGATTAGACCAGCCGTCGTTGAAAGCGCGCCGAGCTGGACCGAACAACTACGGCCTTGATAGTTGTCGTTGAGCGCAAGCGAGATGAACGCAGTCGGAATGCCCGAAAGCTGAAACATCAGACCACGCGCAGAGAGATCCGTCGTCTCCTCGATTGGCGCAATCGTTCCCATATCGCCAGTCCCGAGGTAGCCCTTGCCTGCGTAAGTCAGCGTTCCATATCCGGTCCACAGATAAACCGGAGTCGAGAAGTTCATATCGACCAGCAGAATCGGTGAAAGCTGCGCGGTCGTGACCTCCGACACCATGCCGGCGGTCATTGTGCGTCCTGCGGCGGTGATACTCATTGCGGCAGCTCCTCGACGATTAAGAAGGCGACTCCGTAGATGCCTGCCAACTCAATAGACCACTCGGTCTGGTTCGTTCCTAGTCGGAACAAGCCCTTGGCATTCGAGTAAACGATCGATGTTCCTGCCGCGTAGCTTGAGCGGAGAACAGGAAACAGATCGACCGAGCTGCTTGAGTTTACTTGGACGACCTTGTAAAGCGAGGTGCTAATCTGCAGCCAGTCGCCGAGCGCGAATGTGCCAGTCGCTCCAGAGATGCCGAGCGTCGTACTGTTGGCGGTCGCACTAGACACAGTCAGCGTGCCCGTGACCGTGCCACGTTGCGTCGGGTTTGCGTAGTCTTGGAAGAAAAACGTGCCGCGCTGCGCAGCGAGCAGGAAGGCAATGACAGCTTCGGCATCAGCGCGCACCATTGGCGGACACTCAACCGATGCAATCCAAGCCTGCCCAGGCCAGTTGTATTGCTGCTGCTGAAACGTAAACGGCGAGACATTCCGCGACGTTGCGGACGTTCCGGTAAAACTGATCTTCGACGCACGAAACGGCGAAGGTGGCGTGAGTGGATAGGAGATAGCCATGGCTTAGGCAAAGGCTGAACGATACGATCCGCCGCGTCGCACCATGTCGGGAATCTCGGCCTTGAGCCGCTTGCGCTCGTTCTCAAGGATCGGCTGCAACTCAGCCCGCGAGACGCCAGACTGGATGTTGTAGGAGATGTTGACCGTCGTTCCGCCAGCGCTGCCGCCCATCTG
>VGHX01000095.1 GCA_016868055.1 Betaproteobacteria bacterium
CGCGCAATCAGCCGCATCGAGTGAAACGCAACTATTGACCATCGATGAACTGGTCAACACCGTCCTGCAGCACAACACCGGTTTGAATGCGGCCCGTCGCTCGATTGATATTGCAACCGCGGGCATTACCAGCGCCAGCGCTTATCCCAACCCACGCCTGGAGTTGAATGGCGGACGCGGATCAGCCATCACCCCGGGTACCACCAGTGGCAATATCGTTGGCGTTGGTGTGTCGCAGTTAATCGAGAATCCTGCCTTGCGCAGCGCGCGTATCAACAGCGCACTGTTTGCAGAACAAGGCTCGCAACAAGTCTTCGCAACAACGCGCAATGAGTTGGTTGGCTTGGTGCGTTTACGTGCCAATGAGTACCTGCTACGCAAGCTGCAAGCGCGTGAAGCCGCTGAATCACTGTCGTTGCTTGAGCAAACACGCGAACGCATCAAGGTGCGGGTTGAAACGGGTGAGACAGGCAAACTCGATTTGATTCGTGCAGATGCAGAAATCATCAACGCACGGCAACGCGAAGAAACTGCGCGACTGCAAATTGCCCAAGCAGCGATCGCACTCAACCGTCTCGCCGCCGGTATGTTGCCTGCGCGTTGGGAGCTCGAAGGCAATCTCGAAGACACGCCCATCCTGCTCACACTCGATCAACTCAAAGCGGAAGCGGCACAGTTCAACCCCGAAGTGCGCGTGCTTGAATCCGAGCTCGACCGCACCAAGTCGCGGCTCGACGAAGCCAATGCCAGCGTGATCCCCGGCGTTGATCTGCGTGCATCACAATTGCGCGAGCCCGATCTGCGTAACGATATGGTCGGTTTGTCTGTACAAATCCCTATTCTTGATCAACGTCGCGGTCCGAAAGCGGAAGCCGCTGCGGATCGCGAGCGTGTCCGTGGCCGACTTGAAGGTCGTCGTGCAGAACTGATGCAGCAACTCGAGTTATCGCGCCGAGCAGTCGATATCGCAACCGTAAGAGTCAAGGCCCTATCCGAAGGCGCAGTGCGTTCGTCAGAGGCAGCGTTACGTGTAGCCGAAGCGGCGTATCGATTTGGTGAACGCGGCATTCTGGAAGTGCTCGATGCACAGCGTGTGTTACGCGCCGTGCGACAAGACCTGCTGTTGGCGCGTTATGAATTGCAGTCGGCATTGATTGAGCTGGATGTACTGACCGGCCGCTATGCCGCAGAAAAATAATTTCTCTATTGATGAAAAGCGAAGCGCAATGAAACCTTTGCCCTTACTCACCTTCCCCACGCTGCTTGCGGTTGTTTTATTGCTGGGTGCTTGCGACAAAAAAGAAGCGCGGTCTACTAAAGGCGCCGATACTGCAGCCGCCAAAGCCGCAGCCAAGCCAGCCGATCCGATGCTGGTCGAGCTCAGCCCCGAGATGACTAAAGCCTTCCGGGTTGAGCCCGCCACCATGTCAGATATCGCGGTAGAGCAGAAAGTCTCCGGCCGCATCGAAGCCAACGAACGATTAACCATGCGTATCGGTTCGTCAGTCACGGGGCGTGTGATGCAAGTGTTTGCCGAGGTGGGTGATCGTGTCAAAGCGGGTCAGTCTTTGGCAACACTCTCCAGCCCGGAATTGACCAACGCGCAATTGGCTTATCTGCGTGCGCTGTCAATGTCGAGTCTGGCCGAGCGTGCGGTCGAGCGTGCCAAGGCTTTGGTAGCTGCCGATGTGATTGGTACGGCGGAGTTACAACGGCGTGAAGTCGAGTTATCCGTAGCACGCGCCGAGATGCGCGCAGCGCATGATCAGCTGCGTCTGATTGGCTTGCGTGAAGAAACCATAGAAAAACTACGCGCGACCGGCGCCATCGCCAGCGAAGTCAATATTCGCGCAACCCGCAGCGGTATCGTGATTGAACGTAAAGTCAGCCAAGGGCAAGTCGCGCAACCGGGTGATCCGCTGTTTACGGTGGCTGATCTTTCAAATGTCTGGGTCATTGGCGCCCTACCTGAGCAGGATGCCAACTCGGTACAGTTAAATCAAAAAGTGGATGTACAAGTATCCGCACTCGGTGCGCAAAAACTCACCGGACGTATTGTGTTCGTGAGCGATACCGTGCAACCGGATACTCGTACCGTGCCAATTCGCACCGAAGTCAACAATCCGAAATTCGAGCTCAAACCGCAAATGCTGGCAACGCTCACGCTCAGCGGCCAGCATGTCAAGCAACTGGCTATTCCTGCGACTGCGGTGGTTCGCGAAAACGACAAAGACTATGTGTTTGTCAAACTCGCCGAACATAAATTTCGCCTCACTGAAGTGATGCTTGATCCAGCGGCGGGTGAATTAAGACCCGTACGCAAAGGTTTGGATGAGGGCACACCAATTGTCGTCGACGGCAGCTTTCATTTGAACAGCCAGCGCAAACGCGCCGAGCTGGAGTAATTCATGAATGCGCTAATCAAAGCAGCGCTGTCGCAGCGCCTGTTAATGGTGGTGATCGCGTTCGCCCTGGTCGGCTTCGGGCTACGCGCCTCCATGAAGCTATCGGTAGATGCTTTCCCCGATGTCACCAACGTGCAGGTACAAATCGCCACCGAAGCACCGGGTCGCACGCCGGAAGAAGTCGAGCGATTTGTCACCGTGCCAGTAGAAATCGGCATGACTGGCCTGCCCGGCCTGACCGAGATGCGCTCGCTGAATCGTAGTGGTCTGTCGATTGTGACGCTGGTGTTCACCGACAGCACCGATGTGTATTTCGCGCGCCAGCTGGTGATGGAGCGATTGATGGAAGTGCGCTCGCGTTTGCCGGTAGATATCACACCGATTCTGGGTCCCGTGTCGACCGGCTTGGGTGAGGTGTTCCAGTACACGCTGGATCACCCCAACGATGCCAAGAGTAAATTAAGTGAAGCCGAGTTGATGGAGCGTCGCTCGATTCAGGATTGGGTCGTACGACCGATGCTGCGCTCGATTGCGGGTGTTGCGGAAATCAATTCATACGGTGGCTATGAAAAGCAATATCAGGTTCTTGTTAACCCTGATCGTTTACGGCACTACCAGCTCAGCATGCACGAGGTTCGCGCTGCGATTGCTGCGAATAATGCCAATTCCGGTGGCGGCATTTTGCCCTTGGGCGCCGAGCAATATCTGATTCGTGGCGTTGGCCTGACAAGAACCGTCGAAGATATCGCCAACATCGTTCTGAAAGAAGAACGTGGTGTTGCGGTGTTTGTGCGCGATGTCGCTCAGGTAAAAATTGGCTCGGCGGTGCGTCAGGGTGCGCTGGTCAAAGACGGGGTCACCGAATCCACCGGCGGCATTGTGATGATGCTCAAGGGGGGCAATGCCAAAGAGATTGTCACCCGAATTAAAGAACGGGTTGCTGAAATCAACAGCAAGCAAATGCTGCCGGGTGGTTTGCAAATTACGCCGTTCTATGACCGGACTGAATTGGTCGACGCCTCACTGTGGATGGTCGGTAAGGTGTTGATCGAGGGCGTACTGCTGGTGGTGGTGGTGCTGTTCATTTTTCTGGGGGATATACGCTCGTCCCTGGTGGTGATTGCCACACTGGTGATCACGCCGCTGGTCACCTTCATGATCATGAACAAAATTGGCTTGTCTGCCAATTTGATGTCACTCGGCGGCTTGGCGATTGCGATCGGCTTGATGGTCGACGGCACCGTGGTGGTGGTTGAAAACGTATTCCATAAACTTGGCCATGCCAAACCGGAAGAGCGATTGAAGATCGTGCTGGAAGCGACGCTGGATGTCGCCAAGCCAACCATCTACGGTATCTCCATCATTATTCTGGTGTTCCTGCCGCTGATGACGCTCACCGGCATGGAAGGCAAAATGTTCGGCCCACTGGCGCTGACCATTGCGATTGCGCTCGCGGTTTCATTGGTGATTTCTCTGCTGCTGTCACCTGCATTGTGTGCCTACATTCTGAAAGGCGGTGCTGACCACGATACCAAGCCGATCGCCTTCATGAAGCACTACTATCTCAAGATGCTGAATGCGGCGATGACTTCGCAAAAGAAAACTGTCGCTGCTGCAGTGGTGCTGCTACTCGCCTCGTTTGCGCTGTTTCCGTTGCTGGGCAAGAGCTTTATTCCGATCATGAAAGAGGGTTCGATTACCCCGACCATTATTCGGATGCCGAGTATCGCCCTGGACGAGGCAGTAAAAATTGATTTGGAAGTAATGAAGATCGTCAGTGATATACCGGGTGTCAGAAAGGCCATGTCGGTGCTTGGTCGCGGTGAATCACCGGCTGACCCATCGGGCCCGAATGAATCCAATCCAATCGTCTCGATTGATCCGGAGACTGATCGCAAACAAGCCGAGATCGAGGACGATATACGCAAAGCATTAGCGTACATCCCCGGTGTGCAAATCGTGATGAACCAGCCGATTGCGCAGCGCGTTGATGAAATGCTGACCGGCGTACGTTCACAGTTGGCGATCAAAATATTTGGCGACGATCTGAATGAGCTGAAGCGTCTGTCCGAGCAAGTGGCGCAAATCGTCAAAACCGTGCCCGGCGCGCGCGATATTCGAGTCGATCGATTATCTGGTCAGCAAACACTGACGATTGATATTGACCGTCGCGCGATTGCACGTCACGGCATCAACGTGGCGGATATTCATGCCATCATCGAAACGGCGATTGGCGGTAGCGAGGTCAGCCAGCTGTATGAAGGCGAGCGGCGTTATGCGATCCAGCTCCGTTATCCCGAAAGCTTCCGTAATTCGGTCGATATTATTCGCGAGACCACGCTGCGTACCGCAGACAATGCACTGATACCGCTCGAGAGCGTGGCGAGTATCAAGCTGGTCGATAGCCCACCGATGATCAACCGTGAAACCGGCAAACGCCGTGTGGTGGTTGGCAGTAACGTGGTCGATCGTGATTTGGGCGGCTTTGTGGCCGAGGTGCAGCGTCGGGTTGAGGCTGAAGTCAAACTACCGGAGGGCTATTACTTCTCATGGGGTGGTCAGTTCGAGAACTTGCAGCGCGCCATGGGTACCTTGATGGTGATTGTCCCGCTGACGATTCTGGCGATCTACTTCCTGTTGTTCATGATGTTCAACTCGGTCAAGCTCGCGGCGCTCATTATTACCGTGCTGCCGTTTGCGTCGATTGGTGGTGTGTTCGGGCTAGCAGTGACAGGTGAATATCTCTCAGTGCCCGCATCCGTCGGCTTTATTGCGCTGTGGGGTATCGCCGTGCTGAATGGCGTCGTGCTGATTACCTATGTGCGCAGCCTGCGTGAACAAGGCGTGCCAATTGATCAAGCGCTGCGTGATGGTTGCTCGCAACGCTTCAGACCGGTGATGATGACCGCGACGGTTGCGCTGCTTGGATTGGTGCCCTTTCTGTTCGCGACCGGTCCGGGCTCAGAGGTACAGCGCCCACTGGCGGTCGTAGTGATTGGTGGACTGATCACCTCGACTCTGCTGACGCTGGTGGTGTTACCCGTGCTGTATCGCTGGTTTGAGCCACCCGTGCTGCCAAAGAAAGCCGTCGACGAGTTTAGCTAACCTCATCAAGGCGGGCGGACACTCAATGCGCCGCCTGACGCCGTCTTACCAAGGCCTGCTCAGTCTCATCCCCTGCTTCACCTCATGGGGCTGACAGCCCTTGTTGCCATCACTGCAGGTTAAACTGCGCGTGATGGAAATAACACAAGACCCTGATTCAGGCAAGCAAGCGCCCTCGCCGAGTGCCGAGCGCGAACCAAAGACCGTGTTGCTGCTGAATGCCAATGCAGCCGGCGCACGTGCGGCCGGCTACAAACGTGCAATCGAACAGCACACCGTAGCACTGCCCAGGCGCCCGATGCTGTTTGTCAGTCGTGAGGCGCAAACTGCGATTCGTTTGATTAATGCATTACCTGCGGGTAGCCGCGTGATTGTGTTTGGTGGTGATGGCAGCGTGAACCAATTACTCCCGTCGCTGCTCGCGGGTGGTCACACACTCGGCGTGGTGGCGGTCGGTAGTGGTAACGACACCGCACGCGCACTCGGCGTAGACCGCATGAAATGGCATGTCGCACTTGATCATGCGCTGCAGTCCGCACCTGAAAAAATCGATCTGGGCGAAGTCAGTTACACCAACGCGCGTGGCTTCACGCAAAGCAAGCTCTTCATCTCAAGTTTTTGTGCGGGTTTTGATGCAGCGACAGTCCAGCAAGCGCAATCACTCCCCACCTGGCTCGGCGGCATGCCGCGCTACGTACTGGCAACGCTTATCATGCTATCGACGCTGGATAGCTTTGATCTGCACATATCTATTGAGGGACAGGCGATTCACGCTGGCCCGGTGTTGCTCGCCAGCGCACTCAATTCGGCGACCTATGGTGGTGGCATGCAAATCGCACCAAGCGCGATGATTGATGATGGCGCGTTGGATTTGATGGTGGCTGAACGCATGGGCGTGCTGCGTGTGCTGTCACTACTGCCGCGAATGCTGCTCGGGCGCCATCTGGGCGAACCCGGCGTCATTCACCAATGCTTTGGCAATTTACTCATCAAAGCACAACAACCCGTACCCATGGCCGTCGATGGTGAATACCTCGGCGAAGCAATCGAGGCCAAGGTCAGCATTAAACCGGCGCAGTTGCCAGTGTTACGCGCGCAAAGTTCTCGGCACTAGCAAGCTGCCACTCGCTGCGGAACGGCTCCGGCAAGCTTGTCAGCTGCGATTCATCGAGTAACACACCATGCGCCAGTGTCGGAATTTGCGTATCGAGTGACACCGCCTGCCCCGATCCATCGCGCACCATGATGTAGTGCGGCGTGATTTGCTCAGGGTGCTCCAAGCCAGCGGCACCCACCAGTTCAGCCACAGCCTCAACCGTCAGATCATGGAAGTTTTTAACGCGCGTGGCTTTGTCAGGTACCACTAACGCGCGCTGACGATCAGGGTCTTGCGTAGCAACCCCTGTTGGGCAATGGTCGGTATGACATGAACGCGATTGAATACAACCCAGCGCAAACATGAAACCACGTGCAGAGTTACACCAGTTAGCGCCGAGCGCCATCGCGCGCGCCACATCAAACGCAGAAATAATTTTGCCGGACACACCAATCTTCAACAGATCACGTTTACCCACACCCACCAGCGTGTTGTGCACCAAGCGCAGCCCTTCGCGCATCGGCATACCCATGTGGTCGCTGAATTCAACCGGTGCGGCGCCGGTACCGCCTTCGCTGCCATCGACCACTATAAAGTCTGGCCAGGTATCTTCTTTCAGCATCGCCTTCACAATGCCGAACCATTCCCATGGTTGACCAATACACAATTTAAAACCGACTGGTTTTCCACCCGACAGTTCGCGCAACCGACGAATGAAATCTACCAAACCGAGTGGCGTCGAGAATTCACTATGGCCAGCGGGCGAGACACAGTCCTGACCCATCGGCACGCCCCGAGTGCTGGCAATCTCAGCGGTCACCTTCGCAGCGGGCAGCACGCCGCCATGTCCTGGCTTGGCACCCTGCGAAAGTTTTATCTCAATCATCTTCACTTGCGGTGACTGCGCCTGCTGCGCAAACTTCTCCGCATCAAAATGACCCGCCGAATTACGGCAACCAAAATACCCAGAACCGATTTCCCAAATCAGATCACCGCCGTGCTCACGGTGATACGGCGAGATCGAGCCTTCACCGGTGTCGTGCGCGAAGCCACCCATTTGCGCACCGCGATTCAGCGCACGAATTGCATTTGGCGACAACGAGCCGAAGCTCATCGCCGAGATATTGAAAATCGATGACGAATACGGTTGTTTGCAATTCGGGCCGCCGATTTGCACACGCATCGTTGCCGGGTCGGCATGCTTGGGTGCGGCCGAGTGGACGAACCACTCGCTATCGCTGGCGTACATTGAGCGTATCGTGCCGAAGCCACGTTTGTCATTTTGTCGTTTAGCGCGAGAGTACACCATCGCACGCTGATTGCGCGAAAACGGCAGATCTTCTTCATCACTCTCTAGAAAATACTGCCGTATCTCTGGCCGAATATATTCGAGCATGAAGCGCAAATGACCCGTCACCGGATAGTTACGTAAAATTGCGTGATGCGTTTGCCGATAGTCGTGCAAACCGACAAAGAACAATGCCAGCGATAACAGTGATAACCAAATCGAGATCGGCAACAACAGGAATACGCCAAACCCGGTCAACACCCAAGGCAAAAAACGTGTGTATTGCATCATTCAATGTCCCCTCAAATTTCCCCGGCGCACGCTGGGACCCAACAATTCGGATTAATTCACGGCCCCTAGCGAGTCATCCCGGCGCAGGCCGGGATCCAGTCGTTTATTTTTAATTAAACACCACCGACACAGTGGGATCACCCGGCAAGCCAATGTACTTCAAGCGAACCCGCAGGCCGGCCTCAGTTGGCGCGGGTGTAATCAAACTACCCAAACTCAGTAAATCGCCTTTTTTCAACTTGATGCCGGCTTGCTTCAAGGATTTTGCCAACCAGATCGCTGCATTCAGCGGGTTACCCATGATCGCATTACCCTTCGATCGACCGAGCTCCTTATTACCATCAGCTTCATCAATCAGCACCACCGTCATATTCGCCAATAAATCTGCGAATGCTTGCGTTACCTGCACCGGGATCTCTTGTCCGACCACACCACCACGAAAACCCACATTCACTGCAGTAAATCGATTTCCGGAAAACTGACCATCGAGCATCAGATCGGGTAATTCAATGAAAGGCACAATCGACTCTAAATGCGCCAGTGCCTCGAGCGGTGTGGTGGCCTCCGCCAATCCAGCGTCTTTGACTTCAACAATCAGATCCGCTTCATACAGCGGTCGTGCGCCAAAGTCATGCGGTAACACAGCGATGATGTCGACAA
>VGHX01000096.1 GCA_016868055.1 Betaproteobacteria bacterium
CAACAACGCTAGCGTCCATCCGCCCGCAGGTTGAAAAACTGCTGCAACCGTGTCGATGGCTAAGCAGGAACTCCGAAGACGGTACATGACCTGCTACAAGGCTGCAGCAACAACGCTAGCGTCCATCTGCCCGAAGGTTGAAAAACTGCTGCAAAGGTGCCGATGGCTAGGCGGGGGCGCCGCAGACAGTACATGACGTACGGCAAGGCGACCCCAACAACGCCAGCGGCACCTTTGCAGCAGTTTTAAGCGGAGAGTGCCTTTTCGATGAGCTTATTCAACCCCGCCTCATCAGGAATGCCAACGAATCGCTTCAGAATATTTCCGTTTTTATCAATGAGAAATGACGTCGGCGTCAGTTGTACATCACCGAATGCTTTGGCATTGCTTCCATTGGTATCTAAAGCGACTGTGAATGGCAGCTGCCGGGTCTCGGTGTAGTTTTGCACATACTGTGGCGGGTCGTAGCTCATGGCGACCGCGACCAATTCAAATCCCTGCTCGCGGTATTTGTTGAAGGTACCAACCATCTGCGGCATCTCGGCAATACAGCTCCCGCAACTAGTCGCCCAAAAATTGACCAGTACGACTTTACCGCGCAAGGATTCGGTGCTGAGCTGCTCTCCCTTGAGCGTATTGAATGTGGCGACCGGCGCCGGTTCGCGCTTGAGCAGCGACAGCGCCAGGAAGAGTACGACGCCCAGAATCGCCAGGATGGACATGGTTTGAATAATGGTCAAACCAGCGATTCGGCGCGGATAATGCTTGGACATAGATTTATTTGGGTGAACGAGCAGTGTCGGTGATTATAGACGCCCGGTCGACGCAGACGCAGCTCGACCGGGAGAGTTGGTTATTTGGTGCTTGCTGGTGCGCGATTATCTTCCGGTGACGGCTTCGCCTTCATCTCCAGCAATTCCTCTTCGCTGATGTACTCGAACAGGGTAACCACTTTACGAATATTCGCTGCCGCATTACGTGCAACTTCACCGCCTAGCTTGGCTTCGCGCTGAGTGACGCGACCTAACAAATAGACCACGCCGCGGTCGGTGTGTATTTTGAATGCACTGATATACAAATCTTTGGTATCGATGATTGCGGCTTTGACTTTACTGGTAATGAGCAAATCTGCAGAGCGAGCGCTGACGGAGGATACTGGCGCAATTTCAAGATCATTTTCAAGACGCTTGAGGTCACCGAGTGTTTTAATTTGTGCCTCGACCTCGGCCTTCATTTTTTCGTCGGTAACCTCACCGGTGATTACCACCATACGGTTGTAGCTGGTGACAGCAACCCGCCCTTTGTCGCCGGTGATTTTGCTGGCTCGACCCTCGCCTTTAAGTTCTATGGTTTTGTCATCGGTTTGCATGCCGATGGAGCGCCGATCAACAGCAGCCATAGACCCGACTGCGGTCGCGCCCACTACCAATGGCACACAGCCTTGCAGACTGGCACACAGCGCAGCGCCCAGTGCCAGCCCAAGTAGCGAGCGGCGAGCATTAATCGGTAGCGCTAGTTTCATTCGGCATCTCCTCCAAAAAGTGCGACGTCTATGCCGTCGCAAAGACAATGAATTGTTAACAGGTGCATTTCTTGAATACGCGAGACGCGCTGATGCGGCACACAAATATGGACATCCATGTCCGAGAGGATACTCGATAGTGCGCCGCCTCCGTTACCGGTTAGGGCCACGATGCGCATATCGCGCTCTTGCGCCGCCTCGACCGCTGCCACCACATTGCCTGACTGCCCCGAAGTGGAAATCGCCAGCAATACATCGCCGGCCTGCCCAAGCGCCTGGATCTGCTTGGCGAAAATTTCGTGGTAGCCGTAGTCATTACCAATCGCCGTCAGTACCGATGTGTCGGTGGACAGCGCAATCGCGGGCAATGGCAGACGCTCGCGCTCGAAACGTCCCACCAGCTTGGCGGCAAAATGCTGGCTGTCTGCGGCCGAGCCGCCGTTACCACAGGAGAGGATGCGATTGCCATTGGCAAGCGCGGTAAACATGAGATCGATTGCCTCGGCAATGGGTTGCGCTAGCGCAGCGGCGGCCTGATGATTCAGTTCGGCGCTCTCATGAAATTGCTCGAGTATTCGTTCTCTCCGCATACGCAAGATTATAAAGCCGTGATCGTTTCAAGGTGACTCTTGCTACCAAGCGCATGCGGGCGTCAGGCACTGAGGATGTGGCGCAACCAGGTCAGAGTAGTGCCATCGATGCAAACTGCGTCGAAGCGGCACGCGGGCGAGCTGGGGAAGCGCTGCATAAACACTTGCGCAGACTGCCACAGCCGCGCTTGTTTGGTGGGAGTGATACTGGCGGCTGCGCCACCAAATCGGTGGTTCTTGCGCTGCCTGACCTCGACAAATACCAAGGTTGACGCATCACGCATGATGAGATCGATCTCGCCACGCCTGCTTCGGAAGTTCCGTTTGATCAGTACCAAGCCGTGTGACTGCAAATAGGCCAGCGCGCGGTCTTCTGCCAGCCGGCCTGATTCAGTGGTGGTTTGCTTCATTGATGGGTGAGGGTGTTTTGTACAATACCAATGGCGTTGACCTGCAGCAGGGTGGCGCAATCAATTCTCATCGGTCAACCATGACAACTCCTCTCTCGTCTGATCTTGCCGCACTGCTCACGTCACTCGCCGAAGATACGGCATCGCAGCGTTTTCCGGCGGGCGCATTGTATGTGCTTGGGACCCCGATTGGAAACCTGAGTGATATCAGTATTCGAGCGCTAGGCGTTCTCGAGCAGGTTGATGCAATTGCTTGCGAAGACACGCGTCATACCGGTCAGCTGATCAAGCGCTATGGTTTTTCCAAACCATTGATTGCCACTCATCAGCACAATGAGGCTGCAGCAGCGCAAAAAATTATGGAGCGGCTGCGGTGTGGCGAGCGAATCGCGCTGGTTTCGGATGCGGGTACTCCGGCCATCTCCGATCCGGGCACACGCGTAGTCGACGCCGCACTCAATGAAGGTATTACCGTGATACCGATTGCCGGACCATCGGCAAGCGTGGCCGCCTTATCGGCCAGTGGCTTGAGCGGGGAAGGTTTTCAGTTCGTTGGCTTTCTACCGACTAAACACGCGCAGCGTGATTCAGCGCTACGCGCATTGACAGATTCAGCCGCTGTATTAGTGTTTTACGAGGCCCCGCACCGGGTGCTTGATACGGTGAGCGCCCTGCGAGACGTCTTTGGTCATCAGCGCCGCATCGTGATCGCACGCGAGCTATCGAAGCTGTTCGAACAGATTCACCGCTGCAGTTTATCCGACGCACCTGAGTGGCTCGCTGCTGATTCTGATCGGCAGCGTGGTGAGTTCGTGCTGCTGATCGAGGGCGCGAGTGGTGGTGGCAAAGAAGACGATGAATTAAAGGAAGCGCGCCGACTCCTGATGCTGCTGCTCGAAGAGTGCCCCGTCAGCCAGGCGGCGGCGTTGGCCGCAAAAATTACCGGACTAAAAAAAAATAAGCTGTATGCAATGGCACTGGAAATCGCAGATCAGCGCTCCTGACTTTGCGACAGCGACGCGCGCTTGGCTGCTTGTAAACGTGCAATTTCATCGGGTAGTAAACGCTCTACCTCAAGCTCGGCACTACCGCCACGCACCATGTCCAATTTTAGTGCTGCGGCATACGAGAGATCGATAATGCGCGACGCAATGAAAGGGCCGCGATCATTAATCCTGACGATGACTTGCCGACCATTACGCAGGTGGGTGACTCGCGCATAGGAGGGGATCGGTAGTATCGGGTGCGCTGCGCTCATCGCGAACATGTCATACGGCTCACCGGAAGCTGTTTTACGGCCATGGTATTTGCGGCCATACCAGCTACCGATACCTCGCTGCACGTAAGGCCGTGCATCGGTAATGGGCACGAACATCTGATCCATTACCGCGTAAGGCTTGCTCGGACCGCGCAGATACGGCTCTACCTTGGGATCAGCGTCGGGTGTGTCGAGCAAACCCGGCGGTACGCGGTCGGGCGGCCCATCGTCTTGGTAATAGGCGCCGGCACGCTTCGGGGTCGCTGTCGAGCTGATACTGGCAGAGGTGGTGCCGGCTTGCTCGCGCGTGCGGTTCTCTTCGCGGGCAGGAACCGTTACTGTACTACACGCAGACATCACTGCCAGCAGCACCAACAAACTTGCTCGGCGGATTAACGATGAGCGCAGCGCGACATCCATATCAGGTCTGTACGAGCTTGCGATGCCGCTGAATGCTCATCAAGGTGCCGATCGCCAGCGACAATGTCATGAACGCAGTGCCACCGTAGCTCATGAACGGTAGCGGCACGCCCACCACCGGCAAAATGCCGCTCACCATACCCATGTTGACGAAGGCATAGACGAACACCGACAAGGTAATTGCACCGGCCAACAGTCTTGAGAACAAGGTGGGCGCATTAGCAGCGATCAGCAGACCGCGCCCGATCAGCATCAAGTACAGCACCAGCAGCACCGCATTGCCTATCAAGCCGAATTCTTCAGAAAACACCGCAAAAATAAAGTCGGTAGTTCGCTCGGGGATAAACTCAAGATGCGCCTGCGAGCCATTTAACCAACCCTTACCGATCAAGCCACCTGAGCCAATCGCAATCGTTGACTGAATGATGTGGAAGCCCTTACCCAGCGGGTCTGACGTTGGATCGATCAGCGTGAGCACGCGCCCGCGCTGATAATCGTGCAGCATCGACCACACCAGCGGCAAACTGGAAAGCCCCGCGATAATCATGCCGATAATTAAGCGCCACGACAGCCCTGCCAGGAAGATGACAAAAAATCCGGATGAAATCACCAGCATTGCAGTGCCAAGATCCGGCTGACGCAAAATCAAGCCTACCGGCGCAAGTACCAACAAGCCGGCTACCAGAAAGTCACGCCAGCGAATCATGCCCTCACGTTTCTGAAAGTACCACGCCAGCATCAGCGGCAGGGCGAGTTTCATGATCTCGGAAGGCTGAATAATGACGCCGACGTTCAGCCACCGGCGAGCGCCGTTTTTTACGAGACCGAACATGGCGACCCCAATCAGCAATCCAAGCCCAATCAGGTAAATCGGCAGCGCGAAGCGCATCAGTTTTTGCGGCGGTATAGCGGCGGCGACCCACATCACCATGATGCCGACCGCGATATTGCGGACATGGCCCTCGAAGCGACCAGGAAAATCCAACCCGGCCGATGACACCGCAAGACAGCCCAGCAACATGATCAGGCCGACGACAATCGCAAGCGAGCGGTCAAAAATCAGTAGTCGGCGCTTGACCGAATCGAGGATCAATCCGCGTGCGTTATCGGCGTAGGACAGCATCAGGGAGCGCTCCTTTGCTCGTTTTTCTTGATGGTACCTGTTGCCGTGTTTACCGTCGGCGTGGTTGGCTGCTTGGCTGCGGTAGCCGCTTTCGGCTCTGACTGAGCGGCCTCCGCTTTGGCAGGTTCTGGTTTGGCTGCAGCAGGTTTCTTCTCTTCGGGCTTGCCCGGATTTGCTTTCTGCAGCTCGGGTTTACCGGCTTCCGGTTTACCGATTTCTGGTTTACTAGCTTCCGGTTTACCAGCTTCGGGCTTTTTCGTATCAGGCTTGGTGGTGTCGGTACGGTTCTGCGGCTCTGCTGGCGCTGCCTCGACCTTAGCCACAGGCTCATCCGGGCGCTTACCCAAAAGGTAGTAGTCAATCGCAAGTCGGGCGATCGGTGCCGCAGCAGCAGCGCCAAAGCCGGCGTTCTCGACAATGACAGCAAGCGCTATTCTTGGCTTGTCAGCTGGCGCGAACGCGACATAAAGTGAATGGTCGCGCAGCCGCTCTGCGATCTTGCTGGCATCGTACTTGACAGTTTTACTCATAGCCGCTGCTTGCGCGGTACCGGTCTTTCCGCCTGAGGTATACGGCGCATTCGCGAAAGATCGGGCTGAGGTACCTTCTTTAGTCACACCGATCATTGCGCTTTTGACGAATTCAATATTCTCCTGCCGCAGCGGGATGCGATAACTTTCTTTGGGTACCGTGAGCTTGCGCGCCTTGGAGTTGGGGTCCTCGATGGATTTCACCAAGTGCGGCTTCATTACCACGCCATTGTTTGCCAGGTTAGATACCGCGTGGGCAAGCTGTATGGGTGTAAACGAGTTGTAGCCCTGACCAATGCCCACCGAAATAGTCTCGCCCGCATACCACTTTTGGAGCTCCGGGCGCTTGAAGGTTTTGCGCTTCCAATCTTGTGATGGCAAGACACCGCGTCGCTCATTTTCCAAGTCGATGCCCGTCAGCTGACCAAAGCCGAACGGCTTCATGAAATCATGAATCGCATCAATGCCTAGATCATTCGCCAACACGTAATAGAAGGTGTTACACGACTGAACGATCGATTTATACATATCGACCCGGCCGTGGCCTCCCTCTTTGTCATCGCGAAAGCGATTATTCCCGAACCAGAAATAGCCGGGATCGGAGATCGCCATCTCAGGCGTACGCTTGCCAAGCTCCAGCGAGGCCAGCGCCATGTAAGGCTTGAACGTTGACCCCGGCGGGTAGGAGCCGATCAGCGGCCTGTTCAGCAGTGGCTTGTCGAGCGAGGTATTCAGATCTTCCCAGCTTTTGGAATCAATACCTTCAACGAACAGGTTAGGGTCAAAGGTTGGCATTGAGACATAGGCCAACACATCGCCGGTAGCCGGCTCGATCGCAACCAATGCGCCGCGTCGATCGCCGAATGCCTTTTCAATAATTTTTTGCAGCTCGATATCAACCGACAAAATCAGATTATTGCCGGGTGTTGGCGCGCTGCGCGACAAGGTGCGGTTAGCACGACCACCTGCAGATACCTCGATCTCATCGTAGCCTGTAATGCCATGTAGCTCGCGCTCATAGCTTTTTTCGATACCTTCCTTGCCGATGTACTCGGTACCTCGGTAATTCGCCGCGTCTTCACTCTCTTCAAGCCGCTCTGCCTCACGCTTATTGACACGTCCAATATAGCCAATCATGTGCGAGGCAGTCTGCCCCAACGGGTATTGGCGAAACAGACGCGCCTGGATATCGACGCCGGGAAAGCGGTATCGCTGTGCCGCAAAGCGTGCCACCTCTTCATCGGTGAGGCGGGTTCGAATCGGCAAGCTTTCAAACGACTTGGATTCCTCCATCTGGCGACGGAAGCGTTTGCGATCTTTCTGCTGAATGTCGACAATTTTGGCCAACTCATCAATCACCGTGTCGAGCGGACGGTTGATTTTGTCCGGCGTGATTTCCAGTGTGTAAGCGGAGTAGTTACGCGCCAAGATTACGCCATTGCGGTCAATAATCAAACCGCGATTAGGCACTGCTGGCACCACCGAAATGCGATTACTCTCGGCTCGCTCGTAGTACTCGCTATGACGGACTGCTTGCAGCCAGATGAAGCGCAGCATCAACAAGCCAAAGCAGATCAGCACCACCAAGCCAGCGACCGACAGCCGTACTCGGAACAGCTGTATCTCGCGTTCGGTATCTTTGATTTCAGTCACGGCGCAGGCCTACGACTCACAAACATGACAGACCGTCGCATCAGATCGGTCGGGTATCGTCACGGTCGACCGCTCGACGCTGCGGCGCCAGCAGCAACCAACAGACAATCGGCCAGACTGCGGTGGAGACAAAGCTTTGAATAAAGTAGCTCCAGCCTGGTGTCTTACCGGTGACCGCGAGCTGTACCAGTACCTGCACGACTTGCATCACCAGCAGCAGCGGAAGCACATGCAGCGCTTGCACCGTTGATCGGAACCACAGCACGCGCCGATGGATGGTGATCGCAAAATAAGACAGCAAGGTATAGGCCAAGGCATTTTCGCCCAGCAGCGAGGCGCTGTGCACATCCATCACCAAACCCATCAGGAAGGCGATACCAATGCCCACTTTGCGTGGCTGGTAGATACTCCAGAACACCAACGTCAGCGCAACGAAATCAGGTACCCAGCTCCAACCGCCCCAAGGGAACAGGTTCAGAAAAAATGCAGCCAGCAAGCTAAACGCAATGAACCCCGGGCTCACGGGCAACAGAATGTTCTGGCGATCCATCATCAGTCAGCACCCTCCCTGCGTGCGCGGCGCGGCCGATCCGAGTTGCTATTCTCTGGCGGGGGTGGCGGTGGCATCGCCGCCGGATCACCTAACAGCACCAACAATTGCCGGTGCCGGGACACGCCCGCTGCCGGTTGACACAAGATGCGCGCGAAAGCATC